>NZ_JBFAOH010000028.1:0-75978 GCF_040675175.1 Nonomuraea sp. NPDC049649
AGATCGTAGGTGAGAGAACAGGTCACAGCATGACGATGGACCTACTACAGGCAGTTACGCAGCCGAACGCCAAGATCTGTGAATGTAGTACCGGACAGGTCGCCTGCGGGCATGCCGTTATAGGTCTGATTCATCTACATCTTTCTGAGAAGTCCGCCGATGAGCTCGACGGTGCCCCCGGGCGTGGTGCTCTCCACGCACAGCTGCTCCATGGCCGTGAGGTACGGGTCGATGTCCTCGCGCTTGTCCAGGTACAGGGCACCCCAGAGCTGTTCGACGTAGACGACGTCCGACAGGTCGGACTCGGGAAACCGCAAGATGCTGAAAGCGCCTCCCTCAGCGGCGTGCATGCCGTACCTGAAGGGCATCACCTGAAGGGTGATGTTGGGCAGGGCGGCGACCTCCAGCAGATGGCGGAGCTGCTCGGCCATCACCTTGCGCCCGCCGATGGTCCGCTTGAGCGTCGCCTCGTCGATGACCGCCCAGAGCCGGGGGCCGTCGTTCTTGGTGAAGCGCTCCTGCCGCTGCATGCGCAGATGCACGCGGCGTTCGATTCCTTCGTCGGGCACGTCGGGATTGCCGAGCTGGATCACCGATCGCGCGTACGCGGCCGTCTGCAGCAGGCCGGGCACGAACTGCACCTCGTACGTACGGATCATGCTCGCGGCCTCTTCCAGCCCCACGTAGGTGGTGAACCAGCTCGGAAGTTCCTGCGAGTAGTTCTGCCACCAGCCGGGAGTGTTGGCCTCTCGGACCATCTCCAGAAGAGCACGGCGTTCGGCATCGTCGACGACGCCGTAGAGCGTGAGCAAGTCCTCGACATCACGTGTCTTGAATCCGACGCGCCCGAGCTCCATCCTGCTGATCTTGGACTCGGAGGCGCGGATGTGGAATCCGGCCTGGTCGCGCGTGAGCCCGCGCTTCTCGCGCAGGCGCCGCAGGCTCGCACCGAGCATGATGCGCCGTACGGTCGAAGCGGAACCGGGCGGATCGATGGACACGTGGTGCTCCTTGGTCGTTTCCTTGGCACTCAGTCTGTCACTTCACGGCCGAAAGATCATGGGCCGCGGCCAAGATCCCCTTTCCCACCAGATTGACCTTTTGGGGAAACCGTAGCGAATGCACGCGGTGTCTGCACGTGCATTCGCTCTTGCAACTGCACGAGAGTTTGGCGCACAATGATCAATGTGCAATCCACCACGGCAGCCGGCCAGTGGACCACGTTCGACTGGTGGCCCCCCGTCGGCTGGTGGCCGGAGGCGGCGAGCGACCTCCTCGAACCCGGGCCGGCCGCGAGCGCCACGATCGTGCTCCCTCCCAGCGCCCAATCCGTCCACTGCGCCCGCAGCTACGCCGCCGGCGTCCTCACCGCCTGGGGCCTGACCGAACCGGCCGAGAACATGCAGCTCGTCGTGTCCGAGCTGGCCACCAACGCGTTACGGCACGGCCTGCGCCCCGGCGACCCCTGCGGGCTCGGTCCCGTGCACATGTCGCTGGTGCGCCGCGGCAATCTGGTCACCAGCGCCTTCGCCGATCCCTGCTCCTCGGTGCCCGCGCTGCGATACTCTGGCCCTCTCGACACCGGCGGCCTGGGTCTCCACATCGTCGACTCACTGAGCCTTCGCTGGGGCTGGTCCGCGCTCTCGCCCCACGGGAAGATCGTGTGGGCGGTCCTCTCCTGACCGGGAGTGATCTGCACTACCGTGGATGGTCATGGCTCACGGTGAGTTCCACGCGCGACCCCATGGAAGTGCAGAACGATGGACGATCACCTGCTCGGCTGGCTACGGACCCTCGACGAAGACAGGCTCGCCCGCGTTCTGACGCACCGGCCTGACGCCCTGGCCGCGCCCTGGCCCCGGCGGCTCGACACGCTGGCCCAGCGGCTCACCAACGGCTTCGCCGTGATGGCGGCGCTGCGCACCCTCCCCCTTCCCTGCCTGCAGCTCGCCGAGGCCTGCCTGGTCCTCACCCGGCCCACCGCCGACCGGCTGGCCGAGTTCCTGGGGGCGCCGCGCGCCGACGTCGACCGCTGGCTCGGCCACCTCTACGACCACGCGCTGGCCTGCCCCGCCGACGACGGCGAGATCCGCCTGGCCGAGGCGGTGGCCCGAAACTGGAGCGAGCCGCTCGGCCTCGGCGAACCGCTCGGCCACTACCTCGACTCGTGGACCATCAGCCGCGACGCGCTGCGCGCCCTGTCCCAGAACCTCGGCCTGCCGCCCCAGGCCAGCAAGCGCCGCACGGTCGCCCGGGTGAGCGCGGCCCTGGCCGACCCCGACCACGTGGCCGCGCTGCTGCGCCACGCCCCCGAGGGCACCGCCGCGCTGCTCGACGAGTTCGCCTGGCGCGGCCCCGTACGCGACGTCGACGGCGGCAGGTTCGTCACCACCGGCACGCCCGAGAAGTGGGCGGCCGACCACGGCCTGCTCTACCGGTCGAGCTGGAACGTCGCCGAGATGCCGCGCGAGGTGGCGCTCTGCCGGCGCGGCCCCGGCTTCCGCCCGCCGTTCACGCCGCACCCGCCCGAAGTGGCCGTGATCCCCGTCGACCCCGAGGAGGTCGACCACCTGATGACGCTCGCCGCGCCGCACGTGGTGGAGCGCTGCGCCGCCCTGCTCGACAACACCTCCAAGACACCGCTGCCGCTGCTCAAGACCGGCGGCGTCGGCGTGCGCGAGGTGCGCAGGATCGCCAAGGAGACCGGCTGCGACGAGGACGAGACCCGGCTGCTGCTGGAGATCTGCGCGGTGGCGCGGCTGCTCGCCTGGGACGAGGAGTCCGGCGGCCTGGTGCCCACCGAGCGGTTCGACCGCTGGCGGCTCGACGAGAGCGCCGCCCGGCTGCGGGTGCTGCTGTCGGCCTGGTGGCGGATGGAACGCTCGTCGCTCCGTAAGATCGACGGCCGGTACGGCACGGTCCTCGGCGACGAGCAGGCCGGCGCCGCGATCGCCCGCATCCGCCACGCCGTGCTCGCGGCGCTGCTGCGGCTGCCCGCCGGCACCGCCGTCGCCGACCGCGACAGCCTGGTGGCGAACGTGCGCTGGCACGCCCCGCTGACCGACCCCGACCTGCTCGACCGGTGCGCCTCGGCGGTGCTCGACGAGTCCCGGCTGCTCGGCCTGGTGGCCAACGACGCGCTCACCGACCTCGGCCGGGCGCTGGCCGGGCTGGCCGCCAAGGCGGGCGGCGAGAGCGACGACTCCGCCCCGCTGGTCGAGCACGACCCCGCGCTGGTGGAGGCGTCCGTCCGGGCGCTGGCCAGCGTGCGCAGGAGCGCCCTGTTCGGGCCCGACCTCACCGCGGTGGTGACCGGCCCGCCGTCGGCGGAGCTGGCCGAGCTGCTCGACCGGGTCGCCGAGCGCGAGTCGCGGGGCGCGGCCTCGGTGTGGCGGTTCACCACCGAGAGCGTGCGCCGCGCCCTCGACCGCGGCTACGACGCCGACGAACTGCTGGAGGAACTGTCCGGGGTGGGCGCCATCCCGCAGCCGCTGGAGTACCTGGTGCACGACGTCGCCCGCCGCCACGGCGAGGTGACCGTCACCACGGTCGGCTGCGTCGTGCAGGCCTCCGACCCCGCGCTGCTGGCCGAGATCGCCGCCCACCGGCGGCTGGCCAGGCTGGGGCTGCGGCTGCTCGCCCCCACCGTGCTGGTCGCCGCCACCGGCGCCGAGCGCACCCTCGCCGCCCTCCGCGAGGCCGGGTACGCGCCCGTACCCGTCGCCGACACCGGCGAGATCGCCATCCGGCGCACCCGCGCCGAGGAGCCCCGCAGCGGCAAACTCATCCTCCTGCCGGGCGGGCAGGTGGCCGAACTGCCCGACGCCGAACTGCCCGGCGGGCCGCTGATCGCCGAGCCGCCGCCCGACCCGCACGAGCACGCCCGCCGCCTGATCGCCGAGAGCCGCCAGGCGGGCGAACGCAACGGCCGCACCTGGGCCGTCATCGGCCGGATGGCGACCCGGCTGCCGACCGCGCAGCAGTCGCTGCTCGGCTTCGTGGTCGACCGGGGCGTCCGGGCGGGCATCAAACTCACCGACGGCCTGACCGCCACCATCAGCCACGGCGAGCTGCGCGGCGGCGCGCTGGACGCCTGGTGCGAGGAGGCGGGCGACTACCTGGAGTTCCCCCTCGCCGAGATCGTCGAGGTCAAGGGAGCCTACTGACGCCCGCCGCTCCCGCCCAAGGACGTCGCGCCTCTGTCCGGCCTGGCGTCCGTCGCTCCCCGCACCCCGCCCGAAGACGGCGGCGTCGCGCCTCGTCCGGCCGGGTGTCCGTCGATCCTCTGGCACCTCAGAGCCGGCCGGCCGGGGCGTTCCACGTCCTGATCACCGGTTCGCCGTGCTCGAAGGCCAGCCGGGAGTAGGTGCCGGTGTCCAGCCGGAACAGCCGCCCGTCGGCCGGGTCCAGGCGCAGCCAGCGCGCGGTGAGCACGCGCAGCAGGTGGCCGTGCGCGACCAGCGCCACCCGCCCGTCCGTCTGCATGGCCCGCTCGATCACCCGGTCCGCGCGGGCGCCCACCTCGGCGGCGCTCTCGCCCGGCGTCTTGCCCGGGGGCACGCCGTCGCGCCACAGGTACCAGCCCGGCCGCTCCTTCCTGATGTCGGGGGTGGTGACGCCCTCGTAGCCGCCGTAGTCCCACTCCCACAGATCGGGGTCGACCTCGTACGAACCAAGCCCGGCCAGGTCGGCGGTCCGGGTGGCACGTTGCGCGGGCGAGACCAGGACGAGCCCGAACGAGATCTCCCTGAGCACCGGGATGAGGGCCTTGGCCTGCTCCTCGCCGCGCGGGGTCAGCGGCACGTCGGTCCGCCCGGTGTGCCTGCCCGTCCTGCTCCACTCCGTCTCGCCGTGGCGGAGCAGCACCATCTCGTCCATCACCCCATCATCCGGCACCGCTCCGAGGCCGCTTCAAGCAGCCGGGTGTCCGCGGCAGGCATGCCCTGCTCGGCACCGGGCGTCAGGAGCCCGCGGCCGGCGTGTCCTCCTCTACGTCGCTGGAAGGCTCGTACCGACTCGATCTGATGAGCGGGACCGCCGCCGCCAGCACCCCGGCGGCGGCCGGCGCGGGCACCAGCGACGAACCGAGATCGCCCAGATACTGGTCAGCCATACCCTTCAGCACGACGCCGGGGATCGCAGCCAGGGCGACGAGCGTGAGCAGCGTGCCGCCCGAGCGGCCGAGCAGCCGGGGCGGCGTGATCACCTGCCGGTGGCTGAGCAGGGCGATCGCCGCCGTCGCCGCTCCGGCCAGCGGCAGCGCCTCACCGAGCGTGTACCCGATGGCCCCGGACGGGAACGCGAACAGCAGCGCGAACGGCGACGTCACCACGACGGCCAGCCAGGCCAGCCGGAGTGCCTCCGTGCGGCGGTGCAACAGGACGGCGGCGAGCGCCCCTACGAGGGGCGCCAGCAGGACGATCGACTCCAGGACCTCCGCGCTCCCGGCTGGCCGGGCGATCAGCCGCTGCAGCAACGACAGCGCCACAAGGTAGACGGCGATCGCCCGGAGCTGCGGATGCGTCAGCGTGAACCGGACCCCCTCCACCGCCTCCCCCCACAGCCCCGCCCGCGGCGGTGCGGGCTCCTCGGCCACGTCCACCTGCCGGAACAGCAGCGCCGCGACCACGAACCCCGCGGCGGGCACCGCCAGCACCGTCACTACGAGCGGCGTGTACAACGGCCCCATGGTTGCGGCGGAGATCAGCGCCCCCGCCGAGGCGACCCCGTACAGCAGCGCGTTCACCGGCACGAACCGGTCCCGCCCGGTCACCGCCGGGAGGTAGGCCTCCACCGACAGCACACTCGTGAAGGCCACCAGCATCACGGCCCCGAGCGCCAGCATGAGGTGAACCTGCGTGACCGTGCCGGTCAGGACGGCGGGCACGAGCGAGCCGAGCGCGACCGCCCCGGCCACTCCCGACCAGACCAGCGCCGACCGGCGTGCCACCCGGTCCACCAGCACGCCCAGCGGCACCGGCAGCAGGAGCGCCAGCAGGCCTGCCAGCAGGATCACCGGCAACACGTCGAGGAGGCCATCCATGTCCAGGAACACGAGGAAGACGCCGGCCAGGCTCGTTTCGGCCCATAACGCAATCTGGAGGACCACGGCACCCGCGACGAAGGGCACGAGAGGCCGGTTGGAAGTGATCATGACGGCATCGTGTCATCGCGCGTGTCCGAGTAGGGTCACGAATCGGGACTGATCACGTGGAAAGGGATCACGATGGAGCCGGTGGCCGTCGGGCTGGTCGGAGCGGGACCGTGGGCCGAGATGGCGCACGCGCCTATGCTGGCCGCGGGCCCGCACACCAGGCTGGCCGGCGTCTGGGCGCGCAGGCCCGAGTCGGCCGCGCGGCTCGGCGCGCCCGTGTACGAGCGGCTGGAGGAGCTGTTCGACGCGTGCGAGGCGTTCGCGTTCTGCGTGCCGCCCGCGGTCCAAGCGGAGCTCGCGGTGCGGGCCGCGCGGGCGGGCAAGGCGCTGCTGCTGGAGAAACCGCTCGGCGACTCGCTGGCGAGCGCGCGCCGCCTCGCCGACGCGGTCGCCGAGTCGGGCGTGCCGAGCCAGCTCGTGCTCACCCTGCGGTACGCGGCGGGCACTCGGGCCTTCCTTGACCGGTGCCGTGAGATCGAGCCGTTCGGCGGGCACGCCGCGAACATCTCCGGCGTCCTCACCGGCGACCATCCGTTCGCCACCCCGTGGCGGCTGGAGCGGGGCGCGCTGCTCGACGCCGGGCCGCACATGCTGGACCTCATGGACGCCGCGCTCGGCCGCATCACCGGGGTGCGTGCCCACGGCCACCCGCTGCGCTGGACCGGGCTGCTGCTGGAGCACGAGGGCGGCGCGGTCAGCGAGATCTCGCTGACCCAGGCCGCGGCCGGCGACCCGCCGCCCGCCACCGCGGCCGTGTACGGCAGGAAGGGCACCGCGGTGCTGACCCCGGGCGGCGATCCGCTGCCCCTGGTGGCCGAGGAGTTCGCCCGCACGGTCCGGGAAGGCGGGCATCCGCTCGACGCCGCCCGCGGCCTCCACCTCCAGCAGGTGATCGAGGAGGCGGAGATCCAGCTCCGTACCCCTTGACGCCGACGCCTAAAGGAGGATTGATAGCGTTTGTCCGACGCGCAGTGCCGCAGCGAAGTCCGGTGAGAGTCCGGCGCTGTCCCGCAACTGTCATAGCCAGGTCGCCTGCCACTGCGTGACGTCATCATCCCTCGTGGAAAAGGGTGATCCGTCGCTTATCGCGGGTCTCTCGGTTCCGACAGTGTGAAAGGACTCTCTCGTGAGGCCCGTACGCAAGGCCCTCGCGGGCGCGCTGCTGGGAACGCTGCTCCTGGCCGGCTGCGGCCAGACCGGCACGACAGCCAACCCCGCCCCCGCCACCAGCCAGACCGCCACCACCGAGACCGGCGCCGGCTTCCCCGTGACGGTGGAGGCCGCCAACGGCAAGGTCACCATCGAGAAGAAGCCCGAGCGCATCGTCTCCCTGTCGAGCGTCCACACCGAGTCGCTCTTCGCCATCGGCGCCGGCCCCCAGGTGATCGCGGTCGACGACCAGTCGAACTACCCGCCCGAGGCGCCCAGGACCGAGCTGTCCGGCTTCAAGCCGAACGTCGAGGCGATCGTCGCCCAGAAGCCCGACCTGGTCGTGGTCAGCGACGACATCGACCACGTGGTCGCCGAGCTGACCAAGGTGAACGTCCCCGTCCTGCACGAGCCCGCCGCCGAAACCCTCGACGAGGCGTACCAGGAGATCCTCGACCTCGGCACCGCCACCGGCAACCTGGCCAAGGCCGAGGAGGTGGTCGACGGCATGAAGACCGCCCTGGACGAGCTGGCCGCCGGGGCCGCCGCCGGGAAGGGCCTGACCTACTACCACGAGCTCGACGAGACCCCGTACTCGCTCACGTCCAAGACGTTCATCGGCCAGATCTACGCCCTCTTCGGCCTGACCAACATCGCCGACGAGGCACCGGACGCGGCGGGCGGCTACCCCAAGCTGTCGGCCGAGTTCATCGCCCAGGCCGACCCCGACCTGATCTTCCTGGCCGACGTGAAGTGCTGCCGGCAGAACAAGGAGACCCTGGCCCAGCGCCCCGGCTGGAAGAACCTCACCGCCGTCAAGAAGGACCGGGTCATCGAGCTCGACGACGACATCGCCTCCCGCTGGGGGCCGCGCGTCGTCGACCTGGCGAAGGCCATCGGTGACGCGGTGGCGAAGACGGCCTCGGAGTAGTGCTCGCCGAGCAGGCCACCGGGCGGGCGCAGGACCCGGTGGCGCAGGTCAAGCCCGCCCGGGCCCGCCCGGGCGCGCTGCTCGTGGGGCTGGCGCTGCTGGCCGCCGTCATGATCGCCGGGCTGCTGGGCGGCGCCGCCGACATCGCGCCCTGGCAGGTCGTCCTCCAGGTCGCCGACTGGCTGCCGCTGGTGTCCGTCGACTCCGGGCTGGCGCCCGTCGAACAGGGGCTGCTGTACGAGCTGCGGCTGCCCAGGGTGCTGCTGGCGGCCGTGGTCGGCGGGCTGCTGGCCATGGCCGGGGCGGGATACCAGGGCGTCTTCCGCAACCCGCTGGCCGACCCGTACCTGCTGGGCGCCGCCGCCGGGGCCGGGCTGACCACCACCGTGGCCGTCGTGCTGCTGCCCGACTCGGCGCCCAGCACGCCCGTCGCGGCGTTCGTCGGCGCCGTCGGTGGCGTCTTCCTCGCCTACGGGCTGGGCAGCGCCGCCGGGAGGAACGGGGGCACCGCGACGCTGGTGCTGGCCGGGGTGGCCGTCACCTCGTTCCTCACCGCGGTCCAGACGTTCGTGCAGCAGCTCGGGGTCGAGGAGCTGCGGCGCGTCTACTCCTGGATCCTGGGCGACGTCGGCGGCGGCTGGGAACAGGTCCGGCTTGTCCTGCCGTACGCGGCCGTCGCCGCGGCGGTGCTGATGGTGCACGGGCGGATGCTGGACGTGCTCGCGGTCGGCGACGAGGAGGCCGGCGCGCTCGGTGTGCGGGCGGCCCGCGTCCGGTTCGTGGTGCTGCTGGCCGCCTCCCTGGCCACCGCCGCCGCGGTGGCGGTCAGCGGGCTCATCGGGTTCGTCGGCATCGTCGTGCCGCACGTGGTGCGGCGGCTCGCCGGCGGCTCCTACCGCAGCGTGCTGCCGCTCTCGCTGATCGGCGGCGCGACCTTCCTGGTCCTCGCCGACCTGCTCGCGCGGACCGTCATCGCCCCCGCCGAGCTGCCCATCGGGGTCGTCACCATGTTCGTCGGCGCGCCGTTCTTCGTGGCCGTGCTGCGCATGACGCGGGGGACCGCGACATGATCCGGGCCGAATCACTGTCGGTACGGCTCGGCGGGCGCGACGTGCTGCACCGGGTGGACCTGCACGTGCACCGGGGCGAGTGGCTCGCGGTCATCGGGCCCAACGGCGCCGGCAAGTCCACGCTGCTCAAGGCCGTCATGGGCGTGCTCGACCACCAGGGGGAGGTGGCCATCGAAGGGCGGCCCGGCCACGGGCTCAAACCCCGCGAACGGGCCCGGCTGATCGCCTACGCGCCGCAGACGCCCGCCCTGCCGCCCGACATGACGGTCTTCGACTACGCGCTGCTCGGACGTACCCCGTACATCCCCTACCTCGGACGGGAGAGCCGCCGCGACCGGGAGATCACCGCGGGCGTGCTGGCGCGGCTCGGACTGACCTCCTTCGCCGCCCGCCGGGTCGGCGAGCTGTCCGGCGGCGAGCGGCAGCGGGTGGTGCTCGCCCGCGCGCTCGCCCAGCAGGCGCCGGTGCTGCTGCTCGACGAGCCCACCACCGCGCTCGACCTCGGCCACCAGCAGCAGGTGCTGGAACTCGTCGACCGGCTGCGGACCGCCGACGGCCTCACCGTGATCAGCACCCTGCACGACCTGACGCTCGCCGGGCAGTACGCCGACACGCTCCTGCTGCTGGCCGGCGGCCGGTCCGTGGCCCGCGGCGCCCCCGCCGACGTGCTCACCGGCCCCCTCGTCGGCGAGCACTTCGACGCCCGTGTCATGATCGAGCCGGGCCCCGGCGGGCGGCCCGTCGTACACCTGGTCAGAGGAGGGACGTGAAGCTCGGCTACCGCGTCGAGGACGGCGACCGGCTCGGATCGCTGCTCTGGGAGTTCGGGCCGGGCTGGCGGATGATCTCCTCGGCGATGCTCGGCGGCGGCATCGGGCCGCGTACGTGGGTGCTGAACGCCCAGGTCGTGGCCGGATACTCGCGGATGGACCCGGTGGAGCACCTGACCGAGCTCGGGCCGGGCGGTGACGGGGTCGGCATGATGACGGCCGCCTCCGTCGACCGCTACACCCGCGCCGTCGACGGCGGGGCCGAGGCGGTGGCCACGGTCGGCTTACGGGTCCCGACCTGGGCGGCGGCCCCCGAGGGCGCGGCCGACCCGGAGCTGGCCCCGCTGGCCGGCACCGTCAACATCGTCGCCATCCTCCCGGTCGCGATGACGGACGCCGCCCTCGTGAACGCCGTCATGACCATGACCGAGGCCAAGACGCAGGCCCTGCTGGAAGCCGGCTACCCCTGCACGGGCACCGCCTCCGACGCCGTCTGCCTGGCCGTCCCTGACTCGGGGCCACAGGAGGTCTTCTGCGGGCCGCGCTCGGAGTGGGGCTCCCGGCTCGCCCGCGCCGTCCACACCGCCGTCAAGGAAGGCGCCTCTTCGTGGCGGCCCGGTTACCGAAGGTAAGGAAATCTGGGTAAGTAGCATGTGGGAAAGGGCCGGATTCCCGATACTGGGCGGGTGACCATCATGGCGACGAGCGAACCGACGACCACGAGCACGGTTCTTCCGGGCAGGCCGCCGTTCACTGTCGATGACCTGCTCAAGTTCCCCGACGACGGGAACCGATACGAGCTCTTCAACGGGAGCCTACTGGTGAGCCCTGCCCCTACCCCCCTCCACCAGCGCGTCATCTTCCGCCTCCAGCGGGTCCTCGACGACGCCTCACCTCCGGAGCTTGAGCCGTTGTCGACGGTGAACCTGCGGGTGAGCGACAAGGACTTCTTCATCCCAGACCTGGTCGTGGTGCCGATGGCGTCCACCGAGCAGGTGGAGCTGATGTTCTCGCCCGAGCACCTGCTGCTCGCGGTCGAGATCGTCAGCCCGAGCACCAAGGCACGCGACAGGGCCCTCAAAGTGGAGGCATACGCGGCGGCCGGGATTCCCGTTTACTGGCGGGTGGAGCTCGACGAGGGACCCACGCTCTACGTGTACGAGCTGGACGGCGACGAGTACGGCCCGCCGACCGCCTACAAGGCCGGGACCACCGCCGATCTGGCGAAGCCGTTCCCCGTCAGCTTCGACCCTGCCGAGCTCGGGTGATTTCTCAAGGGATGTAACGCCGGGCGGGTGTGGCGCGATAGGGCGTCGTGAGGGGTTCTTACGTCGGGGGAAGTACTGCAACCGCTTCTTCATACGCGGCTCTATTGACTTACGACAGGTGATTGGGACCCTGGTTGTAACCCTTCGTGTGGGAGCGGTGATGGCACGTCTCACAGCGCTGACAAGCGGTGTCGCGGTGACGGTCGCTCTCCTCGCGATACCCGCGGCGGCCCATGAGCACCCGAGCGGCATCACCGACCTGGTCACCCCCGCCGTGGTGCGGGTCGAGGCGGTCTCCCACGTCGAGATCACGCTTCTCGACCACGTCAGCCAGTTACGTCACGTCGAGCGTTCCTACGACTTCCCCATCGGCGAGGGCACCGGCATCGTCGTCAACCCCGACGGCGCGATCGTCACGCTCACCCGGGTGGTCAAGACCGACGAGGAGGCCGTCGCCGTGACGGCCGCCAACAAGGTGTTCGCCGAGCACCACGACGTCAAGATCCCGCAGGACGCCAAGCGCCACTCGCTGGACGACCCGATCCTCGACCGCCACCTCAAGGACTGCTACCCGCCGAAGAGGTCCACCGCGACCTGCATCATCGACGTCACCACCGACATCACGATCTTCCCCAACGTGTCGCCCGCCGACGCCGACGGCTTCGAGGCCGAGCTGGTGCGGTCCGGCTCCGGCCCCGACACCCCCGCCGTGCTGATGCCCACCGCCCGCGCGGTCGGCAGCGTCGGCATGCCCACGGCCCCGCTCGCCGACAAGGTGCCCGACCAGGAGGGCGCGCCCACCAGCGTGGCCGGTTTCCTCGGCCGTCCCGGCCCGAACGTGCGCACCACCGTGGAGATCGCCCACCTGGGCAAGGGCGGCGGCGCGGGCGCGACCGGCAGGCCGTTCGCCGACCCGGAGAAGAAGGCCGACGAGCCCGTCAAGCTGGGCGGCCTGGCCGACCGCGGCATGATCGGCGCCCCCGTCATCGGCGACAAGGACGGCCACGTCGTCGGGCTGCTCATCGGCGGCGGCAAGGACGCCAGGATGATCGGCGTACGGGAGATCACCTCGACGCTGTCGAAGGCCGGGATCGCGCCGCGCCGGGGGGCGATCGACTCCGCCTTCGAGAACGCGCTGACCCGCTACCACACCAAGTACTACACCGAGGCCGCGCCGGGCTTCCAGCGCGTCCTGGAGCTCTACCCGGGCAACGTGGTCGCCGCCGACCTGCTCAAGATCGCGCTCGCCAAGCGGGGCGGCCCCGAGGACGCGGGCACCAAGCGGGCGGCGGCCCCGGCCTCCGGCGGGGTGCCGCTCTGGCCGTTCATCGCCGCGGCGAGCGTGCTGTTCGTGGCCGCCGCCGCGGGCGCGTTCCTGCTGTGGCGGCGTCACCGGGGCGGGGAGCGGCCGGACGACCACCTGCCGCCGTTCGTCCCCCAGCAGGGCTACGACGAGGGCGCCAACCAGACGGTCATGGTGCGCCGTTCGCTGCAGTTCCCGGCCGTCCCGCAGCAGCAGCAGGTGCTGACCGCGCAGGAGCCGGCCGTCAAGTTCTGCACCGCCTGCGGCATGCGGCTCGGCCAGGCCCACCGGTTCTGCGGCTACTGCGGCCAGCCCGCCGAGACGTCGTGATGCACGTGAACGACAGAGGTCTCATCGGTCAGGAGGTGGCCGGCTACTACGTCGAGGACATCATCGGCAAGGGCGGCATGGCCGTGGTCTACCTGGCCCTCGACCCCAGGCTGAGCCGGCGGGTCGCCCTGAAGATCCTCAACCCGGTGCTGAGCGTCGACGACCGCTTCCGCCAGCGGTTCATCCTGGAGTCCCGTACCGTCGCCAGCATCGAGCACCCCAACATCATCCCCATCTACGAGGCCAACGCCGACGCCGACGGGGTGCTCTACATCGCGATGCGCTACGTCGACGGGCTCGACCTGCGCCGGTTCATCTACGACCGGGGGCCGCTCCCGCTCGACCAGGGCACCCGGATCTTCGCCCAGGTGGCCGCCGCGCTCGACGCCGCCCACACCCACGACCTGATCCACCGCGACGTGAAACCGGCCAACATCCTGCTGGCGGGCGACCACGTCTACCTGACCGACTTCGGCATCACCAAGCACCGCACGTCCATCTCCGGGCTCACGCAGACCGACCAGTTCATCGGCACGCCCCGCTACATGTCGCCCGAGCAGATCAACAAGGAGCACATCGACGGCCGGGCCGACCAGTACGCGCTGGCGTGCGTGGTGTACGAGGGGCTGTCCGGGCGGCTGCCTTTTCAACGCGACAACGACATCGCCCTGCTCTGGGCGCACCTGGCCGAGCAGCCGGTGCCGCTGACGCAGCTCCGGCCCGAGCTGCCTCCGGAGGTCGACGGGGTGATGATGCGGGCCCTGGCCAAGGTGCCCGATCAGCGCTACCCGTCCTGCGCGGCGTTCATCGAGGCGCTGCACGGGGCCATCACCGGCACGCCGCCCGCCAGGCCGGGGTCTCTCAGCGGTTCCGGCCCGCACTACGGCACGGGTCCCGCCTACGGTCCCGGCCCGTACGGATCAGGTGCCCCTTACGGGTCCGAGCCGCCAGTGGGAGCGGGCTCGGGCCCCCACTCCGGCCCGGGCCCGGGTCCCGCGTCCGGCCCGGGCGTGGGCTCCGCTTCTGCCCCGGGTGTCGGCCCTCCTTCCGGCCCGGGTGCGGGTCCTGGCAGCCTGGGCGCAGGGCCGGGTTCCGGCCCGCACTACTCCCCGGGCGCCGGTTCCGGGCCGCAGTACGGTACGGGCTCCGTACAGGGACTGCCCTACGGCGTCGGCGCCGACTCGGGGCCGCACTCCGGTCCCCGTCCCGGCGTGCAGTACGGGCACGGGCCGGTCACCGGGCCGGGGAGCGGGCCGCCGACCGGCCCGTCCACGAGGCTCCGGCGCCGCCCCGGGAGGCTGCCCATCGTGGCGGCCACCATCACCGCGGCGATCGCCGCCCTGGCGCTGGTCGTGATGATCGTGGTGATGCAGCGCGGCGAGTCGTGGGTGCGCTTCGAGAACACCGCCGCCGCCCCGGTCACGTTCGAGCATCCCGCCGCGTGGACCGCCCGCACGCACGCCGACCTGTTCGCGCTCGCCTCGCCCCGCGCCGCCGAGTTCGAGTCGATGTTCGTCTCCGGCGCCAGCGCCGACTGGTCGCAGGTCAACCCGGTCATCACGAACGACCCGGAGAGCGCCGTCGGCGTGTACGTCCAGGTGTCCGACACGCTCGCCGTGGACGCCTCCCGCGACCAGACGAAGGCCACGCTGGAGGGCCTGCTGCCGGGCGAGGTCGAGGTGACGGCCCCGGTCCCGGACCGGGCGGGCAACAGCGACGCGACCCGCTACGACGGCACCCTGCGCGACCGCAACAGCGGCAACCAGCTCGGCTTCGTCGGCTACGTCATCGAGCACCGGCCCAAGCCGATCCTGATCATGTACTTCTGCGCCCAGCACCGCTGCGACGGCGAGACCCAGGTGCGGGTGCGGCAGAGCGTCCAGGTCTCCTGACCGCCTGTTCCAGCGAATCCGATCTCACCATACGGGAGGCTTTTGCGTGCCGCCGGGGACGTATGTGTATATTTTTCGTCATACGGCGGTAGCAACAGGAGAAATTTCATGCACGCGTTCCCCAGAGTGCTGTTCGACGAGGCCCACAGCGAGTCCTGGACCATCCGGCGCGAGATCGCCGAAGCCGTGAACCCCGCCCACCCCGACGACTCCAGCTACGCCCGCGCCGCCGCGCTGCTGCGCCACCTGGGCCACACGGTCACCTCTCACACCGAGGGCCCGCTCGACGCGGGAACGCTCCAAGACCACGACGTGCTGGTCATCGCCCACCCGGCGGGCGAACGCTGGGAGCGCACCACCGGCCGGGGCAGCCCCGTGTTCACCCCCGGGGAGCTGGACGCCGTGACCGCCTTCGTCGCCGAGGGCGGCGGCCTGGTCGTGCTGGCCGAGGAGGAGCAGGACAAGTACGGCAACAACCTGGCCGAGCTGCTGTCCCGCTTCGGCGTCACCGTCGAGCACACCACCGTCCGCGACCCCCGCAACGCGCACGGCGGCGTCGCCTCCTGGGTCGTCGCCCCGCCCGCCACCGGGGACGGCCTGCTCGCCGGAGTCAAGGCCGCCTGCTTCTACCGCGCCGGCGTGCTGTCCGCCGAGAACGCCACCGTCCTGTTCGCCACCTCTCCCGACGCCGACCCCGCGGGCGCGCCGCTGGCCGTCGCGCTCCCGTACGGGAAGGGCAGGGTCGTGGTGTTCGCCGACTCCGACCTGTTCGGCGACGACTCCATCGACGACTACGACCACCGCGGGCTCTGGGGGAACGTCGTCACCTGGGCCGCCCGCGTACCGGCGGACGAGCCCGCCGCGGTCGCCGGCTCCGGCCCCAAGGCCGCGCTGTTCGGCGAGCTGAAGGCCCTGGTGGAGGAGCTGCGCCCGCTCCAGGTCAAGGACGGCTCGGTGCCGGAGGACAAGGGCAGGGCCAAGGAGCTGGTCGCCGCCGTCGCCGCCAAGGTGGGCGAGCTGGCCCCGCACTTCCCGCACGACGCCGCGTACCTCCAGGCCGTCCAGGACGACCTCGCCCAGTGGGCCGCGCAGGACCTCGGCGTGCCCGACTTCCTCCGCTCGCTCGACCGCTTCCACCCCGACACCCAGCGGATCGACGGCCTGGAACACCTCGTCGTGTTCCCCATGTACACCCAGAACGGCAACCCGGACCGCAACCTGGAAGCGGTCTGGATCCGCACCATCTGGCCGGACTGGCTGGCCGAGCTGGAGGCGGGCGGCTACGACAACCCGATGTTCGTGCCGATCGCGTTCGAGGACTTCACCTCCGGCTACGACACCCACTCGGCCGTGCTCTTCCCCGAGACGGTCAGCGTCAGCCAGGCCCCGGCCCGCTTCACCTGGGGCGGCATCTTCGCCGACCGCGAGGCCGCCCGGTTCCGCCGGGTGTCCAGGGCCGCCGTCGACACGCTCAAGCTCGACCTGCCGCCGGACGCCGCCCGCCTGCTCGCCTCGCAGCGGCTCGCCCAGGACACGTTCGTGCTCTGGGACCTCGTGCACGACCGCACGCACAGCCACGGCGACCTGCCGTTCGACCCCTTCATGATCAAGCAGCGGATGCCGTACTGGCTGTACGCGCTGGAGGAGCTGCGCTGCGACCTGACCGCCTACGGCGAGGCCGTCAAGCTGGAACGGCGGGGCGTGCCGCACGCCCGGCTCGTCCAGCACGCGATCCTGTTCGACCGGCTGTTCCGGTTCCCGATCACCGGCCCCCGGGTGCGCAACTACGACGGGCTCGGCGGCCAGCTGCTCTTCGCCTACCTGCACCGCAACGACATCGTGCGGTGGACCGACAACCGCCTGTCCATCGACTGGGACCGGGTCGCCGGCGGCGTGGCCGACCTGCGCGGCGAGGTCGACAAGCTCTACCGCGACAGCATCGACCGTTCCAAGGTCGCGCACTGGCTGGCGGCGCACGAGCTGGTCAGCGCCTACGTCCCCGCCGACCCGGCCTCCGTCTGGGCCAAGGGGGCCGACGCGCTGCCCGCGGAGCGGAAGGCCAAGGTGGACGCGGTGCTGCCCGACGAGTTCCCCCTGAGCATGTTCTACGAGGCGCTGCGCCGTAAGCTGGCCGACGTGGTCGAGTCGACGAGGGGGATCAGGGCATGATCATTCTGGTGACGGGCGCCGCCGGCCCCACGGGCACCGCGGTGACGGAGCACTTCGCCAAGCAGGGCCACACCGTGATCGGCGTCGACAAGGAGCACGTCGACCTGCTCGACCGCGACGCCGTCCGCGACCTGGCCGCCCGGATCGAGTCCGAGCACGGCCGCGTCGACGGCGTGATCCACCTGGTCGGCGGCTGGCGGGGCGCGCCCTCCTTCGCCGAGACCGATCTCGCCGACTGGGACGTCCTGCACGACCTGCTCGTCCGTACGCTCCAGCACGTCTCGCTGGCCTTCGAGCCGCTGCTGCGCAGGAGCGAGAACGGCCGGTTCGTGATCGTCTCCGCCAAGGCGGCCGAGCACCCCACCGCCGGCGGCGCCCCCTACGCCGCCGCCAAGGCCGCCGCCGAGGCGTGGACGCTCTCCCTGGCGGACGCGCTCAAGGACACCTCGTCCGCGGCCGTCATCCTCGTCGTCAAGGCCCTGGTCAACGACGCCATGCGGGCGGCCAAGCCCGACGCGAAGTTCCCCGGCTTCACCGACGTGCGGGACCTCGCCGAGGCGATCGGCCGCCTCTACGACCAGCCCGCCGACCAGCTCAACGGCACCAGATTGGACCTCACCACGTGACCGTCCGGCACGACCCCCGGCTCAAGGGCTTCGCCAGCGACAACTACGCCGGCGTGCACCCCGAGATCCTCCAGGCCATCGCCGACGCCAACGGCGGCCACCAGGCCGCCTACGGCGACGACGTCTACACCGAGGCGCTGCAGGACGTGTTCCGGCGCCACTTCGGCGAGCGGGCGCGGGCCTGGCCGGTCTTCAACGGCACCGCCGCCAACGTCGTCTCGCTGCGCGCGATGACCGCCCACTGGGAGGCGGTCGTCTGCGCCGAGACCGCCCACATCAACACCGACGAGGGCGGCGCCCCCGAGGTCGCCGGCGGCATCAAGCTGCTCACCGTCCCCACGCCCGACGGCAAGCTCACCCCCGAGCTGATCGACCGGCAGGCGTGGGGGTTCGGCGACGTGCACCGCGCCCAGCCCAAGGTGGTGTCCATCTCCAACACCACCGAGCTCGGCACCGTCTACACCCCCGACGAGATCGCCGCGGTCTGCGCGCACGCGCACGACCTCGGCCTCCTCGTCCACCTCGACGGCTCCCGCCTCACCAACGCCGCCGCCGCGCTGGACGTGCCGCTGCGGGCGCTCACCACCGACGCCGGCGTGGACGTGCTCTCGTTCGGCGGCACGAAGATCGGGCTGCTGTACGGGGAAGCGGTCGTGGTGCTCAATCCCGAGGCGGCCACCGGCGTCGACTACATCCGCAAGACGTTCATGCAGCTGTCGTCCAAGATGCGGTTCGTGTCGGCGCAGTTCGAGGCGCTGCTCGGGGGCGACCTGTGGCTGCGCAACGCCCGGCGCGCCAACGCGATGGGCCGGCGGCTCGCCGCGGCGGTGCGGGAGCTGCCCGGCGTCGAGGTGCCGCGCCCCGTCGAGGCCAACGCCGTCTTCGCGAGACTGCCCCGGGACGTCACCGCCCGGCTGCAGAAGCGCTTCCGCTTCTACACCTGGGACGAGGCCGCCGGCGAGGTGCGCTGGATGTGCGCCTGGGACACCACCGAGGAGGACGTCGACGCCTTCGCCACCGCCCTCGCCGAGGAGCTGGCCGCCACCTGACCCTCGCCCCGGCCCCGGGGCCGACGTGACCCTCGCCCCGGCCCCCGGCGCCGGCGTGACCCGCGTGCCGGCCCCGGGGCCGCGGGCACCGGTCAGCGGGCGAGCGCGAGACGGGCCGCCTGCCAGCCGCCCATCCCGTGCACGCCCGGCCCCGGCGGCGTCGACGACGAGCAGAGGAACACCCCCGGCAGCGGGGTGCGCCACGGCGCGGGCGACCAGACCGGCCGCTTCACGAACTGGGCCAGGCTGGCCAGCCCGCCGCCGATGTCGCCGCCCACCAGGTTGGGGTTGGCCGCCTCCAGCTCGGCCGGGCCCATCGCGTGCCGGGCCAGCACCCGCTCGCGGAAGCCCGGCGCGTACCGCTCGATCTGCGCCTCGATCGGGCCCGTCATGTCGGCGGCGGAGCCGTTGGGGACGTGGCAGTAGGCCCACAGGGTGTGCCCGCCCCGCGTCGGGTCGGCCGCGTACGGCTGCACCAGCAGCACGTACGGCCTGGGGGAGTGGCGGCCGGCGGCCGTCTCCGCCTCGCTCAGCGCGATCTCCTCCAGCGTGCCGCCCAGGTGGACGGTGCCCGCCCCCGCCACCGCGGGGTCCCGCCACGGCACCGGCCCGTCCAGCGCCCAGTCCAGCTTGAACACCCCCGGACCGTGACGGAACCGGAGCAACCGGTCGCGGTAGCCGGGCGGCAGGTCGGCCATCCGCGCGAACTCCCGCGGTGACACGTCCAGCACCACCGTCCCGGCGTCCAGCTCGTCCAGCCGCCGCACCCGATGACCGGTCACCGCCTCGCCGCCCAGCTCCCGCAGCCGCGCCACCAGGGCGTCGGCCAGCCGCTGGGAGCCGCCCCGCACCACCGGCCAGCCGACCAGGTGAGCCGTGGCCGCCAGCATGAGCCCGTACCCGCTCGTGATCGGCGCCCGCAGGTCGAGCAGCGAGTGCGCGGCCATCCCCGCCAGCAGCGCCCGCCCCTCCGCGGTGCGGAACGCGAGCCTGCCCAGCGTCGTCGCGGGCAGCGCCGCCGCCGCGCCGAACCGGGCCGCCGCCGCGAACGCCTTCGGCCGTGCCTTCCACGGCCCCAGCGGCTTCAGCAGCAGGTCGATGAGCGGGAACCCGGCCCGCGCCGCCGCCCCCGCCGTCGCCCGCCACACCGCCGCGTCACGTCCCAGCCCTTCCGCGGTACGGTCCGCGTCCCGATGCACGAGCACCGCCGGGCGATCGTCCAGCGGGTGGGCGGCGGGCAGCGGCGGATGGGCGTACTCCACGCCCTTCAGCTCCAGGTCGCGCATGGCGGGGGAGGCCAGCGCCATCGCCATCACGGTCGCGCCCATGTCGTGGACCCGCCCCGGCAACGTCAGCTCCGCCGACCGCAGCCCGCCGCCGAACGACTCGGCCGCCTCCAGCAGCAGCACCCGCCGCCCGGCCTCGGCCAGCCTGACCGCCGCCACCAGCCCGTTCGGCCCGGACCCCACCACGACCGCGTCCACGCTCACCACCCACCTCCCCCGACCCGACCAGGACACCGGCCCGCGGGCGACGGCGCGCGTGGGCCGTTTCCCGATACCTGCCCAGGAGGCCGTGGAGTTCCCGGGGCCCCGCTCGATCTCCCTCGGCGCCCTCATGACCTTCGGAAGCCCAGGGAGGGTCTTTCGAGGGCGCCCCACCCACCCATTTTCTCCAGCACCCCGCACGACCTGTCGGACACACAGGGGTGGTGGGGTTTCGCCGGCCTTCTAGGACCTGAGGATCGACGGGAAGGGCTCGGCGTTGCGGTGCTTGAGCATCTTGTTCATGAGGTCGATCTCGCCCTTCTGCCCGGTGACCATCTTGCGGGCCAGGCTGACCACCTCGTCCCGGTTCGACATCCGGATCACGCCCTCGGACATCTCCACCCCGCCCTCGTGGTGGCGGATCATCAGCTGCAGGAACAGCACCTCGGCCTCGGTGCCCTCCAGCTCGCGCAGCTTGGCCAGCTCCTCGCGGGTGGCCATGCCCGGCATCGGGTCTCCCGGCTTCCAGTTGGCGGCGGAGGCGTGCGCGTGGCCGCTCATCCACGCCATCTCCGGCAGGTCCGTCGCCTGCGAGACGCCCCACTGCTGCAGCCAGCCGAGGAACATGCCCCGCTGGTTGGCCTGGGTGTTGATGATGTCGAACGCCAGGGATCTGATCTCCCTGGACTGGCTCTTGTCCCGGATGATGAACGACATCTCCACGGCCTGCGCGTGATGCGTCGCCATGTCACGGGCGAAACCGGCCTCGGCGGAGGTGTCGCCGGGCGTGCCCCGGCCGCCGAAGAGGAACAGGACGGCCGCGGCGCCGAGCACGATCGCGGCGACGATGGCGAACAGCGGTTTGCGAACAGGCTTTTCCATGGCCCGTCCAGCGTACCCGTGAAACCGCGGGAGTTCGTGATCGGATGCTTATTCACCGCATACGCCCGAAGGGCATAAGGTGACCCGTGTTGAGACGCCCATGGAGGAACGATGACGAAGGAGAAGGCGCAGGCACGGCGGGAGCATCTGCAGAGGATGCGAGCCGAGCAGAGGCGCAAAGAACGCCGCACCGCACTCCTGATGTGGGGGACAGGCGGGCTCGTCATCGTCCTTCTCGTCGGCTTGGTGGGCTTCTATCTGGTCAAACAGGCACGTGAGACGTCGATGGACGAGGTCGTGACCGCCAGCTACGACGGTGGCCAGCACGTGTGGGACAAGGTCGCGTACAAGGAGACCCCGCCGATGGGCGGGGAGCACAACAACTACTGGCAGCAGTGCGACATCTACGACAAACCCATCCACAATGAGCACGCCGTCCACTCGCTGGAGCACGGCGCGGTCTGGATCACCTACCGGCCCGACCTGCCCGCCGACCAGCTTGAGAAGCTGAGGGACGTGGCCTCGACCACCGGCCAGCGCGACTACATGCTGGTCAGCCCGTTCGAGGGCCTGCCGGCGCCGATCGTGGCCACCACCTGGAACAACCAGCTCAAGCTCGACAGCCCCGACGACCCGAGGCTGCCCGCGTTCATCAAGCGCTACCAGAACGGCCCCGACACGCCTGAGCCGGGCGCCACCTGCGGCGGCGAGCACGCCATCGTCACCACCGCCGACCAGGCCCCCCTCCCGCCGGAGCCCACGACGCAGGGCGACACCCCGATGGACTCGATCAGCCCACAGCCGACCGAGTCCCAGCAGTGACGACGTGATCGAAAGGCCCGGCCCGGCGCCGGGCCTTTCGCGTGTGCCGGGGGATGGACCCTGCCGCGGAGCGCACCCACCAGGGCGACCTCCGACGGTAAGCGCGTGATCTCGCCGAAGGAGGATGTGCGGGGTGGTTCGGATCGAGGTGGTGACGGCGGTCCGGGCGGAGCCCCGGAGGGTCTTCGAGGAGTCGCTGTCCGTGGACGTCCATGTGGCGTCCATGAGCGCGTCGGGAGAGCGCGCGGTGGGCGGGGTGACGTCGGGACGGATGGGCCCCGGCGACGAGGTCACGTGGCGGGCGCGGCATTTCGGCGTCACCTGGCGGATGACGTCGGTGATCAGCGCCTGCGACGCCCCCGCGCGCTTCGTGGACGAGCAGGTGGCGGGACCGTTCCGGCGCTGGTGGCACGAGCACCGGTTCGAGGACGACGGCGACGGGGGCACGGTCATGCGGGACGTGGTGGAGTTCGCGGCGCCGCTGGGCGTGCTGGGCCGGATCGCCGAGAAGGCGGTGCTGCGGCGCTACCTGACGGCTCTGATCGTCCGGCGCAACCAGCACTTGAAGGCGGTCCTCGAAGAAGGCTAGGCGAGGATCTCCCGGGTGGGCGTCCACTCCAGGCCGTGCGCCTCGGCGACCGGGCGGCTGGTCAGGTGGCCCTCGTGGGTGCTCAGGCCGAACGCCAGCGCCGGGTCCTCGCGCAGCGCCCGGCGCCAGCCGAGGTCCGCGATCTCCAGCACGTACGGGAGCGTCACGTTGGTGAGCGCGAACGTGGAGGTGTGCGGGACCGCGCCCGGCATGTTGGACACGCAGTAGAAGATCGACCCGTGCACCTGGTAGGTCGGGTCGGCGTGCGTGGTGGGGCGCGAGCCCGCGAAGCAGCCGCCCTGGTCGATGGAGATGTCCACCAGCACCGAGCCCGGCTTCATCCGCGCCACCAGGTCGTCGGGCACCAGCTCGGGCGCCCTCGCCCCGGGCACCAGCACGGCGCCGATCACCAGGTCGGCCTCCAGCACCGCCCGTTCGATCTCCAGCGTGTTGGACGCCACCGTCTGGCAGTGCCCCTGGTAGATGAGGTCGGCCTGGCGCAGCTTGTCGATGTTCTTGTCGATCAGCATCACCTCGGCCTGCATGCCCACGGCGATCGCGGCCGCGTTCATGCCCGACACGCCCGCGCCGATCACCACCACGTTCGCGGCCCGCACGCCGGGCACGCCGCCCATCAGCACGCCCCGGCCGCCCTGCGAGCGCATCAGGTGGTAGGCGCCCACCTGCGGGGCGAGCCGGCCCGCCACCTCCGACATGGGGGCGAGCAGCGGCAGCCGGCCGCCGGGCGTCTGCACGGTCTCGTAGGCGATGCCGGTGACGCCCGCGCCGAGCATCGCCAGCGTGCACTCCGGCGAGGCCGCGAGGTGCAGGTACGCGAAGAGCACCTGGCCCTTGCGCAGCCGGTGGTACTCCTGCGGGGCCGGCTCCTTGACCTTGAGCACCAGCTCGGACTCCGCCCACAGCTCGTCGGCGTCCGGCAGCACGGTCGCGCCCGCCGCCGCGAAGTCCGCGTCGGGGAGCGTCGAGCCTTCGCCCGCGCCCCGTTCGACGAGAACCTGGTGGCCGTGGCGCACGAGTTCGTGCGCGCCCGCGGGGGTCAGCGCCACCCGGTATTCGCCGTCTTTGACCTCGCGCGGAACACCGACCTTCATGGGCCTACTCCTGTTTCTGGGCAAGCGCGCATTCGCCGTAATTCTTTCTCGCTTCTCCGCCTCTGAACACAGAAACGAGAAATATTCGGCTGATTACCCGGCATCCACCGGTCCCCGATAAGCTCACCGAAGCCCGTAGTCAGGATGGGGACGTCGATCGATGGACAAGCCGGAAGAACCGCCTACCGCAGCGGATCCCGGACCGCCGAGAGCGAGCAGAGCCACCACCGCCATACTCATCGTCTCGCTCGTCCTGATCGTGATCATCGCGGGGGTGCTCGCCACCGTCGCCGTCCTGATGACCAGGACGCCCGACGCCCCGCTCCTCGGCGGCACCCCGCCGAAGCGGCTGTCCACGCCGATCCACTTCGCCCCCGTACGCGAGACCAAGCCCGCGCCCTGCCCCGGCGAGGAGGCGGCGCTCGACGACGAGCAGACCACCTGCTACCTGCTGGAGGACGGCGTCACGGTCCACTCCGTGCAGACCATCGAGGCGGTCCGCGAGCGCGACGGGACGTACTCGGTGCGCATCGCGGTCGCTCCCGCGTTCAAGCAGAAGCTCGTCGACCTCATCGACGAGCAGGTCCCCGACCAGCGGCAGGTCGCGGTCATCCTGGTGCCGCGGACGGTCCTGGCCGCGCCCATCGTCACCCAGAGCATGGACGGCGACAGCCTGAGCATCGCGGGGATGACCCAGCAGGAGGCCGAGGAGCTGGCCACCCGCCTGCTCGGCGACGCGGCGGCGCCCTCCACCGGCGATCCCGCCGGCACGGGCGACCCGGCGAACACAGGCGATCCCGCGGGTACGGGCGACCCCACCAGCACAGGCGACCCGGCCGGTACGGGCGACCCCACCGGCACAGGCGACCCGGCCGGTACGGGTGATCCGACCAGTACGAACCCGGGCGACTCCACCGGAACCCGCAACCCGGCAGGGAACACCAGGACCCCCGACCAGCGCTTCGCCAGTTGCGAGGAGGCCACGGCCGCCGGGTTCGGCCCCTACACCAAGGGGACGCACGAGGAGTACGCCTGGTACTCCGACCTCGACGGCAACGGCGTGGCCTGCAACTCCGGCGACCTGCGCTAGCCGAAGAACCCGCCCACCCAGTCGATCGCGAAGTAGGCCAGGAACACCAGCGACACCACCCACAGCAGCCACGAGACCTCGCCGAACTTCCCCCGCGCCGCCTTGATCAGGGTGTAGGCGATCAGCCCGGCGCCCACCCCGTTGGTGATCGAGTACGTGAACGGCATCAGCGCGATCGTCAGGAAGGCGGGCAGGGCCAGATCCGGGTCGTGCCACGGGATGTTCCTGCTCTGCATCATCATCAGCGCCCCGACCAGCACCAGCGCGGGCGCGGCCGCCGCCGCGGGCACCACCGCCGCCAGCGGGGTGAACAGCAGCGACAGCGCCAGGATCGCCCCGGTGACCAGGCTCGCCAGCCCGGTCCGCGCGCCCTCGCCGACGCCCGCCGCCGACTCCACGAACACCGTGTTCGCCGACGAGCTCGTCACGCCGCCCAGCATGGCGGCCACGCCGTCCACGGTGAGGATCCGGCCCAGCCGCGGCACCCGTCCCTGCTCGTCGACGAGCCCGGCCTCGTCGCTGACGCCGATGATCGTGCCCATCGCGTCGAAGAACCCCGACAGCACCAGTGTGAACAGCACCACGGTCGCGGTGAGTGCGCCCGCCGTGGCGAACCCGCCGAACACGTCGACCTGCCCGATCAGCCCGAAGTCGGGCGCCGACACCACCGACTCGGGCACCTTCGGCGCGACGACGCCCCAGTCGGCCTGGTCGATCGTGGCCACCGAGTTCACCACGATCGCCACGACCGCGGTGATCACGATGCTGAGCAGGATCGCCGCCGGCGTGCGCCGCGCGTACAGGGCGATCATCAGCAGCAGCCCGAAGCAGAACACCGCCACCGGCCACCCCGTCAGATGCCCGGTGGCGCCGAGCTGCACCGGCGTGCCTGAGCCGCGGGTCACGAACCCGGAGTCGACCAGCCCGATCAGCGCGATGAACAGCCCGATGCCGACGCTGATGGCGTGTTTGAGCGCCAGCGGGATCGCGTTCATGATCAGGGTGCGCAGGCCGGTCACGGCCAGCACGATGATGGCCGCGCCTTCCAGCACGACCAGGCCCATAGCCTGCGCCCAGGTCATGTGGGGGGCGGCCTGGTAGGCGACCACCGCGTTCAGCCCGAGGCCCGCCGCCAGCGCCAGCGGCGCGTTGCCGACGAGCCCCATGAGCAGTGTGGCGATCGCCGCGGCCAGCGCGGTCGACGTGGTGAGCTGCGCGATCGTCAGCTTGGCGCCGGTGACGTCCTGCGCGCCCCCGATGATGATCGGGTTGAGCAGGATGATGTACGCCATGGCCATGAACGTGGTGATGCCGCCACGTACCTCACGGCCGACGGTCGAGCCCCGCGCGGACAGCTCGAAGAACCTGTCGAGCACCGGCCTCCCCCTTCGACGACGCGGGGGAGTGCCCGATGCCTACCCGGCGAGGGAGGCGATCATGCCTTCTCGTGCTTGCCGCCGCCGACCAGCCCGGCGAACTCGTCCAGCGTGATCCGCCCGTCGCCGTCGCGGTCGGCGGCGGCGATGAACGCCTCGATCTCCGCCTCCGTGGCGCCCAGGCCGCCCAGGGCCAGGTTGGCCTTCCTGATCTCGTCGGCCGTCAGCAGCCCGTCGCCGTCGGCGTCGAAACGCTGGAACTCCGCCTTCGCCGCCTCGCGCGCGTCCGCCATGGGTCCTCCCCGTAGTCGCTCAAGGCCCGTTGTGGGCCAAGGCGACATCTTCGGGGCTGATCGGAACGCGCGTCAACCGCAGGCCGGTCGCGGCGCGCACCGCCGCCGCGATCGCGGGGGTGGAGGAGAGCGTCGGCGGCTCGCCCGCGCCGCGCAGCCCGTACGGTGCGGCGGGGTCCGGATTCTCCAGGATCTTCAGCGTCATGGGCGGCATGTCGAGGATGGTGGGGATCAGGTAGTCGGTGAAGGACGGGTTCAGCACCCTGCCGTCCCTGACCTGGATCTCCTCCATCAGCGCCAGCCCGAGCCCCTGCGCCGACCCGCCGTGGATCTGGCCCTCCAGCGCCTGCGGGTTCAGGATCCGGCCCACGTCCTGCACCGCCGCCAGCTCGACCACCTTGACCAGGCCCAGCTCCACGTCCACGTCCACCACCGCCCGGTGCGCGCAGAGCGCGAGCTGGGTGTGCGAGTCGCCCTGCCCGGTGACCGGGTCCATCGGGAACGTGGGCCGGTGCCGGTACTCGCGCGTCTCCTCGATCGGCCCGAACTTCTCCAGCGCCTCCCGCGCCGGCAGCCCCGCGAACCGCTCCCGCACGGCCTCGCAGGCCGCCTTCACCGCCCCTCCTGTCACGTACGACTGACGCGAGGCCGACGACGAGCCCGCCGACCCCACCGACGTGTCGGCCGTCGCGACCGTCACGTGCTCCACGCCCAGCTCGGTCCGGGCGATCTGGGCCTGGACGGTGACCAGCCCCTGGCCCACCTCGGCGGCGGCGGTGTGCACGGTGACGTGCGGCTCGCCGTTGACCAGCTCGGCCCGGACGCGGGCGGTCGAGTAGTCGTCGAAGCCCTCGGAGAAGCAGATGTTCTTGATCCCGACCCCGTACCCGACGCCGCGCCGCACCGACTCGCCGTGCGTGGTCTGCGACACGCCGCCCGGCCGCGCGCGCAGGTCGTCCTCGGCGGGCGGGGGCAGCGGGAACGACTCCAGCTCGCGCAGCATGCCGGCCAGCGGCGCGGGCGAGTCGATCACCTGCCCGGTGATCAGCGCCGAGCCCTGCGAGACCGCGTTCCGCACCCGGATCTCCACCGGCGACAGCCCGCACGCCTCGGCCAGCAGGTCCATCTGCGACTCGTACGCGAAACACGCCTGCACCGCGCCGAACCCGCGCATCGCCCCGCACGGCGGATTGTTCGTGTAGACGCCGGTGGCCTCCACCAGCACGTTCGGCACCTCGTACGGGCCGACCCCGAGCGAGGCGGCGTTGCCCACCACGGCGGGGGAGGAGGAGCAGTAGGCGCCGCCGTCCAGCAGGATCTCGGCCTTGACGTAGACGAGCCGGCCGTCGCGGGTGGCGCCGTGCTCGTACCGCATCCGCGCCGGATGGCGGTGCACGTGGCCGAAGAACGACTCTTCTCGCCCGTACACGATCTTCACGGGGCGGTTCAGCCGCAGCGCCAGCATGCAGGCGTGCACCTGCATCGACAGGTCCTCGCGGGCGCCGAACGCGCCCCCGACCCCGGACAGCGTCAGCCGCACCTGCTCCGGCCGCAGCCCCAGGCAGGGGGCGAGCTGGTCGCGGTCCACGTGCAGCCACTGGGTGGCGATGTAGAGGTCGACGCCGCCGTCCTCGGCCGGCACCGCCAGCCCCGACTCCGGGCCGAGGAACGCCTGGTCCTGCATGCCGACCTCGTACTCGCCGGTGACCACGACGTCGGCCTCGAACCGCTCGCCCCTGCGGACCGGCTGGTAGCGGACCAGCTCCGTGGCCAGGCGCGGGTCCGTCACAGCCTCGCGCACCTCGTAGTCCACCACGATCGCGTCCGCCGCCCGCCGCGCCAGCTCCGGATGGTCGGCGGCCACCAGCGCCACCGGCTCGCCCTGGTAGCGGACCTGGTCGACGGCGAGCACCGGCTGGTCCTTGCGGTCCAGCCCGTAGAACTTCTCGCCCGGCACGTCCTCGTGCGTCAGGACCGCGCGCACGCCCGGCATGGCCAGCGCCGGGCCTATGTCGATGGAGCGGATCCACGCCGACGGGTGCGGGCTGCGCAGCGTCGCGCCCCACACCATGCCCTCCAGCCACAGGTCGGAGGCGTACGCGAACTCGCCCGTCACCTTCAGCACCGCGTCCGGCCGCCGCGCGCTCCGGCCGACGCCCTGGTCCAGCGCACTCGCCGTCTCCGTCATCCTTCGAGTAGAGCATCGGACGGGCACGGCCGATAGGAGTGGCAGGTGAAATCGGGGTAAGCCAGGCGAGTGGCTAGCTTGTATATTCCTACAAATGCGGATACGTGATCTCTTGTCGGTAGGGGAGCCGCGGCTCCGGCTGCTCACCGGCGACCCGGATCGCGACTTCTCCACCGTCCACATCACCGACCTCCCGGAGCCCGGGCGCTACCTGTCGGGCGGCGAACTGGTGCTCACCGGCCTGCTCTGGCGGCAGCGGCCCGAGGACTCGGCCCGGTTCGTCTCCGCCCTGGTCCAGGCCGGGGTGGCGGCGCTCGGCGCGGGCCAGGCCTGGCTCGGCCACATCCCCGCCGACCTGGTCGCGGCGTGCGAACAGGCCGGGCTGCCGCTCCTGGAGGTCCCCACCGAGGTCTCCTTCCGCACCCTCGCCGAACGGGTCACGCCGCACCTCCGCGGCGACGCCCGTGCCGAGCTGGGCCGCCACCGCAGGCTCGTCGCCGCCGTCGCCGAGGGCGCCGACCTGCCCGAGCTGTTCGCCCTCACCGCCGCCGAACTGGGCGTCACCGGCGCCGTCCTCTCCGCCGCCGGAACGGTGATCGTCGGCACCCCCGACGACCCCGCCGCCCTGGCCCGCGCCTACCTCACCGCTCCCCGGCTGCCCTGCCGCGCCGGCGACCACACCCTCTTCACCGTCGGACGCGGCCACCGCGCCGGCGGCTGGCTCCTGGCCTGCGACGGCGACCTGCTCGACCGCGCCGACCTCGGCTACGAACTCGCGGCCTGCGTCGCGCTCGAACGCAGCCGCATCGAAGCGGGCCGGCGCGTGGAACGCCGCCTCGCCGCCCACCTCCTGACCGCCGCCCTCGCCGACGCCGACACCGCCGACCTCAACGCCCGCTTCCGCACCTGCGGCCTGGACACATCAGAGCCGTACGCGGTCGTTTCCGCCACCGTCACCCCCACCCCGCCGACCTTCGGCGATCCCGAGGACCACGATTCCTCCAAGCCACCTCGTACGTCCGTTGAGGACCGCGATCCCGCGACGCCACCTCGTACGTCCGCCCCGTACGGGTCCGGTGCGGCGGGGACGCCACCTCGTATGTCCGCCCCGTACGGGTCCGGTGCGGCGGGGACACCGCCCCGTACGTCTGCCTCGTCCCGGCCGGGTGCGGCGGGGGACCGCGAGCCCACGTCCGGCGCGGGCGGGGAGGAAGCGGGCGGGCTCGGGGGCCAGGTGCTGGAGGAGCTGCTGGGACGCGAGGTCGTCGCCGCGCCCGGCGGCGGCGGGGCGGTGGCGGTGGTGCCGTTGCGCGAGCTGGACGTGACCGATCTGGCCGACAGGTTGCGGGCCGGGGCGGGAGTGCTGTCGGCGGCGCCGGACGTCCGGGTCTGTCTCGGGCTGAGCGGCGCGCTGACCGGGGCGGCGGCGCTCCGCGGCGGCGTGGAGGAGGCCGGGCACGCCAGGCGGCTGGCCGAGGCGCGCGGCGGCGGGGTGGTGACGTCCGACGAGATCTACACGCACGCGCTGCTGCTGGCCACCGTCCCGGGCGATGTGCGCCGCTCGTACGCCCGGCGCGTGCTCGGCCCGCTGCTCGACTACGACGCCCGCCACCAGTCGGAGCTGGTGCGCACACTCGCCACCTTCCTCGACTGCGCCGGCTCCTGGAACGCCTGCGCCGAGCGGATGCACGTGCACGTCAACACCGTCCGCTACCGCATCAAAAGGGTGGAGGAGCTGACCGGCAGGGACCTGTCCGCGATGGCCGACCGGGTCGACCTCTTCCTGGCGCTGAAGGCGGAGTAGACCGGCCGTCACATCCGCACGGCGGGAACCCCGACCAGCTCGTGCACGATCCGCTGCTCCTTCTCCGCCTCACCCCGCCACTCGGCGTTCCCCAGCTCGCCCGCCAGCGGCACCGCCTCGGCGACGTACGGCAGGGAGGCGCCGGGGTCGCCCAGGCTCCGGTGCGCCCGGGACAGGTGGACGAGACACTGCAGCTCGCCGAACCGGTTCCCGTGGGTGCGGCACACCGCCAGTGCCCGCCCCAGGTGGTCCGCCGCCGCGGCCGGGTCGCCCTCGTCGAGGCAGACCTCGCCGAGGATCATCCGCATGCTCATCTCCTGACCGGTGTCCCCGATCCGCAGGGCGGCGGCGAGCGCCTTGTCGAGATGCTCGCGCGCCTCCGCCAGGCGGCCGAGCTTCTGCCAGGCCCGCCCCGTCATCATCAGCGCGTACCGCACGCCCACCTCCGCGCCGATCCGCCGGGCCAGCGCGAGCTGCCGTCCCGCGAAGCCGAGCGCCTGCTCGGGCCGCCCCCGCTCGACCAGGAAGTTGGCCAGGTTGCCCAGCGTGCGCTGCTCGCTGAACCGGTCGCCCAGCTCCTTCGCCAGCACGAGCTGCGCCTCCAGGTGCGTCCTGCTCTCCGCGCTTCCCTGGAAGGCGAGGCCGCAGGCGAGGTGGCCGTGCGCGTGGTAGACGCCGAGCCGGTCGCCCAGCCGCTCGCACACCTCCAGCGCCTTCCGGTTCAGCTTGATCAGCGGTACGGGCTCGTGCGCGTACTGCTGATACCAGAAGAGCGAGTAGCACAGCGCCACCCCGAGCCGGGCCAGCCCGGCGTCGGGGCTCGCCATCGCCTGCCCGGCGGCGGCCACCAGGTTGGTCTCCTCGCGGGCCAGCCAGGCGATCGCCTCGTCGGGGCCGCGCACCGGGTGCGGCCCCGACGAGGTCACCTCTGGGCCCTCGGCCTGCACCCGGTGCGGGTCCATGGTGGTGACGGCCAGCCGCGCCGAGGCGATGAAGTAGCTCAGCGCCCGGGCGAGCGGCCCGGCGGCGTCGTCGGGCGCCATCTCGGCCGCGAACAGCCGGACCAGGTCGTGCAACTGGTAGCGGCCGGGATCGGCGAGCGGCTCCAGCAGGTGCGCGTCGGCCAGCCGCTCCAGCGCCCGCTCGGCCTCGTCCGCCGGCGCGCCGAGCAGCGCCGCCGCGACCTCCGCCGTCACGTCGTGCAGGTGCAGCAGACCGAGCAGGCTCAGCGTGCGGGCGGCCGTCCGGTCGACGGGGCCGGCGCTGCCGGTGAGCGCGCTCCAGCTCGCGGCCAGGCTGGCCCGGACCGCCAGCTCGCCCGATGCCAGCTCGTGCAGCCTGCGGCGCTCGTCGCGGAGCCTGCCGGTCAGCGCCGCCACGCTCCAGTTCGGGCGGTCGGCCAGGCGCGCGCCCGCGATGCGCAGCGCGAGCGGCAGGCCGTCGCAGAGCCGCACCAGGCCCGCCGTCTCCTCCGGGTGCGCCGCCATCCGCTCGGCCCCGGCCAGCCTGGCCAGCACCGTGACGGACTCGGAGAGCGACAGCCGCGGCAGGTGCAGCTGCACGCAGTCGTCGCCGGCGGCCAGCGTCTCGCGGCTGGTCACCACGATGGCGGTGCCGCGCGGGGCGGGCAGCAGCGGCAGGATCTGCCCGAGCCCGGCCGCGTCGTCGAGCAGGATCAGCGCCCGCCTGCCCGCCAGCGTGCTGCGCCACAGCGCCGCCGCCTCGTCGACGTCGGCGGGGATCGCGTCCCCGTCCACGCCGAACGCGCGCAGGAACCGGCCGAGCACCTCCAGCGGGGCGAGACCCGGCAGCCCGACCGTCGCCCCGCGCAGGTTCACGTACAGCTGGCCGTCCGGGTAGCGGTCCTTGACCAGGTTGGCGATCCGTACAGCCAGCGCGGACTTGCCCACGCCCGGCGGCCCGGAGATGACCACGAGAGGGTTCGGCTCGGCGTCGTCCCACGGAGCCAGCAGCCCTTTGAGCCGGATGATCTCCTTGGTCCTGCCGACGAACCCGTCCAGGTCCCTGGGCAGCTGGCGGGGCAGCGGGAAGCGCCCGTCGCCCGGGTCGCCGGACTGCAGGGCCGTACGGTGCGAACGGCGCAGCGCCTCACTGGGCTCCACGCCCAGCTCCTCGCGGAGCACCCGCCGGCTCTCCTCGTAGACCACCAGGGCCTCGGCCCGCCTGCCGCACCCCAGCAGCGCCTGCATCAGCAGCTCGCGCGGGCGCTCGCGCAGCGGATGGTGGTGGGTCAGGGCCCGCAGCGGCGTCAGCGCGTCCTGCGGGCGGTCGAGCCCGAGCAGCGCCTCGGCCCGGCACTCGTGGGCGGCGATCCGCGCCTCGCCGAGCCGGGCGCGCTCACCCTCGGCGAAGGGCCCGGGCACCCCGGGCAGCGGCTCCCCCCGCCACAGGGCCAGGGCCTCCTCGAGGTCGGGCAGGGCGGCCGCGTGATCCCCGCGCATGATGGCCCGGCGCGCGCGGTCCAGCCGCTCGGTGAAGACGATGGCGTCCACCTCGGACACCCGCAGCCGGTAGCCGCCGGCGGTCCCGGTCAGGACCTTCGAGGGCTCGCGCCGCCCGCGGGACGGCTCCAGCGCGTTCCGGAGCCCGGCCACGTACGTGTAGACGCTCTGCTCGGCCGTCCGGGGCGGATCGTCGCCCCAGATGCCGTCGATGATGCGGGAGATCGGCACGACCTGCCCGGGCGACGCGGCCAGGATGGCCGCCAGCGCCTGCCGGCGAGGTGAGCCGAGACCGATCTCCATGCCGCCGCGCACGGCGGTGACCGGTCCCAGGAGCCGGACGGTGACGCCTTCGGCCAACGGACTCTCCCATCCGTGGGGCGGACCTCGGCGGCGCGGGCCGGACCGGCGTGGGGAGCAGGGCCGATCAGGCCGGCAGGGCGATGTCTAGAGGAAATGTAGATGCCCCGCCTACGATGCCGTGTGCGGGTGGTCGCGGAAGCACTGACGAGCAGCGGCGACGAGGGCGCGGTTACGCTGCTCGCCGGGGCAGGGGATCCCTGCGGTGCGCGCTGTTCTGGCATGGCGGCCTTGTCGCCGCGCTCGTCCTGTCAGCTCAGCAGCAATAGCTGTCGTTGAAGAGACTGGTGTAAAAGCCGGCCTCGGAATCTGGGGCAGACGTTTCCGCGTTTGCGACCGTACTATTGCCTGCAACGGCCATGACGGCCCCGAGCAAGGCGACGAGTGCGGACATCGTGAGGCGCGTTCGCATGAGGAGCTCCCTCGTGGGTCTGGCGGGACTTGCGTGGAACTTATCATTTCAGGGAGCGGCGACCGTGACCACATCTGATCTAGTCGGACTGCGTATCAAGACCGTGCGGCGTCAGCGTGGCCTGTCACAGGCACAGCTCGCGCACCCCGAGCTGTCCGACAGCTACGTCTCCCTGATCGAGAGCGGCAAGCGCACTCCCACGCCCGCCGTCCTCGAACTGCTGGCTCAGAAACTCGACTGTTCGCTCTCCTATCTGATCAACGGTGTGACGGCCGAGCAGATGGAGGACATCGAACTCTCCCTCGGTTATGCCCGGATGGCACTGGAGAACGGTGAGGTCGCGGAGGCCCGCAACCGCTTCGCGGAGCTGCTCGCTGACAACAACTTGACAGGTCTGACCAGTCTCCGTCAAGACACGGAATTCGGGCTGGCCCTCGCCACGGAGGCGTGCGGCGACAGCGACGAGGCGATCGCCATCCTGCAGCGTCTGCAGGGCGAGGACGTCCCGGCCGAGCGCAAGATCGAGATCGCCATCGCCCTGTGCAGGGTCTACCGGCAGAGCAACCGGCTCACCGAGGCGGTCGAGATCGGCGAGCGGATCCTCTGCGGGCCGAACCGGCCCGCCTGGTCGGATCCGCTGGTCGAGCTGGGCGCCACCCTGCTGGCCGCCTACCTCGTGCGCGGGGACCACCTGCGCGCCCGGCAGTTCGCCGCCGAACTGCTCGACGCCGCCGAGACTCTGGGCACCCCCCGCGCCCTGGCCGCGGCCAACTGGAACGCCGCCTTCACGGCCGACCACACCGGTCACCGCGAAGAGGCGCTAGTCTTCGCCGAGCGTGCCCTGGCGCTGACCTCCGAGACCGACGACCCCCGCCTGCTCGCCAGGATGCGCACGGCCTACGCCCAGCTCAAGCACCGCGCGCGGCCCCAGGACGCGGCCTCGCTGCTGGATCACCTCAACCAGGCCGTGCAGGTGCAGGAGGAGAGCCCCACCAGTGTGATCGACCGCGCGCTGGCGCTGACCGAACTGGCGCAGGTCCTGTTCGTGACCGGTGACGTCGATAAGGCGCTGGAGCACGGCCACGCCGCCGAGGAGATCCTCACCGACACGGGCGTCAGTCACGTGCCGTCCACGCAGCTGCTGCTGGGGCTGGCGCACAGCGCGCGCGGTGAGGCCGCCGAGGCCGGCAGACACCTGCGGAAGATCTGCGAGGCCCTCGAATCGGTCCCGCCTTCCTACGCGTCGGCCCGCTCGTGGTACGCGACGGCGGAGACCCTGGAGGACATCGGCGACACGGAGGCCGGCGTCGAGGCCTACCAGCGGGCGCTGGCTTGCGCGGGCCTCTGACCCCGGCCCGCTCCTCCCGATTACCTGAAAGGGTCTCTGATCGGGGTACGGAGCGAGCGGGGTGCTCGGTAGCCTGGTGGGTGCCATGAAGAGTTCCCCGCTCGCGGCCGTCACCGCGACTCTCGCCGCGCTGCTCGTCCTCGTCACCGCCGGGCCGGCGCTGGCGCACGACTCGCTCAAGAGCAGCGCCCCCGCCAAGGACGCCACGGTCGAGTCCGTGGACGAGATCACGCTGGAGTTCACCGGCAAGGTCCGCATGCCGTTCGTGGTCGTACGCGGGCCGGGTGACACCCAGCACCAGACCGGCGACCCGGAACTCGACGGAGTGAAGGTGACCCAGAAGCTCAAGGGTGAGCTGCCCGACGGCAAGTACACCATCGGCTACCGGGTCGTCTCCTCCGACGGTCACCCGATCGAGGGCGAGGTGCCGTTCACCGTCAAGGGCGCCGCCCCGCCGCCGAGCCCGGCCGCGGACGACACTCCGGCCGCGGTGGAGGAGAGCCCGCCGGTGGAGGAGAGCGCGGCCGCCCCGCCGTCTCCCGCGGCGGAGTCCTCCGCCGACGCCCAGCCCGCGCAGGAGGCGGCCGCCGAGAGCGACGCCGCCGCCGTCCCGGTCTGGCTCCTGCTCGTGATCTGCGCGCTGGCCGGCATCGGCATCGGCTTCGCGGTCAGCACGCGGAAGAAGAAGTCGTGACCAGGGCCGCGCGTCTCGCGCTCGCAGCCGCGGCGGCCGCCGTCGCCGCCCTCGTCATCTCCATGATCGCCGGAGGCGCGGCGTTCCCCCGGGTCATCCTCGGCGTGCCCACGTCGGGTGTCCTGACCCGATGGGGCCTGCCCGTCTCCAAGCTGGCCATGGACGTCGCCGGCCTCGCCACGGTCGGGCTGCTGCTGGCCGCCGCCATGCTGCTGCCCAACGAGAAGGGCGTGCTCGGCAAGACCGCGCAGGGCTACGTGCGGGCCGCGTCCTGGACCGGGCTCGTCTGGGCCGGCACGGCGTTCGTCACCATGATCTTCAGCGTGAGCGACGTGTGGGCGCGGCCCGTCCCCGCCGTCCTCAACCGCAACTTCCTGGTCGGCTACGCCACGCAGGAGAGCCCCGGCATCGCGCTCACGCTCGTGGTGCTGTTCTCCCTGTCGATCGCGCTGTTCTCGCGCGGCGTCATCACCGCCGGGGCGACGGCCGGGCTGCTGCTGCTCGGGCTGGCCGCGCTGATGCCGCCGGCGCTGACCGGTCACTCCGCCTCCTCGCCCAACCACGGCCTGGCCATCACCTCGGTCACCCTCCACATGCTGACGCTCGGCCTGTGGGTGGGCGGGCTGGCCGTGCTGGCCCTGCACGCGGTGCTCAAGCAGCCGCACCTCGACGTGGCCGCGAACCGGTTCTCCCGGATGGCGGTCTGGATCTACCTCGGGGTGGGCCTGTCGGGCGTGTTCAGCGTGATCGCCCGGCTCGCGTCGCTGTCGGACCTCTGGACGTCCAGCTACGGCGTGCTCATCGTGGCCAAGATCGTCGGGTTCGTGCTGCTGGGCTACGTCGGCTGGTGGCACCGCCAGCGCACGCTCGTCGACCTCGACGCCGGGCGCCCGCGCGCGTTCACCCGGCTCGCGGCGGGCGAGCTGCTGCTCATGACGGCGACGACCGGGCTGGCGGTGGCGCTGTCGCGCACCCCGCCCCCGCCGGTCAGCCTGCCCCCCGACCGCGCCTTTGAGCTCCTCGGCCACCCGGTCCCGCCGCCGCTCACGATGGGGAACATCTTCACGCTGTGGTGGTTCGACCTGACCTTCGCGCTGCTGGCCGCCCTGCTGGCGGGGCTGTACGGGGCCGGCGTCCTGCGGCTGCGGCGGCGCGGCGACACCTGGCCCTGGGGCCGCACCGCGTCGTGGTTCGCCGGGGTGGCCATCCTGGTCTTCACCACCCAGAGCGGGCTGGCACGCTACGCCAAGGTCATGTTCGACGTCCACATGATCGAGCACATGACGCTGGCCATGATCGTGCCGATCTTCCTGGTCCTCGGCGCCCCCGTCACGCTCGCGCTCCGCGCGCTCAAGCCCGCCGCCCGGCGCGGCGACCGCGGGCCGCGCGAGTGGCTGATGGCGATCCTGCACAGCGGGTACGTGCGCGTGGTGTCCCATCCGGGCATCGCCACCGCGATCTTCATCGTGTCCACGTACGCGCTCTACTTCACGCCGCTGTTCGAGGCCGCGATGAAGGAGCACCTCGGGCACGTCTTCATGATCCTCCACTTCCTCCTCAGCGGCTGCCTGTTCTTCTGGGTGGTCATCGGCGTCGACCCCGGCCCCCACCAGCTCCCGTACGTGGGCCGGCTGCTGCTGCTCTTCGTCACGATGCCGTTCCACGCGTTCTTCGGCATCGCGCTGATGATGATGGGCACGCTCATCGCGCCCATCTACTACGAGCAGCTCGGCCGGACCTGGGGCGGGCCGCTGCTGCTGGAACAGCAGAACGGCGGCGCCATCGCCTGGGGCTTCGGCGAGATCCCGACCCTCATCGTGCTGCTGGCCATCGCGACGCAGTGGTACCGCAGCGAGGACCGCAAGGCCCGGCGCGCCGACCGTACCGCCGCGCGGACCGGCGACCCGGAGCTCAGCTCGTACAACGACTATCTGGCCAGGCTGAACGAGCTCGACAAACGCGAGTAGCCGTTCGGGAAGGGCCTGCTGACTTCAGCGGCACGCCCGGAGAACGCCGGGTAGCCTTTTCGGGATGGGGAGACGCGAGCCCGCCACGGGGGGTTTGAGCTCCGTGTTTCCGCGCCGGCGGTGAAGCCGGAATGCCCAGGCCTCAGGAAGGCGTTGGATCGGCACATGGAAGAGACGCGCATGCGCGGGGGCGAGAGTCTGGCCGAAGCGCTGGAGGGCCACCTGGCGGAGTGGTCGAGGCGGACGGGGATATCGGTCGAGACGTGGGCGCTGCCGGGCTCGGACGTGCCGCCGCGGGTGGCCAGGGGGGTGCTCGCGGTGCTGGCCGAGGCGCTCGACAACGTCGCACGCCACAGCGAGGCCAGGACCGTGTCGATCGCCGTCACGGTGGGCCGCGGCGGCCTGCGGATGACCGTCAGCGACCACGGCAAGGGCTTCCGGCAGCCACAGGAAGGCGGCGGCATCGGGCGCATGCGTGCGGCGCTCGCCGACCTGGGCGGGTCGCTGTCGGTCAACAGCGTGCCCGGGGAAGGCACCACCGTGACGGGGGTCGTGCCTAGGGCGCGGTGAGGATCTCGCTGCCCGTCTCGGTGACCACGATCGTGTGCTCGAACTGGGCCGTGCGCTTGCGGTCCTTCGTCACGGCCGTCCACCCGTCGGGCCAGATCTCGTACTCGATCGTGCCCAGCGTCAGCATCGGCTCGATCGTGAACGTCATGCCCGGCACCAGCTCGACCCGGAGCGAGGGGTCGTCGTAGTGGGGGACCATCAGGCCGGAGTGGAAGGTCGTGCCGATGCCGTGGCCGGTGAAGTCGCGCACCACGCCGTAGCCGAACCGCTTGGCGTACGCCTCGATCACCCGGCCGACCACGTTGAGCTGGCGGCCCGGCGCGACGGCCCGGATGCCGCGCATCATCGCCTCGTGGGTGCGCTCGACCAGCAGCCGCGACTCCTCGTCGACCTCGCCGACCAGGAACGTGGCGTCGGTGTCGCCGTGGACCCCGTCGATGTAGGCGGTGATGTCGACGTTGACGATGTCGCCCTCGCGCAGCACCGTGTCGTCGGGGATGCCGTGGCAGATCACCTCGTTGATCGACGTGCACAGCGACTTGGGGTAGCCCTTGTAGCCCAGCGTGCTGGGGTAGGCGCCGTGGTCGATCAGGAACTCGTGGCCGATCCGGTCGAGCTCGTCGGTGGTGACGCCCGGCTGGACGTGCTTGCCCACCTCCTGGAGCGCCTGGGCGGCGATGCGGCCCGCGACCCGCATGCGTTCGATGATCTCGGGGGTCTTGACGTCGGGCTCGCCGGTCTTGGGGCGCTTCTTGCCGACGTACTCCGGCCGCACGATGTGGGCGGGAACCTTTCGCATGGGCGAAACTCGGCCGGGCTGGAGCAGTGTCGTCATGAAACACGAGTCTACGGGGCAGAATGGACCTCGTGACCGATGGCCAGTGGTGGTTCTGTCTCAAGCACATGCGGGTCGAACCCGAGATGGGATGCCCCAACAAGGACCGGATGGGACCGTACGCGACCGAGCAGGAAGCCGCGGGCGCGCTGGAGCGCGCCGACGCCCGTAACAAGGCGTGGGAAGAGGCGGACGAAGAAGAGGACCAATGACGAGTGCGGCGGGGAAGCCCGGTGGCTCCCCGCCGCTCTGCCGTCATAAAGGCCGTTAAAGAGCGCGTAAGACACGCGTACGCTCGCTTCATGGACATCGACCCCCGGCGGCTGCGCGTGCTGCGCGAGGTCCACCTGCGCGGCGGCGTCACGCGGGCCGCCGAGGCGCTCTACCTGACCGCCTCGGCCGTCTCCCAGCAGCTCGCCCAGCTGGAACGGGAGGTCGGGCTGGCGCTCATCGACCGCTCGCAGCGGCGCGTCTCGCTCACCCCGGCCGGTCGGGTGCTCGCCGGATACGCCGAACGGGTCGAGGAGGAACTGGCCGAGGCCCGGCGGGAGCTGACCCGCTTCACCGAGCGGCTGGCCGGGCCGGTGCGCATCGCCGCGTTCCCCACCGTGATCCAGCACATCCTGGTGCCCGCGCTGCGCGACCTGGCCGCCAGCCATCCCAAGATCGAGCCCGCCATCCACGAGGTGTTCGGGCCGCCCGCGCTGCAGGAGCTGCGGCTGGGCGCCGTGGACGTGCTCATCACCGAGCAGGACATGAACCGGCCCGTGCTGCCCCAGCCGTCGCTGGCCACGCGCGCCCTGTTCGTGGACGAGTACCGCGTCGTGGTGCCGCCGGACTGGTCTGAGCCGCCCCGCCGGGTCTCCGAACTGGCCGAGGTGGCGTGGGTGGCGTGCGAGCCGCACCTGGCGTGCGGGCAGGCGCTGGAGCGGCTGGCCGGGCTGCACGGGTTCGAGCCGCGCCGGGTCCACGTCATCACCGACTTCGTCCCGACGCTGGCGCTGGTGGCGGCGGGGCGCGGGGTGGCGATCGTGCCCACGCTGGCGCTGCTGGACGTGCCGGAGGGCGAGGTGCTGGTCAGCGAGATCCGCGACGTGGGCGCCCGGCGGATCGACGCCGTCACGCGGGTGAGCCGGACCCGGTCGGGCGAGCCCGATCCGGTGCAGTCGGTCGTCATCGCGGCCATCGAACGGGCCACGGCCGAGCTGGAATCGACGCTCAGCGCCCGTCTCGGACGGCCCCGCGAGGAGGCGGCCGGTTAGTCGGTGACCTGCGGGCCGCTCAGCTTGTCGAGGAGGCGGGCCAGCCGGTCGCGCAGGCCCGGCCGCTGGGGGATCTCGCCGGCGGCGGTGCTCACCAGGTGCTGGGCGCCGTCGAAGCTGACCGGCGCGTGCTGCGGGACGGTGATCGCGTCGTGGGCGAGCCCGGCCAGCTCCGTGTCGCCGCCCTCCAGGGCCAGGATGGTGGCGCCGATGCGGCGGGCGTCGTCGACCCGTTCCAGGAGCGGGACGGGGGCCTGCTCCCCGGCCACCACGAACAGCGTCTCGCCGCGCGCCGCCCGTTCGATCCGCTCCAGCCCCACCCGCAGGTGGGCGGGGGCGCCGGGGGGCGGCGACCAGCGCACCAGGGTGGGCGCGAGCTGCGGCAGCCCGGACAGGCGGGCCTCGTCGGCGAGGTGGGCGGTGAGGTGCCAGGGCTCGTCGTCGGGCGTGCCGACCAGCAGCAGCCCGCCGGGGGAGCGGGTGGTGCGCAGCGCCCTGCCCAGTTCGCGGGTGCGTTCCACCCATACGGTGCCGGCGAGGATTTCGCGCAGGTCTGCCACAGCCCCTGAGTCCATGGCCTCCATGGTGCCTGACGGGTGCGGCCGGGGTCAGAGGTTTGGCGGTGATCTCCGCTGGCCATGGCGTGACATTCCGGGTTAATGGGTCATATCGCACCTCGGTTCAGAGGTGTGAAAGGCCTGCTGGCATGATGCGTCCTATGACTGACGTGAGCGGGCTGAGCATCGGCATTCTGGGCGGCACCGGAGACCAGGGGAAGGGGCTGGCGCGACGGTTCGCGCTGGCCGGGCTGAAGGTGATGATCGGGTCGCGGAGCGCCGAACGGGCGCGTGAGGCGGCCGAGTCCATCGGCGGCGGCGCCACCGGCGCGGAGAACGCCGTCGTCGCGGCCGAGACCGACCTGGTCATCGTGGCCGTCCCCTACGACGGCCACAAGGCGCTGCTGGAGTCGCTGGCCCCGCAGCTCGCCGGCAAGATCGTGGTCGACTGCGTGAACCCGCTCGGCTTCGACAAGAGGGGCGCCTACGCGCTGCCCGTCGAGGAGGGCAGCGCCGCGCAGCAGGCCGCGGCGGTCCTTCCCGACAGCCGCGTGGTGGCGGCGTTCCACCACGTGTCGGCCGTCGTGCTGCTCGACCCGGCGGTGGAGAAGGTGGACCTCGACGTGCTCGTGCTGGGCGACGACCGGGAGGCGACCGACACCGTGCAGGCGCTGGCCGACGTGATCCCGGGCGTGCGCGGCGTCTACGGCGGGCGGCTCCGCAACGCCTTCCAGGTGGAGGCGCTGACCGCGAACCTCATCTCGGTCAACCGCCGCTACAAGGCGCACGCCGGCATCCGCATCACCGACATCTGACGACAGTCCCTCCACGGGAGGTGACGGTGCGGCGCGCCGACCGGCTCCGGCCCAGCGACCTGGCCCGCGAGCATGGGCTGTCCGCGCAGGCCGTGCGGAACTACGAGGACGACGGGATCCTGCCCCCGGCGCCCCGCGGCGACCAGGGCTACCGCCACTACACGCCGGTCCACGCTCAGGCGCTCCGGGCCTTCCTCGCGCTCCGGCCGGGGTTCGGGCACCGGGGCGCGGCCGCCATCCTGCGCGCCGCCAACGCGGGCGACGAGGACACCGTCGCCCGCCTCGTCGACCAGGGCCACGCCGAACTCCTCCGGGACCGGGCCACCCTGGACGAGGTGACCGCCGCCCTCGCCGCCCTCGACCCGGCCGGGGACCGCCCGATGAGCGGCGCGCCCACCGTCGGCGCCCTCGCCCACCAGCTCGGCCTCCACCCCGCCACCCTGCGCAAATGGGAGAGGGCCGGAATCCTCCACGCCGAACGCGACCCCGCCACCGGCTACCGCCGCTACCCGCCCGCCGCCGTACGCGACGCGCACCTGGCCCGCCAGCTCCGGCGCGGCGGCTACCCGCTGGCGCGGATCGCCCGCGCCGTCGCCGCCGTGCGGGAGGCGGACGGCGCCGGTCCCCTGGAGGAAGCGCTCTCGGAGTGGCGCTCCAGACTGCGCCGCCGCAGCCGCGCCATGCTCGACGGCGCCGCCGAACTCGCCGCCTACCTCCGCCTCCGCGGTCTCTGACAGTCGTGCCCACCGGTCCTTTAGCGGCCCGTGCCTACCTCCGCCTGTGCGAGCCGTAGCGTCGCTCAGAGCCAGTGAGGAGGGTGGTGTCCCCTCCGTCACAGGGCCTGTAGCAGTCGCTCAGAGGTGGTGTCTCCCTCTGCCTGCCGCTTGCGTTGCCTCTGGCGGCCGTTCCGCGCGGATGGTGTCCTGCTCAGAGCCAGCCGGCGTCCTGGGCGATGCGGACGGCGTCGATCTTGTTGCGGGCGCCCGTCTTGGTGATGGCGCTCGTCAGGTAGTTGCGGACGGTGCCGGGGGACAGGTGCAGGCGGGAGGCGATCTCCTCCGCCGACGCCCCTCGGGAGGCTTCCTTGAGTACGGTCGACTCGCGCGGAGTCAGAGGGCTCTCGCCGTACTCCATCGCCGCGGACACCAGTTCGGGGTCGAGCACCCGCAGCCCGGCGGCGGTGCGCCGGATGGCGTCCGCGAGCCGGTCGCCGGGGGCGTCCTTGACCAGGAACGCCTCGATCCCGTTCGCCAGCGCGCGCCGCACGTGTCCGGGCTGGCCGAGCGCCGTCAGCACGAGCACGCGGCAGTCCGGAAGCCGTTCCCGCAGTTCCGCCGCGGCGGTGATGCCGTCGACCACCGGCAGGTCGATGTCCACGATCGCGACGTCGGGGCGGGTCTTCAGCGCGGCCGGGACGATCTCGTCGCCGCGCGTGACCTCGGCGACCACGTCGATGTCGGGCTCCAGGCGGAGCAGCGCGGTGAGCGCCGCCCGGATCATGTGCATGTCCTCGGCCAGCATCACCCTGATCACCGTCATGCCGGTACCTCCACCACCAGCAGGAAACCACCCGCCTCGCCGGGCCCCGCCGTGAGGGTGCCTCCTGCCTGGGCGGCCCGTTCGGCCAGCCCGGTCAGGCCGCCCCGGCTGACCACCGGAGCGTCCCCGGCCCCGTCGTTGGCGACCTCCAGCCGGAGCCGCCCGTCGCGGACGGACGTGGTGATCGTGCAGGTGGTGGCGCGGCTGTGACGCACGATGTTGGTGACCGCCTCCCGCACCGCCCAGGCCAGCGCATCGTCGGACCGTTTCGGCGGTGTCGCGTCGGCCAGGTGGACCTGGCAGCGCACCCCCGACGACTCCAGCAGCGCGACCGCGCGGTCCACCTCACCCGCCAGTGAGAGCTCGCGATAGCCCCGCGCCACCTGCCGCACGTCCTGCGCCGCCTCCCGGGCCACGCTGACCAGCTCCGTCACCTCGCTCCGCGCCGACTCCGGGTCGCGGTCGAGCAGCCGGGAGGCCAGGTCGCCCTTGAGCGCGATGGCCGTGAGGCTGCGGCCCAGCCCGTCGTGCAGGTCGCGGGAGATGCGCAGCCGTTCCTTCAGCACGGCGGCCTCGGCCAGCTCCGCCCGGGCCTCCTCCAACTCGGCGGCGACCCGGGCCAGCCGCACCAGGGCGTAGATCATGGCCCCGGTGATCGGCACGGAGAGCGCGTAGAAGAAGGTCACCACCGCGAAGTTCGGGCCCATCCAGAGCGCGCCTCCCACGTACACGGTCATCACGCCGACCAGCGGCACGCCCCAGCGCAGCGGCAGGAAGACCAGCACGCTCCCGGCCAGCAGCGGCGCCGCCACCGACGAGTAGCCGGACGGCAGCAGGTAGTCGGGCACGAAGGTGACCAGGGCCTGCAGCACCAGCGTGAGCGGGAAGCGGGCGGGCCGCTCGCCGCGCAGGCCCGCCCGCATGTTCACGTAGTGCAGGCCCACGACAGCGAGCATGACCAGCGTGGCCAGCAGCCCGGGCAGCGGCCCGGCCAGGTAGTAGAGCAGCCCGAGCACCGTGTAGGCGACGGCGACGCCGGTCAGCAGGCCGCTCGCCATGCGCCTGGCGGAGGTGGAGGTGGAGGTCACGAGTCGATTATGAGCGCCGCGGTTCCCACCGGAACCAGAGCCGTAGCCCGGCGATCCCGATCACTGTCCAGCCGGCCAGGATCAGGGCGGGCACCAGCACCTCGCCGTGCCGGATCGCGGACACCACGGCGGCGGTCGGAAGCAGGTCCAGTGCCGCCTGGAGGAACGACGGCAGTGGGATCGGCCCCATCGCCCCGGCGCCCACCCCCGCCAGCAGGAACACCGGCATGGCGAACGCCGCCGCCAGTTCGGCGCGCGGGATCGCGGCCGTGTAGGCGGCGCCCAGCAGCGCCATCACCGCCGATCCCAGCACGACGGCGGCAGTGAACAGCAGCGGGTCGCCGGGCAGCGGAACCCCGGCGAGCAGCCGCACCGCCAGGACCGACAGCGCGATGATGACCACGGTCTGCGTGACGACGCTGGCGATCTGCCCGCCCAGGATCTGCGCGTCGGTCAGCTCGGTCGTGCGCAGCCGCTTGAGCACGAGCTGGTCACGGCGGGTGGTGATGGCCACGACCACGGTCATGAACGTGGTGATCGCCAGGGTCATCGCGATCATCCCGTGGAAGAGGTGGGCGGCGGCGGCCACGCCCTCGGCGGTGACGTTCCGCATCAGCACCGGCAGCCCGATGGACAGCCCCACCGGCGTGATGACCGTGCCGATGAGCATGCCCCGGTCCTTCCAGAACAGCCGGGTGCCGAGCCGGTAGGTGGCGGCGAGGGTCATCGTGTGCTCCTGGGCAGGTCGAGGAAGAGGTCTTCGAGGGTGGCGGTGCGGACCTCCAGGCCCGCCAGCCGCAGGCCGCGGCCCGCGGCCCAGGTCAGCAGCGTCTGGGCGGCCAGGTCGGGGTCGCCGGCGCGGCACACGGCCAGCTCGCCGTCGAGCGTGACCGGCAGCGGCAGATCCTCCGGCCCGACGCCCGGCGGCAGCCGGAACGCCACCCGGCCGCGCAGGCCGGCGAGCGTGCCCGCCATGTCGCCCGCGGCCACCACCTCGCCCTCCTCCATGATCGCCATCGAGGCGGCCAGCCGTTGCGCCTCCTCCAGGTAGTGCGTCGTCAGCAGGATCGTGGTGCCCTCCCGGGCCAGCTCGCGCACCACCTCCCAGGTGTTCGCGCGCGCCTCCGGGTCCATGCCGGCGGTCGGCTCGTCCAGGAACAGCACGCCAGGCCGGCCCAGCAGGGCCAGCGCCAGGTCGAGCCGCCGCTTCTCGCCGCCGGACAGCTGCCGCACCTTGGTCGCGGCCTTGGCGCGGAGCCCGGCCAGCTCCAGCGCCTCGTCGCGGGGGCGCGGCGCGGAGGTGAAGCCGCGCCAGGTGTCGACGGTCTGCGCCACGGTCAGGTCGGGGAAGAACCCCGCCTCCTGCAGCATGACGCCGATGCGTCTCCGTACCGCCGCCCGGTCGGCCACCGGGTCGAGGCCGAGCACCCGCACCGAGCCGCCGTCAGGCCGCTGCAACCCGGCCAGCAGCTCCACGGTGGTGGTCTTGCCCGCGCCGTTCCTGCCGAGCAGGGCGAAGATCTGTCCTTCGGGCACCTCGAACGAGACGTCCTTGACCGCCTCGAAAGCGCCGTAACGCTTCCTGAGCCCGCTTACCAGGATCGCTGTCATGCACCCGACTCTGCCGGGCGCGGGCGCGCGGCGGCAGTGAAGAATTCACGACCTTCGCGACAGCGTGACCAGCGCCCCGGCCACCGCCTCCGGGTCGACGATCTGGTGCAGGTGGCGGCCCGGGAGGTGCCGGACCGGCCAGCCGCGCCGCCGGGCCTGCTCCGCGAGCGTGTCGTACGGCGGGCCGAACCACAGGAACGAGCAGCGCACCCCGTCCCAGCCCGCGGGCACCGGCACCACGTCGGTGTAGAAGGCGAGCGGCAGCCGCGGCTGCTCCGCGACCACCCGCTCGCGCACCTCCGGGCGGCCGGCCGGGAACATGGGCGCCACGTCCTCCTCGCTCCACCAGTCGGTCCAGCGCGGCAGCACGCCGCCCTCCCCGGCCAGCTCGCGCAGGAACGGCAGGACGTTTTCCTCTCCTGGCTTGACCAGCCCGCGCTCCGGCGGCAGGGCGGCGTCGGCGAACACGCACGCCACCACCCGGTCGCCCAGCCCCTCCCTGATCACCGGCATGAACCAGCCGGCGTTGCTGTGGGCCACCGGCACGAGCGGGCCGTCGCCGGGCGCCGCCTCGCGCACCGCCGCCACGATCCGCGGCCAGTAGGGCGGGCCGCCCTCGGTGATCCGGGTCAGGTCGGGCACCACCGCCGTGTGGCCCCGGCGCTCCAGCGCCTCGGCCACCGGCGCCCACGTGGACGGTCCCACGCTCGGGCTGTGTACGAGCACGAAGGTCATCCCCACACCTTGCCGCACGCGGGCCGCTGGCCACCGGAGTGTCAGCTCTGGGCGGATCCGCCGAGAGCCGACTCAGACGACGAGGGTGGGCCGTGACGAGAGCCGCTGCGTGTCGTCGTAGGCGTGCCAGGCCGAGGCCAGGGCCCGGACCGCCGCCGACAGCTCCGCCTCCGGGAGCTGGAAGTGCAGCCGGATGCGGTCGGCCAGGCCGCCGAGCGGGTCGAAGGCGCGGCCCGGCGGCACCGCCACCCCGTGCCGGAGCGCGACCTGGGCGAACGAGTCGGCCTCGCCGCGCGGCAGCCGCACCCAGATCGTCTGGCCGCCTTCGGCGGGTTCGAACGACCAGGACGGCAGGCGGTCGCGTAATTCGCCGCAGAGGTGGTCGTGGCGGGCGCGCAGGACTCGTACGCGGGCGCGCTTGATCTCGTCGAGACGGTGCAGCAGCGCGGCGGCGGCGAGCTGGGAGACCGCGTCGCCGCCGAGGTCGTGCACGGCGCGGAGCCGGGCCAGGCGCGCGGCGAGCGGCGCCGGCGCCCTGATCCAGCCGATGCGCAGGCCGCCCCAGACCACCTTGCTCAGCGACGCGACCGTGATCACCTGCTCGCCGGTCGTGTAGGCGGCGAGCGGGGCCGGAACCTCGGCGTCGAAGCAGAGCTCCGCGCAGACCTCGTCGTCGATGACCGGCATGTCGTGCTCGGCGGCGACCGCGGCGACCCTGCGGCGGATGGCGCTCTCCATGATCGAACCGGCGGGGTTGCTCGCGGTCGGGACCGTGTAGAGCAGCGCGGGGCGTTCCCGCATGGCGGGTACGAGGTCGACCGGCTGGGGGTGGCGGCGCGGCTCCCCGGGAGAGCCGGCTGCCGGTTCCGGGGACCTGCGGGGGTGGCCGGGCGGTTCCGGGCGGTTCGTGCCCAGCCGTTCCACGAGCGGGTCGAGGGTGACCGGGCGGAGGGCCGCGGCGGCGTGCCGGAAGACCTCCAGGGCGCCGGGGTAGGTCGGGGACTCGGTGAGGACGCGGTCGCCGGGGGACACCAGCAGCCCCGCCAGCAGGGTGAGCGCCTGCTGCGCCCCTGTCGTCACGATGATCTCCTCGGCGGTCGTCCGCAGGCCGCGCCGCCGGTAGTAGGCCGCCACCGCTTCCCGCAGCTCCGGCTGACCGGCGGGCTGGTAGCCCAGGTCGCGCATGCCCGCCAGCCGCCCGGCCGCCTCCTCGTACGCCTCCGCCAGCTCCGGCGGCGGCTCGTCGGGGGCGGCGCAGGTCAGCAGCGTCACCCCGTCGGGCGGGTGCAGGATGTGCAGCAGCAGCGGGTTCGCCGTCACCCCGTCGGCCGTACGGGTGGAGGGCAGGTCCACCTCGGCGACCCGGGTGCCGCTGCCCTGCCGCCGCAGCACCCGGCCCTCCCGCTGGAGCAGCTCGTACGCGGCCACCACGGTGCCGCGCCCGACCGCGAGCCGTCTGGCCAGCACCCGGTCCGGCGGCAGGAGAGCGCCGGGCGGCAGCACGCCGTCGTCGATGAGGACCCGCAGCCGGGTCGCGAGCAGCAGGTACAGCGGCCCGCGGCCGGACGCCCAGCGGCCCAGCAGGTCGACGAGCTGGTCGATATTGGCCCCATTCATGGACCAATCTTGTGGGATTGGATCTGATCTCGCAGGACTTTCCCGTACATCCTTACTTACATGACCGAATACCGCCCCGAAACTCGTGCGGTTCACGTGCCCCACCCCGTGGTCGAGGGCAGCCGCCCGATCAGCGTGCCCATCTACCAGACGTCCGGCTTCGCCTTCGACGACCCGGCGGTCATGGCGGAGGGCATGACCGCCCCCGACGGCGCCTACGTCTACGGCCGCTACAGCAACCCCACCGTCCGCGCCCTGGAAGAGGCCGTCGCCGGGCTGGAGGGCGGCGTCGCCGCCGTGGCCGCCGGCTCCGGCATGGGCGCCATCAACACGGTGCTGCTCGGCCTGCTCAAGCCGGGCGACCACCTGATCGCCCAGCGGGCCCTGTACGGCGGCACCGCGGCCATGCTCAACGAGCTGGTGGCGCGGTTCGGCGTCGAGGTCAGCTACGTGCCCGAGCACGACCCCGCCGCGCTGCGCGCCGCCGCCCGGCCCGAGACCAAGCTGGTCTACCTGGAGACCATCGCCAACCCGATGTGCCGCGTCGCCGACCTGCCCGCGATGTGCGCCACCGCCCGCGAGCTGGGCCTGGTCAGCGTGGTCGACAACACCTTCGCCACGCCCCTGCTGTGCCGCCCGATCGAGCACGGCGCCGACGTCGTCGTGCACTCCACCACCAAGTACCTGTCCGGGCACAGCGACGTGCTCGGCGGCATGGCGGTCTTCGCCGACGACGCGCTCTACCGCAAGCTCTGGCACTTCGCGGTCGAGCTGGGGCCGTCGCCCGACCCGTTCGCCGCCTGGCTCACCCTGCGCGGGATGCAGACGCTGGCGCTGCGCATGGAACGCCACTGCGGCAACGCCCGCCTGCTCGCCACCCGCCTGGCCGGACACCCGGCGGTGGCGGCCGTGCACTGGCCGGGGCTGCCCACCCACCCCTCGTACGAGGTGGCGGGCAAGCTGCTGCCCGACTTCGGCGGCGTCTTCTCGTTCGACCTGGCGGGCGGGCGCGCGGCGGGGGAGAGGTTCATGCGGTCGGTACGGCTCGCGCTGGTCGCGCCGTCGCTGGGCGGGGTCGAGACGCTCATCCTGCACCCGGCGACCACCTCGCACCGCTCGCTCGGCCCGGACGAGCTGGCCCGGCACGGCATCGGCGAGGGCACGGTACGGGTCGCCGTCGGCATCGAGCATCCCGAGGACCTCTGGGCGGACTTCGAGCAGGCGCTGGCGTGAGAGCCTGGAGAGAGAGCCTGAACATCGGGGAGCAGCGGTGACGGTGACCTACGACGACGTGGCGGCGGCGGCCGGGCGGATCGGGGGACACGTGCTGCGCACCCCCGTCCTGGAGGTCGCGCCCGGGCTCGTGTTCAAGCTGGAGCTGCTGCAGCACTCCGGGTCGTTCAAGGTGCGCGGGGCGTTCAACCGGATGCTGGCGGCGGGTCAGCTGCCGGCGAGCGGGGTGATCGCGGCCAGCGGCGGCAACCACGGGCTGGCGGTCGCGTACGCGGCGCGGGCGCTGGGGGTGCGGGCGGAGATCTTCGTGCCGGAGGTGACCAGCCCCGTCAAGGTGGCCGGGCTGCGCGCGCTCGGCGCCCGGATCAACCAGGGCGGCGCCATCTACTCCGAGGCGGCGGAGGCGGCGGCCAAACGCGCCGCCGAGACGGGCGCGCTGGTGGTGCACGCCTACGACCAGCCCGAGGTGGTGGCCGGGCAGGGCACCACCGGTCTGGAGCTGATGGAGCAGACGGGCGGCGTCGACACGATCCTGGTCGCCGTCGGCGGGGGCGGCTTGGCCGCGGGCATCTACCTCGGCTCCGGCGCCACGCCTCCCGACCCGGTCGGCCCGCCGCCTCCGCCGGGCTTCGGGCCGGCGCGGCCGAAAATCGTGTGTGTGGAGCCGGAGCGGATCCCGACCTTCCATGAGGCGCTGAAGGCCGGCCGGCCGGTGCCCGTGGAGGTGAGCGGGGTGGCGGCCGACTCGCTGGGCGCCACCGTGATCGGCGAGATCGCGTACGGGATCCTCGGCGCGGCCGGCGCCCGGAGCGTGCTGGTCGCCGAGGACGCCATCGTGGCCGCCCGCCGCACCCTCTGGGAGAAGCACCGCCTGGCCACCGAGCCCGGCGGCGCGACCGCGTACGCCGCCCTGCTGTCGGGCGCCTACATCCCCGGGCCCGGCGAGCGGGTGGCGGTGGTGCTCTGCGGCTCCAACACCGACCCCGCCACGCTCACCGCCGAATGACCGGTCACGAACCGGGTCCTGGCCGGTTTCCGCGGCGGCCCGCCGCCCCGCGATTCCGGTGAAGATGGAGGACAAGGTGTGATGCCGGTGAGGGCGGAGAACACGGTGTGATGCCGAGGGGATTCCGGTGAGAAGGTGTGATGCCGGGGGTCAGCACCACTCGACCGGGTTGCCGATCGCGACGGACGCCTCGCAGACCTCTGTCAGCGGGCGGAGGATGTAGTCGTAGCGCCCGGCTGTGACCGGGCGCTCCTCGACCTCCAGCCGCACCGGCCGGTCCTGTCCGGCCACGGGCTGACCGAGTTCGAGCTCCACCGCCTCGCCGGTGTCGAGGTCGGTGAGCCGCAGCAGCACGCCGCGCCCCGACGGCCCGAGCGGTTCGTGCAGGCACCGCCGGGCCCGGAACAGCTCCGTGCCGGACCCGCGCACGAACAGCCCGCGCGGGTCGGCGCCGACCTGGCGCCCGTATGTCCCGTCCCAGAAGAACACGCCCTCGTACGCGGCGACGTAGGTGACGACGACCTCGCCCGTGTCGTCCACGAGCACGGTCTCGGACCCGAGACGGGCCTCCTCCCTGAAGAACCGCAGCTCCTCCAGCACCGCGCGGGCCGCCTCGGGTTCCAGCTCGCCGCCGTTGCCCTGGGGAAGCTCCGCCCGCAGCACCGGGAAGTGCTCCCAGCCGGCCCGCGCCAGCGCCTCGCGGAACATGCGGTAGCCGCTCCAGTTGGACACGCGGGCCGACGCGTACTCCATGTCCGGGTGGACGCACGCCCCGGAGTGGACCCACCCGTCGAACGCGGCGAACAGCTCCTCGTTCCCCTCGTACGGGAGCGCGAGGTCCTCGCCGTCGGCCGTGATCAGCTCGCGCGGCACCGGCGGCTCGGTGGTGCGCCCTTCCTCCCAGCACCGGCACCGCACGAAAGCGTCGAGTCCCACGCGATCACTGTAGGGGGATCAGCGGTAGGCGTGCTCCGGCCCGGGGAAGGCGCCGTTGACGACCTCCTCGGCGTAGGTCCGCGCGGCCCGGCCGAGCTCGGCGCCGAGGTCCGCGTACCGCTTGACGAACCGGGCCGGGCTGGGGGTCAGCCCCGCCATGTCCTGCCAGACGAGCACCTGGGCGTCGGTGGCGGCGCCGGCGCCGATGCCGATCGTGGGGATCGACAGCGAGGCCGTCACCCGTTCGGCCAGCTCGGCGGGCACGCATTCGAGCACGACCGAGAACGCGCCCGCCCGCTCCAGGTCCTTGGCGTCGGCCATCAGCTCGTCGCCCGCCTCCCCGCGCCCCTGGACGCGGTAGCCGCCGAGCGTGTTCACCGACTGGGGGGTCAGCCCGAGGTGCGCCATGACCGGCACGCCGGCCGCGACGAGCGCCTCGACCTGGGGGACGACCCGGCGGCCGCCCTCCAGCTTGACCGCGTGCGCGCCCGCCTCCTTCATGAACCGGGCCGCCGACTCCAGCGCCTGCTCGGGCGAGGCCTGGTACGAGCCGAACGGCAGGTCGGCGACCACGAGCGCGCGTGACGAGCCGCGCACCACCGCCGCGGTCAGCGGCAGCAGGTCGTCGACGGTGACCGGCAGCGTGGAGTCGTAGCCGTACACGACCATCGCGGCCGAGTCGCCCACGAGCAGGACGGGAATGCCCGCCTCGTCGAACACCCGGGCCGTCATCGCGTCGTAAGCGGTGATCATCGGCCACCGCTCCCCGCGCTCCTTGGCCGCGGCGAGGTCGCGCACGGTGACCCGGCGGCCGGTGACGCCGCCGTACAGGGTGGTTGAAGACATCAGGGTCAACCTCCGAACACGTCTCGAGGCGCCCCGATGGCGTCCCCGGACTCACTCCGATGATGCCAGCCGATGCGCCCGCGGCGAAAACCTGTCGCGGAACTGTCGGTGCTTCCTGGAAGAATGGGCCCGGAGGTAAGCAATCACAATGGCTATCGAACCTTACCGGCGGCTGTTCCGGCTGCCGGGTGTGGGCGTGCTGCTCGTGGTGGGGCTGCTCGCCCGGGTGCCCGCGACGGCGATGGGCATGTCGCTGACGCTGCACGTCGTGGAGACGCTCAAGCTCGGCTACCTGCCGGCGGGGGTCGTCACGGCGGCGAGCACGGCGGGCATGGCCGTCGGCTCGCCGCTGGCCGGGAGGTTCGTGGACCGTTACGGGCTGCGCCCGGTCCTCGCCGTGACCACGGCCGCGCAGGCGTTGTTCTGGTCGTGCGCGTGGGCGCTGCCGTTCCCGGTGCTGATCGGCGCGGCGGCGCTGGCCGGGCTGCTCGCGCTGCCGGTGTTCGGGGTGATCCGCCAGTGCCTGGCCGCGATGGTGCCGCTGGAGCAGCGGCGCACCGCGTACTCGTTCGACTCGATGTTCGTCGAGGTTTCCTACATGACCGGGCCCGCGCTCGCGGTGGCGGGCATCACGCTGCTGGGCAGCGCGCCGACGATGGGCGCCATCGCGGCCGGCACCACCGCCGCCGGGCTCGGGCTGCTGGTGCTCAACCCGCCCACCAGGTCGGCGGCCGAGCTGGCCGAGCCGCAGGTCGTGGTCCCACGGCGGGCCTGGCTCAACCCCCGGACGGTGGCGCTGCTCGGCACCGTCTCCGCCGCCACGTTCGTGCTCACCGCGACCGAGCTGGCCGTGGTCGGCACCATGAACGGCAGCGGCCACACGCAGTGGATCGGCCTGGCGGTCGGCATCTGGTGCTTCTACTCGCTGGCGGGCGGGTTCCTGTACGGGATGCTGTCGCGCGGGTTCTCGCCGCTGGCGCTGATCGCCGCGATGGGGTTGCTGACCGTGCCGGTGGCGCTGGTCTCCGGCGGCTGGTGGTGGCTGGTGCTGGCGCTGCTGCCGTCCGGGCTGCTCTGCGCGCCCGCGCTCTCGTCCACCGTCGAGACCCTCACCCGCTGGGTGCCGGCGGGCGCGCGCGGCGAGGCGATGGGCCTGCACGGCACCGCGCTGCTGATCGGCGGCGCGATCTCCGCGCCGATCGCCGGCAAGGTCATCGACCTGTACGGGCCGTCCTGGGCGTTCGTGGCGGCCGGTGCGGCGGGGGTGGTGATGGTGCTGGTGGCGCTGCCGTTCTGGCGTCGTGACGCGCAGGCCGCGCCGGAGCCCGGGAAGGTGCCGGAAGGGCTCTCTGCCTGAGCCGATACGAAACGATACCGTTGCGTATCGAAACATGATGCGATACGTTCGCGTAGCGAAACTCGAACGTATCGAAATTAAGGTGTGCTCATGGACGAGAACGCGGGACATCCACGCCGGTGGGCGATCCTCGGCGTGCTGGTGTTCAGCCTGCTCGCGGTCGTGCTCGACAACACGATCCTCAACGTGGCGATGAAGACGATCGCCGACCCGGTCGCCGGGCTGGGCGCCACCCAGAGCGAGCTGGAATGGGCGATCAACTCCTACACGCTGGTCTTCGCCGGCCTGCTGTTCACCTTCGGCGTGATCGGCGACCGCACCGGCCGCAAGCGCATGCTCTTCATCGGCATGGTGCTGTTCGGCCTGTCGTCCCTGGCCAGCGCCTACGCCCAGGACCCCGCCCAGCTCATCCTGGCACGGGCGGCGATGGGCATCGGCGGCGCGGCGATCATGCCGGCCACGCTCGCCATCATCTCCAACGTCTTCCCGGCACGGGAGCGCGGGAAGGCGATCGGAGTGTGGGCGGCGGGCGTCGGCCTGGCCATCGCCATCGGCCCCATCACCGGCGGGCTGCTCCTGGAGCACTTCTGGTGGGGGTCTGTCTTCCTGATCAACGTGCCGATCGTGCTCGTCAGCATGGCGCTGATCGGGCCCATCGTGCCCGAGTCGCGCGACCCCAAGCCGTCGCGGCTCGACCCGGTGGGCGTGGTGCTGTCGATCGTCGGCCTGGTCTCCCTCGTCTACGGCATCATCCGCGGCGGCGAGCTGGCCAGCGTCACCGCCCCCGAGGTGGTCCTGCCGGTGATCGCCGGCGCGGCGGTGCTGGCCGCGTTCGTCTGGTGGGAGCGGCGTATCGACCACCCGGCCTTCGACGTGCGCTACTTCGGCGACGTCCGGTTCACCTCGGCCATCGCCACGATCGGCATCGTCTTCTTCGCGATGATGGGCGGGATGTTCTTCCTCACCTTCTACCTGCAGGCGGCGCTGGGGTTCAGCCCGGTGCAGGCGGGGGCGCTCACACTGCCGATCGCGGTCGCGCAGCTCATCTTCGCGCCGCTCAGCCAGCGGGTGAACCAGCGGTTCGGGGCCAAGCTGTCGGCCACCGTCAGCCTCCTGGTGCTGGCCGCGGTCCTGCTCGGCTACACGTTCTTCGGCCTGCACACCCCGATCCCGGTGATGCTGGCCATGTTCTTCGTCCAGGGCGTCGCGATGGCCAACATCATGCCGCCCGCCACCACCGCCATCATGGAGGCGCTGCCCCGCGAGAAGGCCGGGGTCGGCTCCGCCATGAGCAACACCGTCCGCCAGGTCGCCGGCGCGCTCGGCGTCGCCGTGCTCGGCTCGGTCCTGTCGTCCAGCTACCGCAGCCAGATCGCGCCCGCCCTGGAAGGGCTGCCCGCGCACGTCCAGCACGCCGGCGGCGAATCCATCATGGCGACGGCCGAGGTGGCGCGCTCCCTCGGCGAGCGCGGCGCGCCGCTCATGGACCTGGCCAACGACGCCTTCGTGCACGGCATGCACGTCACCGCGCTGTCCGCGGCCGTCATCGCCCTCTTCGGCGCCGGCGTCGTCGCCCGCTGGATGCCCGGCAAGCCACGCCCCCTCCCGCAGCCGGACCAGCAGAAACCAGCGGTAGTCTGAGATCGCAATGACCACCCAGCCCCAGGCCCGCGCGGGCCGTCCTCGCAGTGAGAAGGCCGAGAAGGCGATCATCGAGGCCACCCTCGACCTGATCGCCGAAGGCCTGGGCGTCGCCGAGCTGACCATCGAGGCGATCGCGGCCCGCGCCGGTGTGGGCAAGACCACGATCTACCGGCGCTGGGCCAACAAGGAAGACCTGGTCGTCGACGCGCTGGCCACCATGCGCGAGCCGCTCCCGCCGCTGGCGGGCGAGTCGGTCCGCGACGACCTCATCGCCCTGCTCGACGTCGTACGCCGCGAGGTCGGCCACCGCCGGGCCCGCTGCGTGATCAACGTCGCGATGAGCGAGGCCGACAGCCCCAAGAGCGTCGGCAAGCGCTTCTTCAAGCAGGCGATGGAGCCGCGGCTGACGGCCATCAGGCGGGTGCTCAGCCGCGGCCGCGCCAACGGCGAGCTCGACCCCGACCTTGACATCGACATGGGCCTGGCGCTCCTGTCGGGCGCCCTGATCTGGTTCGGCAGGTGGGGCCCCGAAGGCGACCTGCCGGAAGACCTGGCCGAGCGCATCGTCGACCACGCCCTGGAAGGCATCGCCCGCCGCGCCTAGGCCCCTCGTTCAGCCGTAAGAAGCGGTGACCAGCACCACCGTGTCCGGCGGCACCCCCGCCGCCTCGGCGGCCTTGCGCAGTTCGTCGCTCACGTAGCCCAAGTCCTCGAAGCGCTCCGCCGTGACGAACACGCCTCGAGATGGATCACGTACTTCTTGAGCTCGACGTAGGAGTTCTCCCACTGATGACCCATGGCGCTGTCCTCGCCGACGACCTGGCCGATGGCGTGCAACTCCGCGAGCGCGTCCGGGTCCACCCGCGAGATGTCGGGCGCGAAGAGGAAATGCAGCGCGGCCCACCCCAGGCCGACGACCACCACGACCGTCGTCAACAAGGCCACGATCGGGGTCGGCAGGCCCCGGTGGCGTTTCCCTTCGGCTGACAAGATGCGGTCTCCGTCCCTCTGGATGCGGGGATCAGGCTGCCGGGCGACGCATCCGACGATCAAGCGTTTCCCGGATCCGCGACGGCTTCGCCACCTCGCGGAGCTCCGGAGTCGTTTCCGGCGAATGCAGTAGCGCTTGACCAGGGAATGTGCGAATATCCCACTGTGGCTGATGTGGAGGACTGGGCGGAACTCGGCGAGCGCGTTCGCGAGGCCCGCCTGGCGCACGGTCTCACCCAGGCGAGCTTCGCATCCCAGGTGGGGCTGGAACGCACCGCCCTCGTACGGATCGAGGCCGGTCAGCGGCAGGTCTCGGCCCTCGAACTCATGAGGATCGCGGAGCTGCTGGAACTTCCGGTCGCCCACTTCGTCAGCCGGCCTCCCACAGCCGTCACCTCACGCAGGCAGTCCCTGGCCGAGGACGCCGACGCCACCTCGCGTCAGCGCTTTCTCCTCGACGCCGACCTGGAGACCTTCGCCCGCGACACCGGCTGGCTCGTCGACAGGGAACTCCTCATCCCGCCCCCGCCGCCCTCCACACCGTCCGTCGACGACGAGTCCGGAGCGCGCGCACTCGCTCATCAGGTACGAAAGACCGCCGGCCTGAAGTCCGACCCGATTCCGTCGATGGCCGAGCTGGCCGAGAAGCTCGGCCTGTACATCCGGGTGGTCGACCGTGACGCCGACGGCGCCTCGCTCCTCCTGGACGGATACGGGGTTGCTGTGGTCGGCGGCCAGGCGCCACCGGGCCGCCGCAGATTCACCGCCGCGCACGAACTCGGACACCACCTGCTCCAGGACGCTTACCACAGCGACGTCGGCGTCGCGGCCAGCCTGGACGAACGCGAGAAGCTCATCGACGCCTTCGCGGCCGAACTCCTGCTACCCGGCGACGCCGTACGCCGCAGGTGGGCGGAGTCTCCCGACGAGTCTCCCCGGACAAAGCTGATCTTCCTGTCCGGCGTCTACCGCGTGTCCTGGTCGGTAACCGTGGCGACGGCCTCCCACCTCGGCCTGATCGACACGGCCGAGCGGCAGCGACTACGCCCCGCCACCCCGGTACGCGGAGACTTCCTCGCGGTCCTCGGGCGTGAGCCCGGCACCGACCTGGAGATCGGCGAGACGGGGCCCGGCTGGCGCAAGGCCGTCCTCGCGGCGTGGAAACAGGGCAGGCTCACCGCCGCACGAGTCGGCGAGCTGCTGCGGGAACGGCTGACCCGGGAAGACCTGCCACCACGCGAGACGGAGCCCCTCGCGCCATGACCGATGCGGACCCCGTCATACTCGCCTGGGACTCCTCGGCCCTCCACCACGCCGCCCTGGCCGACAGGCTCGATGTGCTCGGATCAATTGTCCGCCCCTGGCGCAACGTCACCACCGCGGCGGTGCGCGAAGAACTGGCGGGCAACGGCCTGACCATCGACTTCGAGCAGTGGCTGGAAACCGTCCATGTCGACGGCCTGAACGAACTCGTGTCACTGGCGAAATGGGTCCAGGCCTTCTCCTGTCAGAAACACAATCGCGGGGAAGCGACCGTGCTCGCGTGGGCCGAGACTCATGGCGCTGTCGCGATCATCGATGACCGCGATGCCAGGATGGCGGCCCGATGCGAAGGGCTGGAGGTGCACGGAACCCTCTGGGTGGTGGCCAGAGGGGTGCAGTGCGGGACGCTCGATCGGGCGGCCGCCGCGGGGTTCGTGGATGCGCTCTTGATGACGGGTGCCCGTTATCCCTGCGGCCCGGGTCAGTTCGTCACCTGGGCCGGGAAGCAGGGTCTCTTCTGAGCCGGCGGGAACGGGGGAGCGCGAGGGGGCGGAGCCCTCTCGCCGGGGTTCGGGGCGCAGCCCCGATCGGACACAGCCCGAGCTGTGTCGCGCGGCGCGCGTCTCCCCGGCGAGGACCTTGGGTGAAGGGGTCAGGGGGTTTCGCGCCAGCGGTTGGTTATGGGGAGGCGGCGGTCGCGGCCGAAGTTCTTGGGGGTGATCTTGGGGCCCGGGGGGTACTGGCGGCGTTTGTACTCGGCCAGGTCGACCAGGCGGATGACCCGGGAGACCAGGTCGGGGTCATGCCCGGCGGCGATGAGTTCGCGGGAGCCCATGTCCTTCTCGACATAGTCGTCCAGCAGCCGGTCCAGGATCTCGTACGGCGGCAGGGAGTCGGTGTCGCGCTGGTCGGGGCGGAGTTCGGCGCTGGGCTCCTTGGTGATGGAGTTCGGCGGGATCGGCTCGTCGGCCTGGAGCAGGAACGACGGGTCGGTGTGGGTGTTGCGCCACCGGGCGAGCTCCCACACCATGAGCTTCGGCACGTCCTTGATGGGCGCGAACCCGCCCGCCGAGTCGCCGTAGAGGGTGGAGTAGCCGGTGGCCAGTTCGCTCTTGTTGCCGGTGGTGAGCACCAGGTGGCCGTGCTGGTTGGACAGGCCCATGAGGATCATGCCGCGTACCCGGGCCTGGAGGTTCTCGGCGGCCAGGCCCGACAGGTCGATCTCCTTCTCGAAGGAGTTCACGATCTCCGCGATGGGCACCACCTGCGCCCGCAGGCCCTGCCGCTGGACCAGGTCCTGGGCGTCGGTGAGCGAGTGCTCGGAGGAGTAGCGGGAGGGCATCAGCACCACGTGGACCCGCGACGGGCCGACGGCGTCGGCGGCGATGGTGGCGGTGAGCGCCGAGTCGATGCCGCCCGACAGCCCCAGGATCACGGACTGGAACCCGTTCTTGGTCACGTAGTCGCGCACCGCCAGCACCAGCGCCGAGTAGACCTCGGCGGCGGTGTCGAGCGGCGGGGCCACGCTCGGGGGCTCGATTTCGTACGGGGGGACCGGGTCCTGCGACAGCACGGTGCGGTCCACGGTGATGGTGGTCCCGTCGCAGGCGTCGTACGGGAAGGACCCGGGCTCGGCGGACGAGACCGGCAGGTCGAGGTCGCAGACCAGCAGCTCCTCCCGGAACCGGGCGGCCCGCGCGACCAGCTCGCCGCGCGCGTCCACCACCAGCGAGTCGCCGTCGAAGACCAGCTCGTCCTGCCCGCCGACCTGGTTGACGTAGACGAGCGCGCTGCCGGCCTCGCGCGCCCGGCGCGCGCAGAGCTCCAGGCGGATGTCGTCCTTCTCCTTCTCGTACGGGGACGCGTTCGGCACGACGAGCAGGCCCGCTCCCGCCTGGCCGACCACGGCCACCGGTCCGCCGTCCTGCCAGAGGTCCTCGCAGACGGCGATGGCCACGTCCACCCCGTGCAGCCGGAAGATCGGCAGCCGGTCGCCGCGGACGAAGTAGCGGTACTCGTCGAAGACGCCGTAGTTCGGCAGGTGGTGCTTGGCGGTGCGGGCCACCACGCGGCCCCGGTGGAGCAGCGCGGCGGCGTCGAGCGGCGCGCCCTTGGGCTGGCCGACCCGGGGCGCGAGCCCGGCCCGGTCGACGTAGCCGACGACCACCGGGAGCTCGCCCAGGCCCTCGCGGTCGAGCCGGAGCGCCGCCTCCTCGATCGCGGCGATGCTGGCGTCCACGAAGGAGGTGCGCAGCACGAGGTCCTCGACCGGGTAGCCGGTGAGGAACATCTCGGGGAACACCGCCAGGTGGGCGCCGCGGCCGGCGGCCTGGCGGGCCCACGCCACGAGCTTGTCGGCGTTGCCGGGCAGGTCGCCTACGGTGGGGTTCGTCTGAGCCAGGGCGATACGCAGGTGTGCCACGATCCCAAGCCTAGTACGGCGTGATATTTCCCCATTGAGCATGGGAGATGCCCCGGCTCAGCGCCGCCGGATCGCCGGGCCCAGCGCGAGCATGCCCGCCGCCGAGGCCAGCCCGATCCCGCCCACCGTGAACCAGAGCGCCCGCTGCCCCGCCGTCTCCAGCAGGACGCTGCCCAGCAGCGGAGCCAGCATCCCGGCCGCCGACCAGGCGAACCCGAACAGCCCGGCGTACCGGCCGCGCAGGTGGGCCGGGGCGAGCGCGGTCAGGATCGTCCCGGCGATGCCCGCGGTGACGATCTCGCCCGCGGTCCACACCGCGACGGTCGCGGCCAGCATCGTGGGGCTGGTGACGAAGGCCGTCAGCGCGAACCCCACCCCCATGATCGCCAGCCCGGTCGCCAGCGTCCTGGCCGCGTCCCGCCGTCCCAGCCAGCCGGACACGAGCGGCTGCACGATCACGATGAGCACCCCGTTCAGCGCCATCGCCGTGCCGAACTGGCCGGTGGTCAGCCCGGCCCGCTCGGTCATCGCCATCGGCAGGGTGGTGAAGGTCTGCGAGTACACCAGCGCGTTGCCCAGCACGACCAGCGTGAAGGCGACCATCAGCCGGTCGCGCAGCACCACGCCGAACCCGCCCGCCTCCGGCTTCCCCCGCGGCCGGGTCTCCGGCACCGCCCGCCACACCAGCGCCGCGAAAATCACGCAGCTCACCGCGTCCAGCCAGAACAGCAGCAGAAAGTCCTGCTCCGCCAGCCACCCGCCCGCCGTCATGCCGATCGAGTAGCCCAGGTTGATCGCCCAGAACAGCAGCCCGAACGCCCGCGGCCGGTTCTCCGGCGAGACCAGGTCGGCCACCAGCGCGTTCGAGGCCGGCCGGTAGGCGTCCACGACCAGGCCGAGCAGGAGCATCGAGGCCAGGATCGCGGGCAGCGTCGTGCTGTAGCCGAGCGCGAGCAGCGCCGCCGCCGTGGCCACCATGCCGCCGGCCAGCGTGGCCCGGCGCCCGATCCGGTCGGCCAGCACCCCGGCGAGCAGCTGCGACAGCAGCGACCCCGCGCCGAAGACCGCCATCACCAGGCCCGCCGCGGCCAGCGACAGGCCGCGCGCCTGGGTCAGGAACACACCGGTGAAGGGCATCACCATCGTGCCCAGCCGGTTCACCAGCGTGCCGCCCCACAGGGCCCAGAAGGGCCGGGGCAGCCCGCCGAACGTGGCACGCAGGAAAGACGGTTCAGGAGGAGCTGTGGTGGTCACCCGGCAAGGTTCCGGTACCGCGAACGGCGGCGCGAACGATTTAGGGCAGACTAAAAGCATGACTGTGAGGTGGGTGCTGAAGCCGGAGGACGTGGCCGGGATCCGATTCGCCTTCTCGCCGCTGTGGGAGCTGGTCGCCAGCCTGCGCACGCTCCATGACCCGGCCCGGCAGGCACTCCACCTGCCCTGGCTCACCTGCGTACGGCCCCGCCTGGAGGGGCTCGACCTGGCCGAGCTGCTGGCGCTCGTACCCCCGAGCGGCTACCTCGCCGACTTCCTCACCCCGCCGCCCGACACGCCCATGCCCGACTTCGCCGCCGAGCTGGACCGGGTCCGGAGCACCCCGCCCGAACGGGCGCTGCACGAGGCCCGCCTGGTCCGCAGCGCCGACCCGGCCGCGCTGGCCCGGTTCACCGCCGACCCGGCGGGCGGCGTCCACCGGGTCGCCGACGCGATCGAGGCCTACTGGGAGGCGTGCTTCGCCGAGTTCTGGCCGCGCGTCTACGCGCTGCTCGAACGCGACGTGCTGCGCCGCTCCCGGCAGCTCGCCACGGGCGGCGCCCGCGAGCTGTTCGCCGCGCTCGACCCGGCCGTCACCTGGACCGGCGCCGAACTGGTCGTCGACCGGCCCTGGTGCAACGGCCCCGGCACCGGCCTGGACGGCGACGGGCTGGTGCTGGTGCCCAGCGCCTTCTACTGGCCGTCCGTCGCCGTCATGTGCGCCCCGTACCAGCCGATGCTCGTCTACCCGGTGCTCGGCGTCGGCACGCTCTGGGAGCAGGGCCCGCCGCCCGCGCCCGGCGCGCTCGCCGCGCTCATCGGCCGCAGCCGGGCCGCGATCCTGCTCGCGCTGGCCGAGCCGAGCACCACCACGGCGCTGGCCGGCCGCATGGCGCTGACGCCCGGCGCGGTCAGCCAGCACCTGTCCGTGCTCAGCGGCAGCGGCCTGGCCGTCGGCATGCGGCTCGGCAAACAGGTCGTCTACCGGCGCACCGCCACCGGCGACGCGCTCGCCGGCGCCGCTCACGCGTAACGGGACGACTCCAGCAACCAGTCGAGGTGCGCCCGCGGCGCGGCGAGATAGGCGCAGGCCACCTTGCTCACGTCCCGCGCGGTGCCCGGCGGCAGGTCGTCCAGCGGCAGCCGCCGCGCCGCCCGCCCCATGTCACGGCAGCGCTCGGTGATCCGGTCGAGCACCCACCCGATCGCGTCCCGCTCGCCCAAGCCCAGCTCCCGCATGGCGATCACGACGAGGTTGTGCCCGTCGCCGCGCTCCTTGGGCCGCGAGGCCACGTCGTTGCACCAGGCGGTGATGTCGCTGCACGAGTTCACCAGCTCCTGCCAGGGCTCCGACCGGTGCACCCAGGCCGGCACCTCCACCCGCAGGCACGGCTCCACCAGGTCGTACAGGTAGGGGCCGACCGTGCCCCGGCGCAGCATCGGGTAGTCGGCCAGCGTCGGGGTCTCGCCCGCCGCCCTGTTGTCCGCCTCGGTGTGGCAGGCGTGGTGCTGGCGCTGCAGGTTGACCGCGAACCGGCGGCGCCAGTGGTCGCTCATCCGCGCGCTCGTCACCCGCCACAGATCGGCGAAGGCGGCCTCCAGCGGATGCTCGCCGGCGCCCTCCAGCACCCCCTGGAACACCTCCAGCGGGCACGGCCCCTCGTCCAGCTCGTCGTCCAGGTGGAACAGCCACGTCAGCCACTGCGCGAACAGCGCCGCCGCGGCCGCGTCGAACCCCGCGAACGCCCGCCCCGCCATCCGGTGGAAGCCGACGCCCGGGTCCGCGCGCAGCCCCGTCCGGCGCGCCCAGTCGATCACCGCCGCCTCGATCGCGTACACCGCGGGATGCATCCGGCACGGCGCGGCCATCGCCGGCACCCGCTCGATCAGCGGCAGCAGCGCGGTGGCGGCCCGGCTGCCCCGGCGGGGCAGCGGCAGCAGCGGCTTCCAGTGCAACACGGAACGGAGCGCGGACCGTACGGAAGCCATCACGGTCGTGCTCACCGCGGTGTTCACAGGGGCCCGAAGAGCCAGTTGCCGGGCGCCTCGGGGTCCTCGCCCGTGTAGTAGTCGCGGGCGGCCCGGACCAGCTCGTCGACCGTCAGCACGCCCCTGCCGGTGGTGTCCAGCCGGTCGAAGGCCGCGGTCGCGGCGTCGTAGCCGGTGCCGAACGCGGCCAGCAGCGTGCGGAACTCCTGCGGGCCCGCGAAGCCGTCGGCGCCGCGGTCGCACAGGTTCGCCACCGCCACCGCCGCCGGATGGAAGACAGGCTCGTACCGGTCTCCTTTGACGAACGCGGCGATCATGCCGAGCCGGAAGTCCTCACGGGACACGTCGACGTCCTCGTCGCGGCCGAGCGCGGCCGACAGCTCCGCCCAGATCCGGTCGAAACCGTCGACGAGGGCGCTACCGGTCACCGAGGTGGGCGACTCCCCGAATCCGATCAGGATCCGGGCCCCCAGGCCCAGCAGGTCCTCGCGGTCCACGACGCCCCTGCCGGCCGCGTCGATGTGGTCGAAGGCCCGATCGAGCTTCTGATTGAGCAGGTCGATAGCCACCAATGCCTCCCCCGAGACTGACTGCGTGATCACATTAAGACCGGGCGGGGCCTTTGTCAGTGAGGCACGCACCGGTGCCGCTCGTAACCTGTGCGAAACACGGGCACGGCATGCTGATATGAGACCCGTACTGTTCTTGGCCGAGGGGAAGCCGTGGACCGCCAGCAGGAGTTCGTGCTCCGCACGCTCGAGGAACGCGACATCCGGTTCATCCGGCTCTGGTTCACCGACGTGCTCGGTTTCCTCAAGTCCGTCGCGATAGCGCCCGCCGAGCTGGAGGGGGCGTTCGCGGAGGGGATGGGCTTCGACGGCTCCGCCATCGAGGGCTTCGCCCGGGTGTACGAGTCCGACATGCTCGCCAAGCCCGACCCGTCGACGTTCCAGATCCTGCCCTGGCGGAGCGAGACGCCCGGCGCGGCGCGGATATTCTGCGACATCCTCATGCCCGACGGCTCGCCGTCGCACGCCGACCCGCGCTGGGTGCTCAAGCGCGCCCTGGCCCGGTGCGCCGACATGGGCTTCACCTTCTACACCCACCCGGAGATCGAGTTCTTCCTGCTGAAGAACCGCCCGGAGCCGGGGGTGCGGCCGGAGCCGATCGACTCCGGCGGCTACTTCGACCACACGCCGCACAACGCCGGCCACGACTTCCGCCGCCAGGCGATCATGATGCTGGAGTCGATGGGCATCTCGGTGGAGTACAGCCACCACGAGGGCGCCCCCGGCCAGCAGGAGATCGACCTGCGCTACGCCGACGCCCTCACCACGGCCGACAACATCATGACCTTCCGCCTGGTCATGAAGGAGGTCGCGCTGGAGCAGGGCATCTGGGCCTCGTTCATGCCCAAGCCGTTCACCGAGCACCCCGGCTCCGGCATGCACACCCACATGTCGCTGTTCGAGGGCGACCGCAACGCCTTCCACGAGCCCGGCGCCGAATACCAGCTCTCCAAGGTGGGCCGTTCGTTCATAGCGGGCCTGCTGCGCCACGCCGCCGAGATCACCGCCATCACCAACCAGTGGGTCAACTCGTACAAGCGGCTGTGGGGCGGCGCCGAGGCGATCGCCGGTCAGGGCGGCGAGGCCCCCTCCTACATCTGCTGGGGCCACAACAACCGCTCGGCCCTGGTGCGGGTGCCCATGTACAAGCCGCACAAGGGCGGCTCGTCGCGCATCGAGTTCCGGTCGCTCGACTCGGCCTGCAACCCGTACTTGGCCTTCGCGCTCGTGCTGGCCGCCGGGCTCAAGGGCATCGAGGAGGGCTACGAGCTGCCGCCGGCCGCCGAGGACAACGTGTGGACGCTCACCAGCGCCGAGCGGCGCGCGCTGGGCATCCAGCCGCTGCCGCAGTCGCTCGACGAGGCGATCAGCGTCATGGAGCGGAGCGAGCTGGTCGCCGAGACGCTCGGCGAGCACGTCTTCGACTTCTTCCTGCGCAACAAGCGGGCGGAGTGGCGCGACTACCGCCGCACGGTCACCGAGTTCGAGCTGGGGCGTTACCTGCCCGTCCTCTGATCTTCTCCGTACGATCGAGCGCGCCGTTTGGGCGTTTTGCCCGCTTTCCCGGGTAGGTCGTTCAGGCAGGCGACCTGCGGGGGGAGGAGCACGGCCATGGCCGATGACATGCCGGAGACCGTCGGCGAACACCCCGACCTGCTCTACACGAGGCAGGAGCGGGACGACACCTCCGACCCGGACGTCCTGCTGGACATCCCGGCCGTCCAGGTCGACCGGATCAAACTCGACGTGGAGGACCTGCGGGCGCGGGTCTCGCTGGAGGCCGAGGTGCTCGACCTGCTCCGGCTGCACGTCGGCGTGGACGCCGTCCTCGGCAGGGTGGAGCTGGAGATCGAGGGCGTGGACGCCCAGGCCATGCTCAAAGTACGCCTCAACAACGTCGCCGAGATCATCAGCGACGTCCTCAGCACCATCGACCGCAACCCCGAACTGATCACCCGCACCGTCGGCGAGGCGGCAGGCGCCGTCCGGGACGTCACCAAGGCGGCCCCCGAAGCCGTCCGCTCAGCCACCGAGGCGGCCCCCGAAGTCGTCCGTTCGGCCACGGACGCGGCCCCCGAGGCCGTCCGTTCGGCCACGGACGCGGCCCGCGACATCAAACTGCCGCTCACCCCCGAGACCCCACCCACCCCGACCGACGAGACACCTGCCTCACCCGAACCGAAGCAGACGCCGGAACCCGAGCCCGAGCCCGAGCCCGAGCCCGAGCCCGAATCCGAGCCCGAGTCCGAGTCCGAGCCCGAGTCCGAGCCCGGGGCTGAGGCCGAGCCGAAATTCACACCCGCCTCCCCGACGGAGCCCGAGCCTGAGCCCGCGTCAGCGTCCGCGTCGGAGCCTGTGGCCGAAGCCGAGTCCGCCCGACCTGAGGCTGAGTCACGACCCACCGGATCGAGGTCGAGGGGGCGGTCGGGGCGAGTCGCGAAGGCGGGGGCCGAAATCGCGGGCGGGTTGGAACGGGTGAATCTCAAGGCGGCTTTCCGGGATCTCAGGAAGGCGGCGAGGCTGGCGGGCGCGCGTCAGTTGTCGGAGCTGGCCCAGCGGCTTCGTCACAAGGCGACGGAGCGGTCGTGAGCGATCGCCGTCCGAGCCGCCGGCTCCGCGAGCAGGCCGACGTCCTGTTCACCGCCACCGTCAGGGCTGACCGGCTCAGGTTCGCCGAAGCACCCGAGACGGAGGTCCGGTTCGACGGCGAGCCGGGGGAGGAGTCCGGGTCCGGGAGCCGCAGGGAGCGGTTGCCCGATCGGGTCACAGCAGGTGAGGAGTACCGGAAGGTCACGATCGAGTACGTGATCGCGTCCAGGATCGCCCTTTCCGGCGAGGAGGGCTGAGACCGCCGGAACGTGAGCAACATCACTTCCATGCGGAAGTCACCTGCCCGCAACGTTTGGACCGTATCTTTTACTGATCCTGGAGTTTCCCATCCGAGAACGCGGGCACTCGCACGACCCGGCGTCCGATGGGGAAGTCCGGCCCCGGCAGATGACGTTATGTCGTGTCGTAGGCCCCAAGGACTGCCTGATCAGAAGGTCGAGTACTATCGGCCCATTCAAAAGGACATTTTGGGACATCGTCGCATTTAGTGCGCGATCAAGGAGGGTGTTGCATGACAACGGCTGCCCTGCAGACCGTACTGACCGTTCCCGAGCGCTTCCGGGGTCCCGAGCGGTCCGCCAACGGCGGGTGGCTCGCCGGCACCCTCGCCGACGCGCTGAACGGCGGGCGATCGGCGGTCGAGGTCACGCTGCGCGCCCCGACGCCCCTAGGCACCGAGCTCAAACTCGAACATGTCGCCAACTCCGTATCCCTCCACGACGGCGAGCGGACGCTCGTCCAGGCCATCCCGGTGGCCCAGGAGGTCCCGGCGCCGCCGTTCGTGAGCTTCACCGAGGCCGCGCGGGCCGAGGCCGGTTTCCCCGGCGCCCGCGGTCACGCCTTCCCCGAGTGCTTCGCCTGCGGGTTCCGCGAGCCGGGCGACGGCCTGCGGATCTTCCCCGGCCCGGTCGAGGGCCGCGAGGGCGTGGTCGCCGCGGGGTGGCGGGTGCCGTTCACGGTGGCGGAGGAGGACGGCGTGCCGCCCTCGGTCGTGGGCGCCGCGCTCGACTGCGTCACCGGCTGGGCCAACTTCCGGCCGGGCGAGTCGGCGCTGCTCGGGCGGCTGGCGGTGCGGTTCCACGGCAAGGTGACGCCGGGCGGCGTCTACTCCGTGGTGGGCCGCACGACCGGCCGCGAGGGCCGCAAGCTGTTCGGCCAGAGCGCGATCTACGAGGTCGACGGCACACTGGTGGCCGCCGCGAACGCCACCTGGATCATCCCGAAGTGAGACGTTCGGCGAGGGTCGCCACGCAGCGCTCGTCGAACAAGATCGTGTAGTGGTTGCAGTCCGGCACCACCTCGTCCTTCAGGCCCGGCAGGCGGGCCAGCCACGGGACGGTCAGGGCGTCGGGGAGCATGCCGACGTCCTGGTTCAGCAGTCCGCGCGGCGCCCGCAGCAGGTGCAGCGGCGCCTCGACGGCCTGCAGCGCCTCGCCGAGCCGCGCCGCCCCCAGCAGCACCCACCGCCCGTCTGCGGCCACCGCCTCCGGCACCGCCCGCGAGCGCAGCGCCCCGGGCGGCCCGGTCAGGTCGTAGCGCACGTACTCCTCCACCTCGGCGCTCCAGAACCCGGCGAAGGCCGGGTGCGCGCGGAAGAAGTCCAGGTACGCCTCCTCCGAGGGGAACGTCTGCCGCAGCCGGGCCAGCGCCGGGCCGAGCGAGGCGGTCATGGCCTCGTCGGGGTCCATGCCCGGCGGCAGCGGCAGCGGCAGGCCGCCGTCGATCAGCACCACCCGGGCGAACTTCCGCCGCGCCCCGGCCAGCGCGGCCACGTACCCGCCCATGGAGTGGCCGGTCAGCACCGCGTCCGGGCCGGCGCCCACGTGCTCGGCCACCCGCAGCACGTCCTCGGCGTGCCGGTCCAGCCCGTACGGTCCGGGCAGCCCGGCGCTGTGACCGCGGCCGCGCAGGTCCATCGCGACCAATGACCAGCCGTCCGGCATCCGTCGTCCGACCGCCGCCCAGGCCATCAGCGAGGCCGTGATCCCGTGCACCGCCACGATCATCCGTGGCCCGGCGCCGAACGTGGCGATCCGCAGGCCGTCGACATCCTCGATCCTCATGCCGGAATTTTAGGGACAAACCGACATTTACATTGGGTGTTATGCGCATCACCGTGATCGAACACGAGGCCGCGGCCCCGCTCGGCTATCTATCGGGCTGGCTGGGGCTGCCGTGTGACGTCGTCCGGCCGTACGAGGGAGAAGAGATCCCCGAGCGGGCGGCGGACGGGCTGATCGTGCTCGGCGGCGAGGCCGCCGCCTGGGAGGACGAGCGCTTCCCCTGGCTGCCGGCCACCCGCGCGCTGCTGCGCCGCGCCGTCGAGGACGGCACCCCCACGCTCGGCGTCTGCCTCGGCGCCCAGCTCCTGACCTCGGCCTGCGGCGGCACCGTGGAGCGGGGCGCCGCAGGGCTGGAGGCCGGCGTGTGCGAGGTCGCCGCGCTGCCCGCCGCAGCCGGCGACCCGCTGATGGCGGGCATCCGGCGCGCGCCCGCCGTCCAGTTCCACCGGGACGCGATGACGGAGCTGCCGCCGGGCGCGGTGCCGCTGCTGACCGGCGACCGCTACCCGAACCAGGCCTACCGGCTGGGCGAGGCCGCCTGGGCCGTCCAGTTCCACCCCGAGGCCACGCCGGAGATCTTCGCCTCCTGGGCCGCCGGCACCGGCCAGGAGCATCTCACCGAGCAGGTCCGCGCCGCGGCGCCCACGCTGCGGGCCACCTGGCGCCCGGTGGCCGAGGCCTTCGCGCGCGTCGTCCGCGCCTCCGCCCTCGCACCCTCCGGCGGCGCCTGACGGCGAGGGGCCCGCCCGGAAACACCGCGTATCCTAGGCCGCCGCCGGGCGGGCCCGTCTGTCACTCTGGAGGGGTGCCCAGGATCGAGTCCACCGCCGCCCGTCTCGCCCGGCTCGGATTCGCCGACGCCGCCACCGCCGCCCGCCTGGTCGAGGAGGCCGGGGTGGAGCAGGGCGACCTGCTCGACGCCCTCGCCGACGTCGCCGACCCGGACCTCGCGCTGGCCTCGCTGACCCGGCTCGCCGAGCGCGAGCCCGCCGCGCTCGACCGGCTGCGCGCCGACCCCGCGCTCAGGGAGCGGGTGCTCGCCGTGCTCGGCGTCAGCGCCGCACTCGGAGACCATCTCGTACGCCACCCCGACCGGCTCGCCACGCTGGCCCTGCCCGCGCTCGGCGACGCGAGGGCGGAGCTGCTGCGAGCTGTCGGCGCCGACCCGGGCGACCCCGAACCGCGCGCCACCGGCTCCGAGGCGGCGGTCGAGCTCCGGATCGCCTACCGCACCCGGCTCGCCCACCTGGCCGCCCGCGACCTCACCGGCCAGGCCACCTTCCAGGAGGTCACCGCCGAACTGTCCGACCTCGCCGGAGCCGCACTCGAAGCCGCCCTGGCGATCGCCCGTACCGAGGTCGAGCCCGCCGATGCCCGGCTGGCCGTGATCGGCATGGGCAAGTGCGGCGCCCGGGAGCTCAACTACATCAGCGACGTGGACGTCATCTTCGTCGCCGAGCCGCGCGAGGGCGCCGACGAGACCAAGGCGCTGCGCACCGCCACCCGGCTCGCCCAGGCGATGATGCGTGCCTGCTCGGCCGCCACCCCCGAGGGCGCGCTGTGGGAGGTGGACGCCGGGCTGCGCCCGGAGGGCCGCTCGGGGCCGCTGGTGCGCACCCTCGCCAGCCACCTGGCCTACTACCGGCGCTGGGCCAAGACGTGGGAGTTCCAGGCGCTGCTCAAGGCCCGGCCCGTCGCGGGCGACCTGGAGCTGGGGGAGCAGTACACGGCCGCGGTCAACGAGCTGGTCTGGACGTCCGCCACCCGCGACAACTTCGTCGAGGACGTCCAGGCGATGCGCCGCCGCGTGGAGGAGCACGTGCGCTCCGAGGGGGAGCGGCAGATCAAGCTGGGCCCCGGCGGGCTGCGCGACATCGAGTTCGCGGTGCAGCTGCTGCAGCTCGTGCACGGCAGGCTCGACCCGCTGCTGCGCCGCCGCGCCACGCTGCCCGCGCTGGCCGCCCTGTCACGCGGCGGGTACGTGGGGCGTGAGGACGCGCGCGGCCTGGCCGAGGCGTACACGTTCCTGCGCCAGGTGGAGCACCTGCTCCAGCTCCACCGGCTGCGCCGCACCCACACCCTGCCCGAAGACCCCGCCGACCTGCGCAGGCTGGGCCGGGCGCTGGGCATGCAGGCCGACCCGGTCGGCGAGTTCACCACCCGGTGGAAGCGGCACGCCGGCCAGGCCCGCCGCCTGCACGAGAAGCTGTTCTACCGGCCGCTGCTGCAGGCCGTGGCCCGCCTGCCGGAGAGCGAGACCCGGCTGTCGCCCGCCGCCGCCGAGGCCCGCCTGGGCGCGCTCGGCTACGTCGACCCGGAGGGCGCGCTCCGCCACATCGCCGCCCTCACCAGCGGCGTCTCCCGGCGGGCGGCGATCCAGCGGACGCTGCTGCCGGTCATGCTCGGCTGGTTCGCCGACACGCCCGACCCCGACGCGGCGCTGCTCGGCTTCCGCCAGGTGAGCGAGAAGCTCGGCACCACCCCGTGGTACCTGCGGCTGCTGCGCGACGAGACCGCCGTCGCCCGGCGCATGGCGCGGATCCTCGGCACCAGCCGGTACGCCACCCAGCTGCTCATGCACGCCCCCGAGGCAGTCGCGCTGCTCGGGAACGACGAGGACCTGGCCGTCCGCCCGGCCGAGGCGCTGCTGGGCGAGGCGTCGGCCGCCGTGTCCCGCTACGCCGACGACGCGGAGACCGCCGTGGCCGCCGTCCGGGCGCTGCGCCGCCGCGAGCTGTTCCGCATCGCCGTGGCCGACCTGTCCGGGCTGATCGACATCGAACAGGTCGGCGTCGCGCTGTCGGCGCTGAACGACGTCACCCTCCAGGCCGCGCTCGACGCCGCCGCGGGCAAGGTGTCGGCCGAGCGGCGCGGCGAGCTGCCCACCCGGCTCGCCGTCATCGCGATGGGCCGGCTCGGCGGCATGGAGTCCTCCTACGCCAGCGACGCCGACGTCATGTTCGTGCATGACCCGGCCGAAGGCGCCGACGAGCGCGACGCCACCGACGCCGCCTTCGCCGTGGCCAACGAACTGCGCCGGCTGCTCGCCCTGCCCGCGCCCGACCCGCCGCTGCTCATCGACCCCGACCTGCGGCCCGAGGGCAGGCAGGGCCCGCTGGTGCGCACCCTCGCCTCCTACCGGGCCTACTACGCCCGCTGGTCGGCGCCGTGGGAGGCGCAGGCGCTGCTGCGCGCCCGGTTCTCCGCCGGTGACCCCGGGCTGGGCGCCGCGTTCATCGCCATGATCGACGAGCTGCGGTACCCGGCCGGCGGCATCACCGACGACGCCGTACGCCACATCAGGAGACTCAAGGCCCGCATGGAAGCCGAGCGGCTGCCCCGCGGCGCCGACCCCGCCCTCCACACCAAGCTGGGCCGCGGCGGCCTGTCCGACGTGGAGTGGGTGGCGCAGCTCCTGCAGCTCCGGCACGCCGGCGAACGGCCCTCGCTCCGTACCACCCGCACGCTGGAGGCGCTGCGCGCCGCCGTCGCCGAAGGACTGCTCGACCCGGCCGACGAGACCGCGCTGGCCGCCGCCTGGCGGTGCGCCTCCGGGGTACGCGACGCGATCATGCTGGTCAAGGGACGGCCGGGCGACAGCGTCCCCGCGAGCACCCGCGAACGCCGCCACCTCGCCGGCGCCCTCGGCTACCCGCCCGACGCGTCGGAGGACTTCCTCGACGACTACCGCCGCGTCACCCGGCGCGCCCGCCGCGTCGTCGACCGCGTCTTCTACGGCGGCTGACCGTTGCGGCCGATGCGGCGCAGGGTGTATCAAGGCCCGGATGTTATCCGCTTACCTCGACCTCGCCCTCGGCCTCGTGCTGGCCTTCCTGCTGCTGTCGCTGCTCGTCAGCGGGCTCAACGAGGCCATCGTCCGGCTGCTCGCCATCCGCAGCAAGTTCCTCTGGGCCTACCTGCGCGACACGCTCGACGACGACGCGCCCAAGGGCCGCTCCTGGCTGCCGTCGGGCGCGCGTGACGTCTTCGCCGCGCTGCCGTTCGCCCGCGACCCGCGCCCCGCCCACGAGACCCGTCCCGCGCCACCCGAACCCGCCGCCGACGACGGCCTCACGCAGTCGCTGTACGAGCGCGTACGGGAGATCGACCACCCCACGCGGGGCCGCACCAGTATCGCGGACCTGCCGCCCGGCCGCTTCTCCGGAGCGGTGATGGAGCTGGCCGCGACCGAGCCCGGCGGCGTCGAAGGGCTGCTCGCCAAGCTCAAGGACGCGGGCAGCCCGCTCCACGGCCACCTCAAGGGCGTGTGGGAGACCGCCCAGCGCGACCTCGACCGGTTCCGCAAGGGCGTGGAGACCTGGTTCGACGGCGAGATGCAGCGACTGTCGCTGCTCTACAAGCGGTACGTCCGGTGGGTGGTGGCCATGCTCGCGCTGGCGGTGACGCTGCTGTTCACCGTCGACGCGCTGGAGTACGGCAAGACGCTGCTGCGCGACAACGCCTACCGCGCCACCGTCACCGCCGTCACCGGCCCCGAGGCGTACGGCGAGCTGAAGGCGCGGTGCGAGCAGGCCGACCCGGTGCCGTGCATCACCGACACGCTCAGCCAGCCCGCGCTGCTCGGCATCCTCGACAAGGCGATCATCAGCGTCTCCGTCCCCGCCGAGGGCGAGCCCGTCTTCCACTGGAACGGCGCCGCCTGGTGGGACCGCCTCACCACGCCCAGCCGCTGGCCCGGCTTCCTGCTGACGTTCGTGGCGCTGCTGTTCGGCGCCCCCTTCTGGTGGGACGTCCTGCGCCGCATCACCGGCGCCCGCTCCCGGAGTTAGGGCACGTCTTTCCAGGTCAGATGGGGGCGCGTCGGGCATGTGGGAGCTTTCCGCCAGTGTCCGGCAATCGCTTGCGGTGACCCCGGCCGACCAACTTCCATGGGGCCATGACCGTGACCCGCGGGGAGATCGTGGCCGTGCTGACACGCTATCTCGGCGCCCACCCCGACCGTGCCGCCGACGCCGCAGCCCTGGCGCAGGCGCTCGATCGCGAGCAGGACCTCGCCTCGTGCGAGACCATGCCCCTGCACGTGAGCGCGAGCGTCGCCGCCGTCGACGACGCCGGCCGCGTGCTGACGATCCACCACCCGTCGCCGGACCGCTGGCTCCTGCCCGGCGGCCACGTCGAACCCGACGACGACAGCCTCTACGCCGCGGCCCTGCGCGAACTGGAGAAGACCGGCATCCCCGCCACCCGCGCCGTCCCCGCCCCCGAACCCCACCCCGTCCCCGTCGACATCCAGGTCCTCGACATCCCCGCCGACCCCTGCACCGGCGAACCCGCCCACCTGCACGCCGACTTCTGCTTCGCCTTCCGCGCCGGCGACTTCCGGCAGGACGGCTGCTACGTCTGGCGCGACCCGTCCGACCTGCCCCGCCCCCGCCTCGCCCAGAGCATCGCCGCCATCGTCTCCCAGGCCGAGAACAAGCCGTGAGGGGTGACACGGCGGCTGATCAGCAGAGGTCGACGTTGATGTACTTGCGCGCGGCCTTGTGGATCTTCTCGTCCGTGGTGACCAGAGTGCAGTCCAGCGCCTCGGCCAGGGCGACGTAGGTGGCGTCGTAGCCGTTGAAGTTGGCCCGCAGGTCCCAGGCGCGGTCGGCGGTCAGGTCGTCGTCGTGGCGGGTGAAGGGCAGGCTCGCCTTGACCGTCCGTGCTCCCTCGGCGCGGGCCGGGCTGATCTTCCCGCCGAGGAGCAGGCCGTGCACGGCGTTGCGGAACTCGTAGTCGAGCAGGTGGGGGATGTGGAGCCGGTTCCCGGCGACATGTGCGAGCAGTGGGTCTGACGGGGAGGCTCCGGCCAGGGCCTCGACGAGTGCCGAACTGTCGATGACGATCACGATTCGCGGATCTTCCGCACCTCGGCGACGACGTCATCACGGCTCGCGCCGCCGCCGAGCGACCGGAGAGCTTCCAGCCGTTGCCTGATCATGTCCGGGGTCTGAATGGCGGAGGTGATCGCCTGGTGACACCGCGGGCCGTCGCTGAGGAGTTGGCTCCGCAACCGGCGCGCCACCGCCTCGGCGACGAAACCGGAGACACTGCCGGGGAGCTTTCTGAGCTCGGCAACCTGGTCGCTCGGCAAGGTCACCGTGATGCGTGTGGTATCCGCCATACGGCAAGCATGCCGGGGTGAGCGCGTGACACCGGGTGGAAACCGCCGAACCAACGGCGAACCTTTGAGACCGGCGGCTCCGCGCCTCTGCCACCAGCGATGGCACGTCTACGCAATAACAACACCATGATCACAACGGTCTGCAACTGCCGCACCAGTCGCAGATCCTGAACCATCCCTCAATTCACGGCCTAAAGTGAGGTTTGGGATGCCCTTTTCATGAAAGCGCCCTGTTTTGGCACGGTTGCGTGATTCAAAATTACGGTGCGGTAACACTTCGGGTGGAGGGGTCGGGCTCCGATGTAGCTCACCACAATATGGCCGCATGAAGGTTCATCTTAAGAAGCCTCAGCGATGGGTCGCCTTCATCGTAGCCGCCCTGGCTGCAGTCATTAGTGCAGCGGCTTGCAACAAGATCTTCGGCGAAAGCGAACTGTCCCACTGGTGGCTCATTCCAGCAATCGGATCCTCGCTGCTCGTGGTCGTTTTTGGCTACTTCCTGGCGACTGCTATTCCCGCGACTGAAGCCTCTGCCGGCAACTTGCGTGCTGGAACCATGTCCGTTTCGGTAGGGGCCGCTGCGGTCTTGGCCTTCGGGGCTGCCTCCGTAGCTCTGTACATGCTGGATGAACCTCCTGGCGCTGCAGTCACTACTGCCCTTGACCAGAAACCCAGCACCTCTGCCAGCACTGTTCCCAGTAACGAGAAAGGGCTCGGGCGGGGCGACACGATTGGTGAAGGCAACGTAGTGGGTGAGGGCAACGTGGTCGGCCAAGGCAACGTGACAGGCGATGGCAACGTGATCGGCCAAGGCAACGTCTACAACAATACCGATAGCAACCCGCACCCGATCTGTACGAAAGGGTCCATATGCCTCTGGCCTGGTAAGGGCTTCAAGGGAGACGTGTGGATGTGGACTCCTGGGAAGGATAAGGATGGCCCCATCCCGAAACATCTGCAAAATCGAATTGGTTCGTTCGAGGCTCAGGCGACAGGGTGTTTCGTAGACAGTGATACGAATGAAAAGCGTCAAATAGGTCTGGCCGACTGGAGCGGTAGGTATATTGAAAAATTTGGCATGCAGGCCGATACTCTCAAGGCGCGCTGCTGATCGCGTCAGCAGGTCGTCTGCGGCGATGCGCAAAGCCCCTGGTCGGTGGAGCCGGGGGCTTTGCTGCACGCAGGCCACTTCGATCAAGCGGAAGTACAAGCTCGCCTGAGTTCGGGTGTCGGCCCTCGGTGGGTGCCGAGGAGCCGTTGCATTAGAAGTCGAAGATGCCGTTCTTCGCGCCGGCGACGAACTTGTCCCAGACGGCCCGGCGAAGAACCCAGGGCTCGGCGTCCGGCTGCTCGGTGTCACGCAGGGCGACACGGCCGTCGGACAGGTGCTTGGCTTCCAGGCATTCGCCTCCCTGGCCGCTCGATGCGGTGACCCAGCCTGTA
>NZ_JBFAOH010000029.1:0-74030 GCF_040675175.1 Nonomuraea sp. NPDC049649
GGGTCGCGTTTGTCATCTCTCCAGCGGGGTGCCCTCTTCCGCCTGCCCGGGCCAGGGGTGGGGCCGTCTCACCAGTCGAGAACGCATCGGCCTTGGGATCGTCGCGATGAGCCGCCACGCGCCCCGGCAGGAGCTGGCCCGCGAGTTCGGCGCGACCGACATCCTCACCGAGCGGGGCGACGACGGCGTGGCGGCGCTGCTGCGGCCCTGACGACTATCGATTCTTGGTCCGTACGGTGAGGCGTTGCGGGCCGTTGGCGTTGTTCCCGCTGCCGCTGTAGTCGTTATTGGACTTGTACGAATCGATCACGTTCGAAAAGTTGCCGCTGTTGACGGACTTTCCCTGATTCCAGTAGTTGCCCCGGTTCCGGGAATTCTTCTTGCCCTTGTGGTGGCCTGCCGCGTGGTGGAAAGTCACGGGCTCGTGCGGAGTGGCCGGGGTGGCCGTCGCGAGCAGCGCCAGGGCGAGAGCGGCGATGTGCATGTCACCTTCCCCGGCGCAGAGACTGGGATCCGTTGGCGATGTTGCCGCTGCCGTCGATCGCGTTGTTGCTCTCCGTGGAACCGTTCACGTTCGAGAAGTTACCGCTGTTGATGGGGTCGCCTTCGCTGTGGTAATTCCCGCTGTTCGTGGAGTTGCCGCTGTTTTCCGCGCCGTTGACGCACTTCGTCGGCGAATCGGGCATCGGGGAGTTGTAGTTGACCAGCCGGTTGCCGCAGACGACGCCCGGCACCGTGCTCATCACCGTGCCGAGGTCCGCGCCCAGCAGCCGGGCGAGTTCGGAAGGCTCCTGAGGTCTCGGTACGGCCGCCGCAATACCGGCTGACATTAGGCCGAACCCGGTCATCATGACGATCAAAGCGAGCCGAATCCGATTTCTGCGCACTGCCGCCCCCGTTTCGAGATCGCCGCCGAGCGTATATCCCGGCCGAAAGCACGGGCAACGTCAATGGCGCTGTGTCGCCATTCCCCGGGTGAATTTCAGCCGGCCTGGAAGACGCGTTCGACGAGCGCCTGCCAGCTTTCGGCCAGCGGATGTCCGGTTTCCTCGGCGGGCGGCGCGGTGGCCTCGTCCATCGACAGATAGAGCAGCAGCGGCCCTTCCAGCGCGGCGGTGAGCTGGAGGGCGAGCGTGTCCGGGTGGGGCAGGGACAGCCCGGCCTGCCCGATCAGCATGCGGATGTGCGGCCGGGTCATGGCGACCTCGCCCACCGGGATCGGCTGGGCGCGGTCCAGCGCGGCCCGCGCGATGGCGTGGTGCTCCACGAGGAAGGCGATGCGGGCGCGGCCGTAGGCGATCAGGCGCTCCTCCGGGCCGGCGCCGGGGCCCAGCGGGGGCGGCCCCGACAGCACCCGCTCCTGGAAACGGTGCTCCTCCTCGTCGAGCAGGGCCTGGAAGATGCCGGCCCGGGTGCCGAAGCGGCGGAAGACGGTGCCCTTGCCCAGCCCGGCGCGCTCGGCCAGGGCGTCCATCGTCACCTTCCGCGTCCCGTGCTCGGCGATCATGGCGCGGGCGGTCGCCAGCAGGTGCTCGCGGTTGCGCGCCGCGTCCGCGCGCTCGCCGCGTGGCTTGCCGAGGGGTACGACGGGCGAGTTCACGCGATCAATCTACCCGGGGAATCTAAGCGGGGTGAAGTCCGTTTAGCATGTGAGAGACGCGGGGTCCGCAGCACCCGCGCGCGACCGTGCCCCGCCGTCTGCGGGAGCGCTTACCTTCGACCGAAGTGAGTGACTCATGCGCCTTTTCCGGCTTGACGCCAGCATTTTCCCGGACACCTCCGCGAGCGCCGAGCTCGCCGACCGCGTCGAGGCCGAGTGGCGATCCGCCCACCCGGCGGGCGAGGTGACCCGCCGCCACCTGGGCACCGACCCGCTCCCCGCCGACGCCTGGGCGCTCGCCACCGCCGCCCGCCACACCCCCGAAGGCGACCGTACGCAGGAGCAGCGCGACGCCCTGGCCCTGGCCACCGAACTGGCAGGCGAACTCCGCGACGCCGACGCCGCGATCGTGGCCGTCCCCCTCTACAACTACGGCGTCTCCCAGCACTTCAAGACCTGGGTCGACCTGGCCATCGCCGGCGCCGACCCCGCCACCCCGCTGCTCAAGGAGAAGCCCGCCGTACTGATCACCACCATCGGCGGCGGCTACGGCCCCGGCGCGCCCCGCGAGGGCTGGGACCACTCCACCCCCTACCTCAGGCGCGTCCTCGCCGACCTCTGGCAGGCGGACCTCACCGTCATCAAGCGCGAACTCACCCTCGCCGACAGCACCCCCGGCATGGAGAACCTGCGCGACCTCGCCGCCCAGCAGCACCGCGAAGCCCTCGCCGCAGCCGAGGAGGCCGGCCGCACCCTGGCCAAGGCCGCCAAGCTCGAACGCGTCTGACGCTCAGGTCGACGTGCCGAAGAGCAGGCCGACGGTCAACAGAGCCAGGGGGACCAGACTCGCGATCAGGTAGGGCTTGGGACCGTCGGCTGAGCGCCGGCGCATGAGCAACGGCCAGGCGATCAGCAGCGCCGCCGTCCCGGTGAGGATGAGCCAGTCGTCGGCGAGCGCCCAGGCGATGCTCTGCAGGACCCGGGCGGCGGCCTCACCGAGGCTGTCGCCGATGAGCATGAACGCCGGCAGGCCGACGAACGACGACAGCATGAGCCGGGCGATCAGAGCGGCGGGCCACGCCAAGGCCAGGCCGGTCAAGCCGAAGCGCCCGGCTGCTACGGCGCGGCGCAGGCCGGTCGGGGGTGAGTGAGCAGCCCGGAGGCCCGGCGCACCACGCCGGCGGGGGCTTCCCGCCTCTGCCACGTCAGCGCCCGCTTCAGTGCTTCCGCGCCGCGCAGCCGGATGGCTAGCCGGTCCGCGCTGAGTTCGGCCAGCCACAGCGCCGTCACCGGCAGGATCAGCACTCTCAGCGGGACGGTGGAATGGACCAGAAGCTGCGCGGTGAGCTCGGGTCCGGCCGGCGCGCCCGACGCCGCGTACAGGGTGATCGGTACGAAGGCGACCGCCAGGAAGACCGGCCCCCAGACGCGGATCATCCAGGCGAAAGGGCTGGTCAAGCCGACGATGAGGTGGTCGCCCTGGCGGCGGTGCGCGATTTCGTGCAGCAGGACCGCCTCGGCGGCCTCATGGTCGGAGCGCCACAGGATCGTCAGCGGGCGGAAGACGGCGATGCGTGCCTTGGTCCAGCCGTATGAGTAGATGCGCGCCAGCCGGTCGCCGTGCTCGCTGAAAGTCACGGTGATGGACGGGTCGTGCTGGGCCACGAACGCGGCGATCTCCTGGATCACCGGGTTCTTACTGGGCACCAGTGCGTGCCGTCGCTCCGCTCGCCTGCCGTTGAGCCGGGGCTGCAGCACGCTGAGGATGCCCGCGAGCAGGACCAGGGCTGGGAAGATCTGGGCGATGGTCGCGACGCTGAGCAGGATCCCCGCATTGCGGGCGACCCCGGTGGGGCTGTTCGCCATCAGGGTCGCGTACGCGTCCGCCTGCCGGATCCAGTCGTGGATCAGTCCCGGCATTCCGACGAGAAGGTACGCGATCAGGTAGAACCACAGCCACGGGGGCAGCATCGTCCCCGGTGAGGGCCGTCGCCGAGGCGGTGGGAGCGCGGGGGCGGTGGCGGCCAGAGCGGACAGCAACTCCCGGATGTTCTCCGTGGAGTTGCCGGGGTCGAAGATCGCCTCCAGCACCTGGTAGGCCCGCTCCTCGGCCTTCTCCTCGCCGTAGCCATGCCCTTTCAGCTGCTCGATCAGCGCGGTGAGGGCGCGGTCGAGCAGTTGTTCCTCGTCCTGCCCCAGAGATCCGGAGGAGGGGGCCGCACGGCGGGACTGGATGAGGGCGTAGACAGCGAGGGCGTTGCCGATCAGGCCGCTCGCGAGTACATCGGTGATGGCGCGCAGGCCGTCGAGGATGGCGGGGAGCTCTCCGATGCCGGCGCCCGGGGCGAACCCTCCCGCCTCGCTCGGACGTCCCGAGGAGAAGAGGTTGCGGCGGCGCTCTCCGCCGGCCGCGTAGGCGTGACCGACGTCGGCGGCGAAATCCACTTCATGGGGGACGATGCGCTCGGCGAGACGGCGAGACCATGCACCGATGATGTCCACGATGCCTCCAGGGAGACAGGCGCGTGCTCAGCGCATTCGCCGAGTGATCGTTCACTCACTCCATCTGGTCTGCGCGGGTTTCGTTACGAGGCGGGGGTGCCGAGGCCGCGGGTGATGAAGGCGTACATCTCCTCGAAGACGTCGTCCGGGATCTGCTTGGGCTCCGGGCCGTCCCAGAGGATCCAGCGCATGCCGATCAGTTCGCCGACGCCCATCAGGGCCCAGGCCAGCACCTCGGGGTCGGCGCGGACGACCTCGCCGGTGTCCATGGCGTGGCGGAGGCCTTCCACGTAGCCTTCGGCGATCTTGGCGTAGTGCTGGTGGAGGGCGTCGGGGGAGACGAACTCGGCCTGGCGGATGATCCGGTAGAGGGCGGGGTGTTCGGCGGTGAAGCGGAAGTAGCCGGCGAAGCCGAGCCGTTCGCGTTCGGCGCGGGTGCGGCCTTTGGAGGACTCTTCGGACATGGCGTGCCGGACGCGGCGGTTGAGGTCGGCGACCAGTTCGTCGAAGATCTGCTGTTTGCCCTCGAAGTAGATGTAGAAGGTGCCCTGTGACACCCCCGCCGCCTCGGTGATCTTCACGATGGAGGCGTCGTAGTAGCCGAGCGCGGCGAAGACCTCCTCCGCCGCGTCGAGCAGCTTTCTGCGTGTGCGCTCCCCTCGCTTGGAGAGTGGCGTGCCTCGCGTGCTCGTGAGGATCTCGGTGTCCGTCATGGTCTCAACATATTAGCTGAATCATCTCTCATGTAGCCCCTTGACCCGATCCATGGGACAACTCTAGCTTGTATGTGAATCACGTCTCATGTTGAGGAGGTGGCGATGGCGCCGCCCGTGGTCATCGAGGACGACGGCTCCGTCGCGACGCTCGTGCTGAATCGTCCGGAGCGGCACAACAGCCTCGTTCCCGAGCTGCTGACCGCCCTGCTCGAGGCGCTCGCCGACGTCTCGCAGGCGCGGGCCGTGGTGCTGGCCGCCGCGGGCCGCTCGTTCTCGACCGGCGGCGACGTGCGCGCCTTCGCCGAACGCGACGGCGACGAGCTCCGCGACTACGCGGACGAGCTGGTCGGCCTGCTCCACGAGACGATGCTCGCGCTCATGCGGCTGCCGGCCCCGGTCGTCGCCGCCGTCCAGGGCACGGTGACCGGCGGGTCGCTCGGGCTGCTGCTCGCCTCCGACCTCGTGCTGATGCACCCGGCGGCCACCGTCGCCCCCTGGTACACCACGGTCGGCTTCACCCCCGACGGAGGCTGGACGGCGCTGCTGCCGGAGCGGATCGGGACGGCGCGCGCCGCCGCGGTGCAGTTCACCAACACCGCGATCGACGCGCCCACCGCGCTCGCCTGGGGGCTGGCCACCGGGATCGACCCGGACGTCCGGCGGGCCGCCCAGGACACCGCCCGGACCGTCGCCGGTCAGCGCCGGTCGGCGACGCGCGAGACCAAGCGCCTGCTCCGCGGCGATCTGGACGCGGTCGCCGCCCGCCTCGACGCCGAACGCGCGGCCTTCGTCCGGCAGATCACCACCCCGGAGGCCCGCGAGGGCATGACCGCGTTCCTCGCCGCGAGCCGAGCCATGGGATCCACAAGGGAGCGGATGTGAAAGTGCCCGACATGCTCGGCGCCCGTGCCGAGCTGAGCCCCGGCGCGACCGCGCTGGCCGACACCCTCACCGGGCGTGAGTTCGACTACGCCACGGCCTCCGATCGGGCCGGCCGGACGGCTCACTACCTGCGCGACGGGCTCGGCGTCCGCCGCGGCGACCGGGTGGCCGTGCTGAGCGGCAACCGGGTCGAGGTGATCGAGCTGCTGATCGCCTGCGGCCGGATCGGCGCGCTGCTGGTGCCGCTGAACTGGCGGCTGTCGGTGCCGGAGCTGGCCGGCGTCATGGCCGACTGCGGCGCCGCCGTGCTGCTCGCCGACACCGCCCGCGCCGAGGCCGCCGAGCGGCTCGACGCCAAGTCCGTACTGCTGGATGAGTCGTACGAACGAGCACTCGACGAGGCGGACCCGCTCACCGGGCGGTACTGGAACGACGAGCACGATCCGTGGTACCTGCTCTACACCTCCGGCACCACCGGCCGGCCCAAGGGCGTCATCCAGACGTACGGCATGGCCGTGGCCAACCATCTCAACATCGGCACCGCCATCGGCCTGACCTCGGCCGACACGACGCTGAACGCGCTGCCCACCTTCCACACCGGCGGCATCAACCTCTACACGCTGCCCACGCTGCTGGCCGGGGGCACCGCGATCGTGCAGCACGAGTTCGACCCGGCGCTGACGCTGCGGCTGCTGGCGGAGCGGGTCACCGCGTTCTTCGGCGTGCCCACCATGTACCAGCTCCTGCGCGACCACCCGGACTTCGCCGCCGCCGACCTGTCCGGCGTGCGGTCCTGGGCGTCCGGGGGCGCGTCCCTGCCGGTGCCGCTGCTGCGCGAGCTCGCCGGCCGGGGCATCGTGGTACGGCAGGGCATGGGCATGACCGAGACCGGGCCCACCCTGTTCCTCATCGACGAGGCGCACGCCCTGTCCAAGGCGGGCTCGGTGGGCAAGCCGCAGCTGTTCGCCGAGGTGAAGCTGGCAGGCCCGGACGGCGAGCCCGCGGACGAGGGCGAGCTGCTGATCCGCGGCCCGGGCATCACCCCCGGCTACTGGAACCAGCCCGAGCTGACCGCCGCCGCGTTCACCGAGGACGGCTGGCTGCGCTCGGGCGACGTCGCCCGGCGGGACGCGGACGGCTATTACACGATCGTCGACCGGGTCAAGGACATGTACATCTCGGGCGGCGAGAACGTCTACCCGGCCGAGGTGGAGCGCGTGCTGCTGGAGCACCCGGCGGTGGCGGAGGCCGCCGTCGTGGGCGTGCCGGACGAGCGCTGGGGCGAAGCGGGCCGGGCCTGCCTGGTCCCCAGGCCGGGGGCGGTGATCGAGCCCGGGCAGGTGCGCGCGTTCTGCCGCGAACGGCTGGCCGGCTACAAGGTGCCCAAGCACGTCGAGGTGGTCGAGGCCCTGCCGCGCAACGCCGCCGGGAAACTGCTCAAGGACCGGCTCCGGGCCGTCACCTGGAGCGAGACGTTCACCGTACGCCAGCATGACTTCGACCGGTTCGCCGCGCTGAGCGGCGACGACAACCCCATCCACGTGGACCCCGGGTACGCGGCGACGACCCGGTTCGGCGGCACGGTCGCGCACGGCATGCTGCTGTTCACCCTGATCCGCACCGCCGTCCGCCGCCACCATCCCGGGGCGGAGCTGGCCGCCCAGAGCCTGAAGTTCCCGGCGCCGACCCCGGCGGGCGAACGCGTCACGGTCACCGCGCGCGGGTCGGCGACCGAGCTGGACATCACGGTGACCAGGAGCGACGGCACCACCGTGTGCGAGGCCGTCACCACCCTCGGGACGCGGCCGGACGCGCCGGAGGCCCCGCCCGCGCAGGCGGGAACGTTCCGGGACGGGCCGGGCAGCTGGTGGGACCGGGCGGTCGGGCGCCGGGCGCACCTCGACCGGACCTTCACCGAGGTGGACCTGGCCGGATACCGCGACCTGAGCGGCGACACCACCGGGGACGCCGTGCCCGAACCCCTGATCGCGGGGCTGTTCTCCACGCTGCTCGGCACCGATCTGCCGGGCAACGGAACCATGTACCTCAAGCAGGAGATGCGCTTCCACGGCCAGGTCAGGCCGGGCGACGCCCTGCGAGCCGAAGTGACGATCAGCGCCGTCCGCCCCGAGAAGGCACTGGTCGACCTGCGCACCGTGGCGACGATCGGGACGCGCGTGGTGTGTGAAGGCGAGGCCCTCGTCATGGCCCGTCAGTTCGTCCTCTAACCCCCCCTTTGAAGAGGAGATGTCCATGAAGCGATCCGGCATCGCCATAGCCGCCATGCTGGTCCTCGGCCTCGCCGCCTGCGGAGGCGGCGCGACCGGAGGCGGAGCCGAGGGAGCCGCGGTGAAGGTCGGCCTGGTGACCTCGACCAGCGGCCTGGTCGCCGGCTACGGCCAGCAGTTCACCGAGGGTTTCAAGGCCGGTCTCGACTACGCCACCGACGGCACCGGCAAGGTCGGCGACACCGCCGTCGAGGTGACCTACCACGACGACGCCAGCGACCCGGCCAAGGCCACCGCCGTGGCCACCGACCTGATCGGCAAGGGCTACAAGATCCTGGCGGGGACGGTCTCCTCCGGCGTGGCCATGCAGCTCGCCCCGCTGGCCGCGCAGAACAAGGTCCTCTACATCAACGGCGCCGCCGCGGCCGACGACATCACCGGCGTCAACCCCTACACCTTCCGCTCCGGCCGCCAGACCTGGCAGGACGTGCGGGTGGCCGAGGCGGTGGTGGACGGCGTGCAGGGCAAGAAGGTCGTCGTCTTCGCCCAGGACTACGCGTTCGGCCAGGCCAACGTGGCCGCCGTGCAGGCGGTCCTGGGTGAGGCGGGCGGCGCGGCCGTCACCCCGGTGCTGGTGCCGCTGAACACCACCGACTTCACCCCGTTCGCCCGGCAGATCGTGGACGCCGCGCCCGACCTGCTCTTCGTCGCCTGGGCGGGCGACACCGCCGCCAACATGTGGCAGACCCTCGCCCAGCAGGACGTCTTCGCGCACACCAAGGTGGTGACCGGCCTGGCGGACCGGGCCACGTTCAGCTCGTTCGGCCCCGCCGGAGACAAGATCAACTTCCTGGCGCACTACTTCGCCGAGGCCACCGACAACGAGCCGGCCAAGGCCCTGGCGGACGCGCTCGGCAAGAAGCCGGACATCTTCCACACCGACGGCTTCACCGCCGCCCAGATGCTGGTCCACGCCATCGAGCAGGGCGACGACGTGGAGAAGATGATCAGCGGGCTCGAAGGCTGGACGTTCGTCGGCCCCAAGGGCGAGATGACCGTCCGCGCCGAGGACCACGCCCTGCTCCAGCCGATGTTCCAGGCCACACTCAGCGGCGACGTGCCGCAGCTCACCGGAACGCTCCAGCCCGACCAGGTCGCCCCGCCGGCCAACCCGATCAAGCGATGAGAACCGACACCGCAGGGGGAGCGCGGCCCGGGACCGCGCCCCCCGAGGGGCGGCCCATCCTCGAAACCCGGGGGCTCGGCGTCGCGATCGGCGGCGTCCAGATCCTCAGCGACGTCTCCCTGTCGGTCCGGCGCGGCGAGATCCTGGCCGTGCTGGGCCCCAACGGCGCCGGCAAGACGACCCTGTTCAACATGCTCACCGGCCTGCGCCGGCCGACCAGCGGCAGCATCCACCTGCAAGGCGTGGACATCACCGGCGAGCCCGTCTTCCGCCGCGCCCGGCTCGGCCTGGCCAGGAGCTTCCAGATCACCAGCCTGTTCCCGTCGCTCACCGTGCTGGAGAACGTGCGGCTGGCCGCCCAGGCCCACCTCGGCGGCAGCCTCGCCCTGTGGCGGCGCGTCCGCCGCACCGACCCCGCCGTGGAGCAGGCGCGCGAGGCCCTGCGCACGGTCGGCATCGAGGCCCACGCCGACGACCTCGCCGCGTCCCTGTCCCACGGCGGCAAACGCAAGCTGGAGGTGGCCCTCGCCATCGTCGGCAAGCCCGCCGTGCTGATCCTGGACGAGCCCACCGCCGGGATGAGCGCCGAGGACGTGCCGGAGCTGACCGAGGTGATCAGGCAGGTACGCGACGCCCACGGCACCACGATCGTGCTGGTCGAACACCGGATGGACGTCGCCATCGCGCTCGCGGACCGGATGGCCGTCATGCACCACGGCACCCTGCTCGCCTGCGACACGCCCGGCAACGTGATGGCCGACCCGGTCGTGCAGTCCGCCTACCTCGGGGAGGCCCTGTGAGCACGCCGGAAACGGTCCTCTCGGTCTCCAGCCTCGACGTCCACCTCGGCGAGTCGCACGTACTGCAGGGCGTGTCGTTCGAGGTCCGCTCGGGCGGCGTCACCGCGCTGCTCGGCCGTAACGGCGTCGGCAAGACGACCACCCTGCGCGGCCTGCTCGGCCTGGTCCCGCGGAAGGGCGAGATCCTGCTGGAAGGCAGGGACATCTCCCGCCTGCACACCCACGAGGTGGTCCGGCTGGGCGTCGGCTACGTGCCGGAGAACCGGGACGTCTTCGCCGGCCTCACCGTGCAGGAGAACCTGCGCCTGGCCGAGCGGCCCGGCGGCCCGCACCACTACGACCTGGTGTACGAGCTCTTCCCCCGGCTCCGCGAACGCCTGCGCCAGCGGGCCGGGACGATGTCCGGCGGCGAGCAGCAGATGCTGGCCCTGGCCCGCGCGCTGCTCAACGACAACCGCCTCCTGCTGATCGACGAACCCAGCCAGGGCCTGGCCCCGCACCTGGTGACCCAGCTCGCCGACGCGCTCGCGCGGGTCGCGTCCCTGGTCACCGTCGTGCTGGTCGAGCAGAACCTCAACCTGGTCCGCCGCCTGGCCCGGGACGCGGTCGTCCTGGACCAGGGCCGCGTCGTCTGGACCGGCGACGTGGGCGGGCTGCTCAACGACGACGAGCGAACACGCGACTACCTCGGAGTGGGGGTGGCACGATGACCGGCCGCCGATACCTGAGCCGCAGCGAGGCGGCGGCATGAGCACCTTCATCCTGTTGACGATCACCGGGCTCGGCCTGGCGGCGCTCTACTTCCTCGTCGCGTCCGGCCTGTCGCTGATCTACGGGCTCATGGACGTGCTCAACTTCGCGCACGGCGCGTTCCTCACCATGGGCGGCTACGCGGCCTGGCTCATCGGGGACGCCACCGGCAGCTTCACCCTCGGCGTGCTGGCCGCGCTCGTCATCTGCACGCTGCTGGCGGCGCTGATGGAGACGACGCTGCTGCGCAGGCTGTACGGGTCGCACGTGCCGCAGGTGCTGCTGACCGTCGGGCTGCTGCTGGCGATCACCGCGCTGATCCGGTCGATCTACGGCTCCGACGCCCACCCGCTCACGACCCCCGCCTGGATGAACGAGACGACCGAGATCCTCGGCGCCCCCATCCCCAACAACCGGTTCCTGCTGATCCTGGTGGCCGTGGCCGTGTACCTGGCCATGTCGGCCTTCCTGGCCAGGACCCGGTACGGGCTGATCATCCGGGCCGGGGTGGAGAACCGGGCGATGGTGACGGCGCTCGGCATCGACGTGCGGCGGGCCTTCACCCTGGTCTTCGCCATCGGCGGCGCGCTGGCCGCCCTCGCCGGCGCGCTCACCGGGGCGATCAACAACGCGGTCTCGCCGGAGCAGGGCATCAACCTGCTGATCTACGCGTTCATCGTGGTGATCATCGGCGGTCTCGGCTCGTTCCGGGGCTCCGCGCTGGCCGCCATCCTGGTCGGCCTGCTCCAGCAGTACGCCAACTTCTACGGGCTGGTGGGCGCCGGTGACCTGATCGTGGTGCTCATGCTCGCCGCCATCCTCCTCATCCGCCCCCAGGGCCTGCTCGGAAGGGTCGCGACATGACGGACCAGATGACCCGCCCCAGGACGGTGACCACGGCGCGCATCCTGGGCGGCCCGCGCCCGTGGGTCAGGCCGGTCACGCTGGCCCTGCTCCTGCTGGTGGCCGCGCTGCCCTTCCTCGACGTGCAGCTCCCGCTGCTCTTCGACGGGCCGCTCTCCAGCCCGGGCGTGCTGCACCTGCTGTCCCTGATGTGCGTGATGGCGGCCATCGCGGTCACCTACGACCTGCTGTTCGGCTTCACCGGCCTGCTCTCCTTCGGGCACGGGCTGTACGTGGCGATCGGCATGTACACGACCGCGGTGGTGCTGACCACCACCGGCCTCGGCCTCGGCGGCGCGCTCGGCTACGTGGTGCTGGCCGGGGTGGCCGTGCCGCTGCTGCTCGGCGCCGTCGTACTGCGGGTGGGCGGCATCGCCTTCACGATGGCGACGCTGGCCTTCGCCCAGGCCGGGGCCATCTTCGTGGTGCGCGACCCGTTCCGGGTGACCGGCGGCGAGCTCGGCCTGGCTCTGCCGTACGAGCAACTGCCCGAACTGCTGGTCGGCGTGGTCAACGCCCGGTACCGGTACTGGCTGGCGCTGGCGCTGCTGGTGCTGACCGTCGTGGTGGTGCGCTGGGCGCTGGCCTCCCGGCCGGGCCGGGTGTGGCGGGCCATCCGCGACAACGAGACCCGGGTCACCGTGCTGGGGCTGCGCTCGTACGCGTTCAAACTGATGGCCTTCACCCTGTCGTCGTTCCTGGCGACGCTGGCCGGGCTGGTCTACGCGCTGATCGTCGGCGGCGCCCACGCGGAGGTGACCAACTCGACCTTCACGCTCGGGCTGCTGGTCATGGTCGTGCTCGGCGGCTCCGGCCGGCTGTGGGGCGCGGTCATCGGCGGCCTCGTCTACACGTACCTGAGCCACCGGCTCGGCGACCTGGGCTCCACCGTCAGCGGGCCGCTCAGCGAGCCGATGTTCGTGCTCGGCGTGCTCTTCGTCGTTCTGATCATCTTCCTGCCCGGCGGCATCGTCTCCCTGATCCGCCGTACCGAACCCCGAGGAGAAGCGTGACCGTGCGGATCGCCGGAACGGCGAGTTACCTGCCACGCCGCCAGATGACCGCCTCCGAGATCTCGGCCCTGAGCGGCATCCCGGAGGACGTGATCGTCGAGCGGTTCGGGCTGAGCGGCAAGCACATCGCGCTGCCCGGCGAACACGTCACCGACATGGCGGCGCAGGCGGGCAAGCAGGTGCTGGCCGAGACCGGGACCGACCCCGCCGACCTGGACGCGGTGGTCTACTTCGGCTCGACCTGGAAGGACCACGCGGTGTGGCACGCCGCGCCGCGGATCACCCACCTGCTCGGCGCCCGCCGGGCGTTCGCCCTGGAGCTCGACTACGTCTCCTGCGGCACCCCGGTGGCCTTCCGGGTCTGCCGCGACCTGATGGTGGCCGAGCCGCACCTGAAGCGGGTGCTCGCCGTCGCGGCCAGCCGCGAGTCGTACCTGCTCGACTACACCAACAGCCGCTCCCGGTTCGCCTTCAACTTCGGCGACGGCGCCGCCGCCGCGCTGTTCACCCGTGACGGCGGCGTCGCCGAGGTGCTGGGGAGCGAGATGGTCACCGACGGCTCCTTCGCCCACCAGGTCCGGGTCCCCGCCGGAGGCAGCGCCGAACCGGCCAGCGAGGAGACCGTCAAGAACGGCCGGCACCTGCTCGACGTGTTCGACCCGGTGTCGATGAAGGAGGGACTGGACCGGGTCTCGCTGCCGAATTTCGTCCGGGTCGCCGAAGGGGCGCTCCGCCGGTCCGGGTTCGGGCTCGGCGACGTCGCGCAGCTCTGTGTCCTGCACATGAAACGCTCGATGCACGAAGGGCTGCTCGCCGCGCTGGGCGTGCCCGCCGACCGCGCGCTCTACCTGGAGGACACCGGCCACATGAGCGGCGTGGACCCGCTCCTCGCCCTCGACCGCGCCGCCCGCCTGGGCAGGCTCTCCTCCGACGACGTCGTCCTCCTCCTCGCCGCCGGCACCGGATACACCTGGGCCGCCACCGCCCTGCGCTGGATGCCGTCAAGCTAGACAGGAAAGTTCGGCTCCGGCGGTAATCCGGAGGTGGCAGGCGGGACTACTGGGTGTGGACGATCCCGAAGAGCGATTCACCCTGCTGTACGACCGGTACTACCGGAACGTGCTGGGCTACGTGCTGCTCCGCGCCGAGCAGGCGGTGGCCGAGGACGTGTGCAGTGAGACGTTCCTGGTGGCCTGGCGGCGACTCGACGAGCTGCCCGAGCAGGTCCTGCCGTGGCTGCTCGGCGTCGCCCGCAACAAGCTGGCCAAGCATCGTGAGGTCCGGGCCCGGCGGCAGAGCCTGGCCGAGCGGATCTCCGCGCTGACCGGCGAGCGGGAGCACGTCGCCTGGGATGTCGCCGAGCACGTGGTGGACCGGGAGCAGGCCATCTCCGCCCTGCGCGCCCTTCCTGAGAAGGACGTGGAGGCGATGATCCTGGTCACCTGGTACGGCCTGACGCCAGATCAGGCCGCGACCGTCATGGGCTGCTCGGCACGCACGTTCAACGTCCGGCTGCACCGGGCGCGCAAGCGCCTCGACAGCAGGCTGCGCCACGAAGCGGCGACCGCGCGACGGCCGGTGCGCCGGACGCGGTTCGCCGAGGAGAGCTGACACCCATGGGGGAAGACATGACCGACCGCATGTTCGCCCGGCTCAGGCCCGATGAGCTGGACGAACTCGCCGACGCGAGCTACCGGCGGCGCCGCAGCCAGGACCTGGCCCGAGCCTTCGGCAGCACCCGGGCCCGGCGGCCCGCGCCGAGGCGTCCCCTGTTCCTGCTGGCCACCGGCGCCGTCGCCGCGGCGGCCGCCGGAGCGGTGGTCGTCGCCACCGGCGTGCTGTCCGGCACGCCCACTGGGACCGCCCCGCCGGTCGCGGCGGAGACGTCGAGCGCTCCGCGGAGCACGACCGGCGGCACGGGGGCGTCGCCGGCCGCGCGGATCGACGCCCGGACGTTCCTGCTCGCCGCCGCGGAGACCGCCCTGCGCGAACCCGCCGCCACGGGCGACTACTGGTACGTGCGACAGCGTACGACCATGCCCACCTTCCACTGGCCGGAGGAGTTCTGGGCCGGGGTGCGGAAGCTCCAGCGGCAGGAGCAGGCGGAGATCGACCGTACCGGCGCCGAGGACGACGAGCTGGTGGCGATCAACGAGAAGTACAACAAGAAGCTGGCGGACCTGCGCGAGAGCATCTACCCGGACGGGCCGCCGTACCGCGCGTACGTGGTCGAGACCGAGGAGCGCTGGCGGCCGAAGCGGCAGGGCGGCACCCACCGGGTGAAGACCCGGGACCGCGAGGTCAGGTTCCCCACGCCGCAGGACGAGGCCACCTGGAAGGAGCACGGCTCGCCGAAGCTGGTGGAGAAGAAGGCCGGCAGCGTGGACGACGACCTGCCGCGCCCGCTGTCCATCCCCAACATGGACATCACCATGCGGAACGTCGGCGACCTGCCCACGTCGAAGAAGGCGCTGGAGGCCCGGCTGCGCAAGCGGTTCGCCGAGCTGCCCGACCCGGACAAGGAGTTCGACCTCTACCTCTGGCAGACCACGGTCGACCTGATGACCGCGCCCACCACCCCCGGCACCCGCGCGGCCGTTTTCCGGGTCCTCGCCGACCAGCCCGGCATCGTCTCCGAGGGCGAGGTCGAGGACGCGGCCGGGCGTACCGGGGTCGGCCTGGCGGTCAAGAGCGACGACGGGTACCGGTTCCGGCTGGTCGTCGCGGAGGACACGGCCGAACTGCTGGAGTACACGGTGTCCGAGCAGGGCGAGGACGTCTCGCGGGTCACCTTCGAGGAGTCCGGCTGGACCGACGAGCTGGGCAAGCGCCCGCGCGGCTAGCAGGCGGGGGCCGCGACCGCCGTCGCGGCCACCTTCCTGGTGAAGCGGCGCATCAGCAGCACCGCCGTGGTGGCGAGCCCGATCAGCAGGCCGAGCCAGATGCCGGTGGTGCCCAGGCCGGCGGTGAGGCCGAGCAGCGCGGCGGCGGGCAGGCCGACCAGCCAGTAGCCGACGAGGGTCAGCCGGAAGCCGCCCTTGGTGTCGTCCAGCCCCCGCAGCAGCCCGACGCCGATGTTCTGGGTGCAGTCGAAGAACTGCAGGACGGCGGCGACGAGCAGCAGATGGACGGCGATGCCGGTGGCGTCGCCGTCGCCCGCGTCCAGGAACGGGGCGAGCACGAGCCGGGGCACGGTCAGGTAGACGACGGCCACGACCGCCATCACCGCGGCGGCCCAGGCCAGCGCCGTGTTCCGCAGCCGCAGCGCCCCGGGGGTGTCGCCGACGGCCAGCTGGCGGCTGACGCCGAGGCTGGCGGCGTGGGAGAGCCCGACGGCGATCTGGAAGACGATGTAGACGAGCTGGTTGACGGCGGTGTGCGCGGCCAGCGCCGCGGTGCCGAAACTGCCGGCGAGGAGCGCGACGACCGAGAAGAACCCGGCTTCGGAGCCGTAGGTGGCGGCGATCGGCCCGCCGAGCGCGGTCAGGCGGCGCAGGGTGGCGGGCCGGGTCTTCCATACGGCCAGCGACAGCAGGGGAGCGAGGCCGGGGTCGCGCCGCGCCGAGGCGTACAGCGCCAGGAACGTCAGCGTGTAGACCACCGAGGTGGCCAGGCCGATGCCCGGCAGCCCCAGCTCCGGGAAGATCCAGACGCCGTGGATGAAGGCCCAGTTGAGCCCGATGTTCACCACGATCGAGGCCAGCGTGATGCGGAGCAGGGCCTGCGGCCGGTTCATCCCGACGGTGAACTGCCGGATCGCCTGGAACCAGAGGCAGGGCAGCAGCCCCGGCGCCATCGCGTAGATCACCGGCTTCGCCGCCTCGACCACGCCCGGATCCTGCCCGAGCCAGGCCACGGCGTGCCCGATGCCGACCATGAGCACCGCCCCCGCCGCCCCGGCCAGCGTCGCCAGCAGCAGGCTCGCCCGTACGAGATCACGCAGCTCCCCGGAGTCGCCGCGGGCGTCCGCGGCGGCGACCTGGTTGCCCACGGCGGTGACCAGGCCGACGCCCATGGTGCGGAGCTGGTTGAAGATCACCATCGCGAGGCCGCCCGCCGCCAGGGCCTCGGTGCCGAGCAGGCCCATCATGACGGTGTCGGTGGTGGTCACGGCGACCTGCGCGAGCTGGGTGAGCGCCAGCGGCACGGCGAGGGTGGCCAGGGCGCGGCCGTCGGTGAGCAGGCGGGGCAGGGCGCGGGGCATCAGTGGTGCACCCGCCGGTCCTCCAGCGGGCGGAGCCTGGTCAGCACCTCGTCGATCTCTCCTTCCAGGTGGAGGTCGAGCAGGTCACGGGCGGCCATCCAGGCGTCGTCGAAGACGGTGTCCAGGTACTTCTCCCCGCCGTCGTTGACCAGCGCCACGATAGTGCTCCCCGGCGGCGCGTGAGGCAAGCGGCGCAGCGCCTCGAAGACGACGCCGCCCGCCGAGCCGCCGATCAGCAGCCCGGTCCGGCGGGCGACGGCCCTGGCGGTGCCGAACGCCTCCACGTCGCCGACCTTGACCCCCTCGTCCAGCAGGTCGTAGTCGACCAGCAGGCCGATCGCCGCGCCCTCGGGGGTGCCGGTGCCGGACTGGTAGTAGTCGTGGGCGGGCGGGCCGAAGGCGATGGAGCCCTTGGGCTCGACGCCGACGATCCGCACGTCCGGCACGGTGCGGCGCAGTTCGCGGCCGGTGCCGAAGAGCCCGCCGCCGGTGCCGACGGCGCCGATCAGCACGTCGATCCGGCCGTCCAGCGCGGCGTCGAGCTCGTGGGCGACCGGGTGGTAGCCGAGCCCGTTCGCCGGGTTGTTGTGCTGCTCGGTGAAGTACGCGTTGTCGGAATCGGCGGCCAGCTTGGCGGCGTACTCCTCGCGGGCGGCGGTGGCCAGCTCCTCGTCGCCCTCCTGGGTGACGTGGACCAGCTCCGCGCCGAGGGCCGTCATGGCGCGCAGCTTGTCGGCGGCGGCGTGGCGGTCGACCACGGCCGTGAAGGCGTAGCCGCGTTCGGCCGCGATGACGGCGAGCCCGAGCCCGGTGTTGCCGGACGTGGACTCGACGACCCGGCCGCCGGGGCGGAGCAGGCCGCGCTCCTCGGCGTCGAGGATCATCTGCCGGGCCATGCGGATCTTCGCGGTGCCGGTCGGGTTGAACTGCTCCAGCTTGAGCAGCAGCCGCGCACCGCCCTCGGTCCGCGCGAGCTCGAAGAGCGGGGTCGCGCCGATCAGCTCGGAGACGCGGCGGACGATCGGCGGCCGGTGCAGGGGATCGGCCATCGGGAGGCCTCCTCAGCGGTCGAGGCGCCAGCGGGGGCGCGCATGGTCAAGGCGGTCGACGACGACCTTGGGCGGCAGCGGCAGCTCGTGGAAGGGCGACTCGTTGGAGTCCATCTGGTAGCCCGCGGTGTTCACGTACACGAGCAGATCGCCGGCGGCCGGCCGGACCGGGAACGGGATCTTGCGCCAGGTCAGCAGGTCCGTCTCCAGGCAGCTGGCGCCGCCCACACAGGCCGGGTAGGGCCCCGGGACCGGCTCCCGCGCCCCGGGCACGAGCACCGGGTCCGGCAGGAACTCGCTGCCGAACCACTGCTCCGACAGGCTCAGGCTGGTGCCGTCGACGGTGAGGATCCCGTAGCCGTCGCGGTCCTTGACGCCCTGGACGCGGAAGACGCTGCATCCTGCCTGGTCGAGCAGGGCCCGTCCGGGCTCCACCAGCAGTGAGATGTTGTGACGGCGCAGCAGCCTCTCCAGCGGGACGCTCTCGCCGACCGGCGTGGTCTCCAGGACCGCGCGCAGCGCGTCGGCCCCGGCGACCGGCGAGTGGTACGGGTAGTAGCCGGAGAAGGTCTTGCCCGCGTGGAAATGTCCGGGCCGGGCGCTCTCGTGGAACCGCCGCCAGTCCCGCGCGGTCACGTAGTCGACGGCGAACCCGCCGCCGATGCTGATCCGGTCCGCCCGCAGCCCCAGCCCGCGCGCCCGCAGACACAGACGGATCAGCCCCGCCGCCTGGTCGGCACGCTGACGCACGTCGTAGCCGGACAGATGGAAGCTGAACCCCTCCAGCTCCACGGCGGGATCGCCGCACCTCCGCAGCGCGGCCTCCAGCTCCCCGTCGTCCAGACCGAACCGGCTCTGCGCCTGTGCGGCGTCTGGCGCCGCGTGATCAAGGCCGCTCTGTGTGGGCGGTAACCGTCTTAGCAGTATGCGGGCGGTACGGCCGAGCCCGGCGGCGAGGCGGACCAGGCGGTCCAGCTCGTCGAGGGCGTCCACGGTGATCAGCGCGTCGTGCAGCACGGCGGCGCGCAGCAGGTCGTCGTCCTTGGCCGGCCCGGTCACCACCAGGCCGGTGCCGCGCACTCCGGCGGCCAGCGCCGCGCCCAGCTCGCCCCGGCTGGCCACGTCCACGCCGAGACCGCCCAGCGCGGCCCGCTCTGCGAAGACGGCCGCCTTGTTGGCCTTCTTGGCGTAGAAAACCCGCCCGTCGACGGCGCTGCCGGCGAACACCTTGAGGAAGTCGGCCGCGTTGGCGTCGAACCGCTCCGGGAACAGCACGTGGAACGGCCCGCCGAGCCCGTGGCGCAGCTCGTGCAGCAGCGCCGCGCCCTCGGGTGCGAGCAGGGCGCGCTGCTCCTCGCCCAGCAGCGCGGGAAGCGTCACCGCCACAGCGGCACCGCCGTGCCCAGCCCCTGGGCGAGCGCGAGCTGGGCGAACCGGTGGCCGAGCGCGATGTCGGTGACCACCAGCCCGCTGTTGTAGGCGAAGATCCGCTGCCCGGGATCCGTGCGCCCGGCGGCCCGGCCCGCGAGCACCGCCGGAAGCTCGGCGTCCACGTCGCGCAGCCGCCCGTCCGGGTCGGCCAGGTCGGTGCCGGTGACCCGCATCTGGGCGGCGCTGGTGGCCACCACCCGATCCGCCCGGTGCAGGGTCGAAGGAGCGACACCGTACCCGACCAGCACCGTCAGCGCGCCGGGCTTCAGCCACGAGTCCTCGACCGCGGCGGGCGTGCCGGGCCCGGCCGCGGCGATCACGATGTCGGCCTCCCCGGCCGCCTTCCGCAGGTCGGTGACGACCTCCGCGCCGACCCGCTCGCACACCGCCCGGATGCCGTCCGGATGGGTGCCGAACACCATCAGCCGCTCCAGGCCCGGCAGGGTGGTCAGCAGGAACGGCAGAGCCAGCCTCCCCTGCGTCCCCGTACCGACGACCAGGGCGGTGCGGCTGCCCGGGGCGGCGAGCTCGCGGGCGAGCAGCGCGGAGACGGCGGGCGTGCGCAGCGCGCCGATCCGCCCGCAGTCCATCATCGCGACGGGCAGGCCGGTCCGGTCGTCGTAGAGGGTCAGGGTGGTGTAGTAGTGCTGCCGGTCGCGTTCCTCGCGCAGCCCGTGCTTGTACGAGGTCTTGACCGCGACGACTTGGCGCACTCCGTCGCGGCCGAGCATGGCGTAGGCGACGGAGTGACCGTCGTCCGGCTTGACGGTGAGCTTGCGCGGGTTGTCGGAGTGGCCCGCGGCGAGGGCGCGGCAGGCCTGCTCCACGACCGACACCACGTCGGGCGGGCTGATCTCGATGCCGGCCAGGTCGCTGGTGCTCAGGACGCGCAGCGTCCCGTCGCCGGTCACGCGAACGCCTCGACGACGGCCTGGCCGTAGCCGTGCTCCGACCGTTCGGCCGGCGGCCGGGCGCGGTGCCCGGCCCGGACCGAGGCGCGCTTGAGCCAGCGGTCGGTGCCGTCGTAGCGGGCCCGGAAGGGGACGCGGCCGTGCACGACGAGGTCGTTGTCGATGACCAGGACCTCGCCGGGGGCCAGGCTCACCGAGACGGAGACGCGGGAGAGCTCGTCCTCCAGCCGCCGGTAGGCCGCGCGATGCTCCTCGGGGGCCTCCTCCAGCGGGGTGTAGGCGGGGTCGAAGCGGAGGGCGGGCCCGTCCGGCGCCGGCCATAAGGTCGGCACCGGCGGCGGGGCCCCGCCGTACGCCTGGGCCTCCGCGTAGGCGTCGTCGGGGAGGATGGGCAGCACCGGGCGGCTGAGCGTCTCCACGTCGGCGGGGTCGAGCCGGGCGCGCCGGATGCTGGCGGCCGTGGTGGCGATCGCGTCGTGGTTGCGCAGGCAGCCCAGGACCAGCAGCTGCGCGCGGCCGGGGTGGAAGGCGTCCTCGGTGTGCGGGCTGAGCAGCACGCTGCTGCCCGCGCCGGTCTGCTCCTCCTCGTGTCCGGGCGAGGGCACGATGTTGTGCACGAACCGGCCGTCCTGCTGCCCCGGCCAGGCGATGGGGGTGCCCATCACGGTGGAGATCAGCAGCAGTACGACGTCGTACAGGCTCCCCGCGTCACCGGCGCGCGACCAGTGGAGCGGCGTCGGGCCGAGCGCGGCGTCGTCCACGGGCAGGCCGCGCAGCACGAACAGGTCGGCGGGCCGGCACGCGTGCCGGAGATCGTCGTCCAGGGCGGCGGCCACGTCCGGGACCCGGGCGAGCAGGCCGGGGTGGGTGGCCGAACCGAAGGCGTCGAGCAGGGAGCGGGCCGCCGTGAGCAGGGCGGAGACGCTGTCAGGGGTGAGCGGGCGTACGGATATGACTCCCGTCGGCATGAAGAACCGTCCGTTCCTGTGGAGGCGGGTCCGGTAACCGAGGGAAACGTAACCGAGCATCCTGACTTAGGCAAGGCTTACCTAAGTATGATGTTCCGGCCGCCCGTAAAGTCAGGGTAGGCAATCCTAAGTAATCCGTTTACTGTGATGACGGACCACCCCGAGAAGAGGCGACCACGTGGACCTGACAAGGCGTCGAATACTCCAGGCCGGAGGCGTGCTGGGCGTCGCCGCGCTGCTCACCGCCTGCGGAGGAGGCAGCCCCGGCGTCCAGCCCAGCACCACCACCGGCGGCGGCACCTTACGCGTCGGCGCACTCGGCCGGACCGGCGCGATCACCCGCGACCCGCACGGCACCCAGTCCAACGAGAGCGACTACCTGATCCTCAGCCTCCTCTACGACACCCTCACCATCCCCGCGCTCAAGCCCAACACCGCGCCCAGACTCGCCGCGAGCTGGACCCACTCCGACGACCTGAAGACCTGGCGCTTCGAACTCGCCGAAGGCGCGACCTTCCACGACGGCTCACCCGTCACCGCCCAGGACGCCGTCTTCTCACTCCGCCGCCTCCGCGAAACCCCCGCGGGCGCCTCCCGCCTGCCCGGCATCGAAGCCCGCAACATCACCGCCGACGGCGACCGCACGGTCGTCCTCGTCTCCGACTACGCCAACGCCGAACTGCCGCTGCTCACCCGGCTCACCACCTTCGTCGTCCCCGACGGCACCACCGACCAGGACATCGCCAAGGCCCCCGGCACCGGCCCGTTCAAACTCGACTGGTACCGCGACGGCAACGCCCGCCTGGTCCGCAACGACGACTGGTACGGCGGCGAGATCCACCTCGACGCCATCGAAGTCAAGATCTTCGAAAGCCCTCAGGCGCTCGCCAACGCCCTGCTCGCCGGCCAGCTCGACCTCGCCTCCAACGTCGGCGCCGTCGCCGCCCGCACCGCCGCGGGCCGCGCCGACATCCAGACCGTCCGCCGCCCCAACGACATGGCCATGCCGATCGTCATGCGCACCGCCGACGGCCCCTTCGCCGACCCCCGGGTCCGCGAGGCGCTCCGCCTGGCCGTCGACCGCGAGGCGATGGTCCGGCAGGTCCTGTCCGGGTACGGCAGCGTCGCCAACGACGTCCTCGGCACCGGCGACCCCGCCTACGACCGCTCCCTCCCGCAACGCACCCGCGACCTGGACAAGGCCCGGCGGCTGCTCCAGGAGGCCGGCTTCGACACGTCCAAGACGTACGAACTCCTCACCACCGAGGACATCTCCGGCCTCGCCGAATCCGCCACCCTCTTCGCCACCCAGGCCCGCGAGGCCGGCGTCGACATCAAGGTCGTCAAGCAGGAATCGGCGACCTTCTGGGACAAGACCTGGCTCCACGGCGACCTCTACACGACCTACTGGGGCACCAACGACTCCGTGGTCTTCTTCGCCAGCAAGACCATGGTCTCCGGCAGCGGCCAGAACGAGACCGGCTGGAAGGACCCCGAGTTCGACGCCGCCTACCAGAAAGCCATCGGCACCGCCGACCCGGCCGGGCGCGCCGAACTGCTCCGCGAGCTGCAGAAGATCGAGTACGAACGATCCGGCTACCTGCTGTGGGGCATGGCCGACGGCATCGACCTCGCCCGCTCCGCCGTCCAAGGACTGCCCACCCTGCCCGGCTACGGCCGGGTCCAGCTAGAGAAGGCGTGGCTGGCGACTTGACCGCGCGGCCGGTGGCCCTGCTCGCCCGGGCCGGACTCGTCCTGCTCAAACGGTCGGCGCTGCTCTGCGTGCTGCTCGCCGTGGTCTTCCTCGGCGTCGAGATCCTGCCCGGCGACGCCGCGCACAGCATCGCCGAACGCGGCGAGACCGCCGCCGACCTGGCCCGCCGGCGCGAACTGCTCGGCCTCGACAGACCGCTCCCGGAACGCTTCTGGGACTGGATCTCCGGCCTGCCCCTCGGCGACCTCGGCACCTCGGCGCGCGGCGAGCAGGTCACCGACCTCGTCTCCGCCGCGTTCCCCAACACCCTGCTGCTCGGCGGCCTCGCCCTGCTGCTCACCACCGTCCTGTCACTCACCCTGGGCTGCTGGGCCGCGCTGCGCCCGGACGGCCGGCTCGACCGGGTCGTGTCCGGAGCCTCGACGGCCGCCTTCGCGATCCCCGAGTTCGTCGTCGCCGTCGCGCTCGTCCTCGTACTGTCCCTCTGGACCGGCTGGCTGCCCGCCGTCACCCTCACCGACGCGGGCGGCGCCCCCGCCTCCTGGACCATGCTGATCCTGCCCGCCCTCGCCCTCACCATCCCGCAGACCGGCTGGAACACCACCGTCGTCCGGGCCGCCCTCGCCGACGAGGCCCGCGCCCCGCACGTCGAAACCGCCGTCCTCGACGGCCTCCCGCCCCGCCGCGTCCTCACCCACCACGTCCTGCCGGGCGCCCTGCCCACGATCGCGACCGGCCTCGCCACCTCCTCCGGGGTCCTGCTGGGCGGCGCCGTCGTCGTCGAGACCATCTTCAACTACCCCGGCGTCGGAGCCGTCCTGGCCTCCGCCGTCGTCGACCGCGACACCCCGGTGGTGGCCGGGGTGACCGCACTCGCGGGTGCCGTCATCACCTGCGCGCTGCTGGCGGCGGACCTGGTGCGGGGCCTGGTGACGGGAGGCGTCCGATGACGAGAAAGCGGCCGTTGGCAGTCGAGGACCACGAAAGGCGGCCGGTGATGTCGTCCGCAAGGGATCGCCGGGTCGTCTGTCACCGCGCCGGCCCGCTCCTCCGCGCCCTCCCGGCCTGCCTGCTCGTCTGCCTTGCCATCGCCGGCCCCTGGCTGGCCCCCCACGCCGTGGACGCACCGGTCACCGCGCCGTTCGCCGAGCCCGGCGCCGGAGCCCCGCTCGGCGGGGACCAGCTGGGCCGGGACGTGCTCAGCCGGCTGCTGGCGGGCGGCCGGGAGCTCGTCCTGTCCGCCCTGCTGATCGCGGCAGTCGTCACCGCCACGGCGGCCCTCATCGGCGCGGTCGGGGCACTGCGCCCGGCGGTCGGCCGGGTCGTGGAACGCGCCGCCGACGTGGTCATCCTGCTGCCCGCCGTCCTCGGCATCCTGCTCGTCGGACTGTCCTGGCCGGGCGGCGGCAGGCTGGCGGTCGTCCTCGCCGCGATCGTCCTCAGCCTGCCGTACGCGGTCCGCCTCGTCTCCAGCGCCGCCTCCCTGGTCGCCGCCTCCGGCTACGTCGAGGCAGCCGCGGCGGGCGGTGAACGGCTCCGGGTCCTGGTGGTACGGGAGGTCCTGCCCAACCTGCGGGCCACGCTGCTCGCACTGTTCGGGCTCCGATTCGTGGAGGCGGTGTACGTGGTCTCGACGGCGGCATTCCTCCAGGTCGGACCGCAACCCCCGGCCGCCGACTGGGCGCTGATGATCCGCGAGAACTCGCCCGGCATCCTCCTCAACCCCTGGGCCGTGGTCGCCCCCAGCCTGGTGATCGGCATGCTCGCTCTCAGCGTCAACCTCGCCAGCGCCGCCCTCGCCCCACAGTCAGGCCGCCAGGCGGTGACCCTCCGATGACCTCCCGCCACACAGGCCGTCCGCCACGCGGTGACCGTCAGATGACCCCTGCCCCAGCGGCCGTCCGCCGGGCGGTGAGCGTCAGATGACCCCCGATACCGACACCGTCCGCGTCACCGGCCTCACCGTCGCCGCCCCCGGCGGCCGGCTCCTGATCCGGGACGCCTCCCTCACCCTGCGCCCCGGCCACCTCGTCGCCCTGACAGGCCCGTCCGGCGCCGGGAAGACCACGCTGCTGCGAGCCATCGCGGGTTTCCTCCCACCCGGCACCACCCGCACCGCAGGCCAGGTGAACGTCCTCGGCCACGACGTGTTCACCCTCCCCGACCGGGAACTGCGCACCCTGCGCGCCACGCTGCTCGCCTACGTCGCCCAGGACCCCGGCTCCGCGCTCAACCCACGGATGCGCGTCCGCACCCTCATCCGCGAACTCGCCGCCGACCGCACGCCCGGCGCGGTCGCCGCCCTCCTCGCCGAGGTTCGCCTCCCGGACGAGGGCCGCCTCTCCCTGCGCCGCCCCGGCGCGCTCTCCGGCGGGCAGCAGCGCCGAGTCGCCCTAGCCAGGGCCCTGGCCCGCCGCCCGCGAATCCTCCTCCTGGACGAGCCCACCGCCGGACTCCACCCCGAACTCCGCGACGAGATCGCCGCACTGCTGCGCCGCCTCGCACACGACCACCGCCTCGCCGTCGCCTTCTCCTGCCACGACCCCGAGGTGGTCAGCCAGTACGCGGACGAAACAGTCGAACTAGACCGCCTGCTCGCCCGTACGAGAGAGCAAACCGCCACGCGAACCCCGCTCCTAGAGAAAGCCGCCACGCGGACCGGCCCCGGCACTCCGCTCCTCGAGGAAACCGCCGCGCGGACCTGTGCCACCCCCGGCACCCCGCTCCTCGACGTACGGGACCTCCGCGTCTCCTTCAACCGGAACACCCCCGCCCTCGACGGCGTCGGCTTCCACGTCGCCCCCGGGTCGGCGGCAGGCATCGTCGGCGCCTCCGGCTCCGGCAAGACGACGCTGGTCAGAGCCGTCGTCGGCCTGCACCCCGCCACCTCCGGCACGATCAGCCTGGCCGGGACCGTACTCAGCACCCACCTGACCGGCCGCACCCGGGAACAGCGCCGCAGAATCCAACTCGTCACCCAGAACCCGCTCGGCGCCCTGAACCCCAGCCGCACGATCGGCGCCACCATCGGCAGACCCATGCGCCTGCACCGCCGCCGCCCACCCGGCGACCTCCGCGACCGGGTCTCCGGCCTGCTCGAACAGGTGGGCCTCCCACCCGCGTTCGCCGACCGCTACCCGCACGAACTCTCCGGCGGCCAGCGCCAGCGGGTCGCCATCGCGCGGGCCCTCGCCGCCGACCCGGACGTCCTCATCTGCGACGAGATCACCTCCGCGCTGGACGCCACCACCGGAGAGTCGATCATGAACCTCCTCACCCGCCTGCGTAAGCAGCACGGCCTGGCACTCGTCCTCATCAGCCACGACCTCCCCCTGATCGCCGACCGGACCGACACCGTCACCGTCCTCGAAAGCGGCCGCACCGCCGAAACCGGCCCCACCGCCGACGTCTTCGCCACCCCCCGTCACCCGGCCACCCACGCCCTCCTGGCCACCACCCCGAGAACCGGCCCCTGACGTCAGCGCCGCTCGGGCATCGCGGTCATGAACGTACGGGCGAGCCGGTCGATCTCGTCATCCCTGGACGCCTCGTCCACGCGCTGGGTCCGGTCGATCCGGCCGCGTTCGGCTTTCAGGCGGCTCTCCTCCTCGCGGAGCCTGATCTCGTAGTCCCCGGTCGTCTGCCGGGTGGTGAAGTTCAGCTCGGCCTCGTGACAGGCTGAGCCGGCGCGCAGCTCCTGCGATAGGAGGCGGTCGTACTCGGTCTTGCCGTTCAGCATCTTCGAGAGGATCGGCATGCAGTCGAGCAGGGTCGCTCGGCTTGGGCAGGCCGGAAAGCAGACAGAAGTGCCCGGCCTCCTCGGACGTCCGTACGGCGCGCTCCCAGCGCAGATCTGACGACTCTCACCCGCTTCCTGGAAGCCCTGCAACATCTGCACCGGTATTGGCAAACTCCTCCCATGCACAACGGACGGCTCTTCACCCTCGTCGGCGGAATCTTCGGCCTGATCGGTCTGGTCCTGCTCGGGGTCACCATCGCGCTGGCCGTCTCTACGGCGAGTTTCCTGGCCTCGGCCCAGCGAACGGACGGGACCGTGGTCGAGCTGACCGCGCGCACCAGCACGACGCGGACTCAAGACGGCTACACCCGCCGCAGCACCACGTGGTTCCCGACCGTGGAGTTCACGGTCGACGGCAGGCAGTACTCGTTCCATAGCTCCACCGGCAGCAACCCGCCGGCCTATACGAAGGGCGAAGCCGTACCTGTCGCCTACGACCCGGACAACCCCTCTGACGCACGGATCGCCTCGTTCTGGTCGGCGTTCCTCGCCCCGCTGATCACCGGCGGACTGGGCCTGGTGTTCACGCCGGTCGGCACCATCTTGTTCCTCAGGGGGCGGCGGCTCGCTCAGCGGTGATCTGCCGCACAGCATCTTCGAAAATTCCCCCATTAGTGCTTATGCGCCGACATTGAGCCGTCGCAACCAGGGGCTCCAGATGCTGTTTTACCGTGCTGCCGTCGATTTGTCGTTCCAGACGCTGAACCATGTCGCCGCCATCGTCCGGCGGCACCGCAAGACGATCAAGTCGCTCTGGCACATAGTGGTGAAGTCGTCACCAGTGTGAGCTCTCACGCAGATCCATAGCCGTCATTGTGATCCGGCGCGCTACGAAGTCATCCCCGCCTTCCGATGAGCCGATCACCAGGTCAGGCCCTCGGCCTCCTCCCGCAGCCTCTCCCGGAGCCGGCCGGGGATGTGCGCCTCGTCGCGCGGGAAGTACCGCAGGTCCGTCGTGAAGCCCTGCGCGGTGGGAAAAGTGATGCCCGGGTCCTCGTCGTACGTGAAGTCGACGTTGAACCTGCCGGGCCGGTCGATCACGTACCGCATGGTGAACCAGGTGCCCTTGCCCTCCTGGTACATCCCCGCCCGGAGCTCGTCCGTAAGGGAGAACACTTCGGACGGGATGGGCTCCCTGCGGCTCGTCCCGTCCGCCCACTCGACGACGACCTCCGCGCTGGAGTGGTCGATGACGGACTGGATGGCGTAGGTGACCCGCTTCCAGTCGTCCGGGACCGCTCCGAAGATCGTCGTGCCGATCCGGCGGAGGAGTTCCTGCTGTTCGGGCGGGCTCAGGTGCCCTCGCTGGAATGGGGTCATTCTCGTCCGTCAGCCGGCTTGGCGGCGCGGAGCATGGCGCGGTAGAGGGCTGTCGTGCTGGGGGCGTCCGCCAGCGCGGGCAGGTCGGTGCCGGGGGTGGCGAAGCCGCGCAGCAGGTGGCCGACCAGACGGTGCCAGGTGTCCGGGGCGGCCGTGTGGGTGGCCGCGACGACGCCCGCGTTGGCCATGAGCAGGATGACCAGGTCCTGGTGGGTGAAGTCGTCGCGCAGGCGGCCGGTGGCCTTGGCGCGGCGGATGAGTTCGAGCAGCCCGTGGTAGGCCTCGGCGCGGCGGGCTTCCAGGGCCTTGGCGGCGGGGAAGGTCATGGCCAGCACCTCGGCGAAGCCGCGGTCGGCGGCCTGCATGGCGCAGACGTCGTGGACGAAGCGGATGAAGCCGTGCCAGGGGTCGGGGTCGGCGAGGGCCTGGGCGACGGCGGCGACGTAGGCGTCCATCCGGTCGGCGAACACCGCGTTGATCAGGTCCTCCCGGCTGGGGAAGCGGCGCGACAGGGTGGCCTTGCCGACGCCGGCCTCGCGGGCGACGCAGGCCATGGAGACGTCCAGCCCGTCGCTGGCGAACAGGCGCCGGGCGGCGGCCAGGATGCGTTCGCGGTTGCGTTCGGCGTCGGCACGCAGTCCGGGTTCGGGTGGTGGGGCCATGCCTCCACTCTACCGATGTGGAACGCCCGGCCCATTTATGGCAGAGTAAAGCGGGAAGGTCGTTCCACTTACTTCGAAAGGTCTGCTCATGCGTGCCGTAGCACTGGATTCCGTCCCCGCGACCCCCGCCGTCACCGAGATCGACGCCCCTCGCCCCGCCGCCGGGGAGGTGCTGGTGCGGGTGGCCTCGGCGTCGGTCAACGGGTTCGACGTGGCGGTCGCCGCGGGTTATGTACGGGAGACGATGGAGCACCGCTTCCCCCTCGTCCTCGGCAAGGACTTCGCCGGGACGGTCGCCGAGGTGGGCGAGGGGGTGACCGGGTTCGCCGCCGGCGACCAGGTGTTCGGCGTGGTCATGACGCCGGTCCTGCAGGCAGGGACGCTGGCGCAGTACGCCGCCGTGCCCGCCGGCTACGGCCTCGCCCGCATCCCCGAGGGCCTGTCGGTCAAGGACGCCGGAGCGCTCGGGCTGGCCGGCACCGCCGCCCTCAACAGCCTGGACGCCGCCGGGGTCGGCGAGGGCGACACCGTCCTGGTCGCCGGAGCCACCGGCGGCGTGGGCGCGTACGCCGTGCAACTGGCCGCCGCCCGAGGCGCCCGGGTGATCGCCACCGCACGCCCCGGCGCGGAGGCCGACTTCGTCACCGGGCTCGCTCCTGTCCAGGTCGTCGACTACGCGGGCGATCTGGAAGCCGGAGTACGCAAGATAGCCCCCGACGGAGTGGACGCGGTGCTGCACCTGGCAGGCGACGTGACCCGGCTCGCGGGCCTGCTGGGCGGGGACGGGCGGCTCGCCTCCACCCTCGGCCTCCCCGCCGACGCCGTCGAGGGCACCACCATCCACCCGGTCCTGGCCGACCCCAGCGCCGAAACCCTCACCACGCTCGCCGAACTGGCCGCCCGCGGAAAGCTGCGGGTCCCGGTCACCACCGTCTACCCGCTGGAGCAGGTCCACGAGGCGTTCGCCGCTTTCGGCAAGGGCGCCATCGGCAAGATCGCCATCGCCTGCTCCTGACGTCACCAGATCCTGCGGCCGGCGGCGTCCTCGATCAGGCTCCGGATGGGGATCAGCTCCTGGGACGCGACGGCCCCCAGCACCTGCTGCGACATGTGGAAGCCGAAGTCCTCGGCCACGAGCTTCTTCCACGGCCGGGACAGGATGTTGTGGGTCGCCCAGCGGGTGAACCGAGGCCGCTTCATGATGAACTCGGCCAGCTCCCAGGCACGGTCGAGAAGCTGCTCGCGGGGGAGGACGTCGCTGATGATGCCGAGTTCGAGCGCGGTCTTCGCGGGGATCGACTTGCCCCCGTAGATGTAGTAGGCGGCGCGCTTGGGCCCCATGAGCGCCTGCAGCGCGAGGGCCTGGCCGTCGCCGGGAGGGCTGCCCGCGAGGAAGTGCGGGTCCATGAAGTCGGCGCTCTCCACGGCCAGCGTGACGTCGCACATCAGGGCGAACTCGGTGTGGATGCCGGGCCCGTTGACCGCCGCGATCGTCGGGATGTCGAGGTTGCCGACGAAGCTCTCGACGAGTTTCCAGCCGTCGTAGGTCTGCTGGAAGATGTAGTCGGGCTCCTCCTCGGCGATCGGCTTCCCCCACGTTCTCTCGGGGTCGCCCTGGAACCAGGTGTCGCCCGTACCGGTGATGATGAGGACCTGGTTGCCGGGATCGTTCCCGACGTCCTGCCAGACGCGGTTCCACGCGTTGTGCGCGGCCCAGTTGTGGACGTAGGGGCCGTCGTCGGTGTGCAGCCGCAGCTCGATGATGCCGTTCGCGCGGCGCATCCTGAAGAAGTCGGCGTATTTCTCGGAGTACTCCTCGAAGGGCGCGGGCGGCACCTGTCCGGCCCACTGGTCGCTCGGCATGAAGGGTCTCCCGTCCGTCGGAGGACGGCGCACCGGTGGGCGCGTCGCTTAATGAGACATAACCGTCTCATTAAGGGTGGGGCTGGTCAACCCGTCCAGCACCGTCTCGGTGATGCGTCGGGCGAGCTCCCGCGTAATCGGGCGCCGATCCCGCATGACCAGCAGGTACACCGGAGCGGCCAGCATCGTGTTCAAGAACGGCGCATCCACCGGCGGCAGCTCACCCGACCTCACGGCGGCGTCGATCCGCTGCTGCAACACCCCGAGCCGAGCCTCCAGCACCTCCCGCCCCAGCTGCCGGATGGGATCGTCCGCATCCGACACGATCGACGCGTTGATGATCGCCCGCCCGGTCGGCGTGATCAGCGTGTCACTGATCGCGCAGAGAAACTCCACGATGTCCGCACGCAGGTCACCGCTCTCGGGCACGGCCACGGACTCCTCGGCGAACCGCATCAGCGCGTCCCTCAACAGACCGTCACGCTCAGGCCACTTGCGATAGACGGTCGCCCGGCTCGTCCCCGCCAGCTTCGCCACCGCGTCGTAGGTGACGGCGGCGACACCATGCCGCGCGATCAGCTCCACCGTCGCGGCGAGCACCTGCTCACTCACCCGAGCCGTCCGCCCACCGGGCCGCGACCGCCTCTCACCCTCTGCCATACGCCCAAGCGTTTCACCGTCTACCGCACGGTGAGAAGCCTGGTCATCATCAGATCCAGTGCCCGCCCGTGCCGGTCCAGCACCATCGCCGGTCTCCCGCCGGGGCCGGAGTCGGACACCGTGATCGTGTCGGCTCGCGAACAGTCGCGGGTGCGGCAGTCGAGCAGCTTGACCGCCCGGTCGACGCGGTCCCGGTAGGCGATCAGCGGCAGGCCGTCCGGCCGGACCACCAGCGCCGCGCCGGACCGGCGCGGGTCAGCGTCCTGTACGGGCGTCGCACGTGCTTCGTCTCCCTGTCGTCCCGATTGCGTTGAACAGCAGGGTCTGGAAGCACATGCGGGAATCAGTGATGTGGGGTGGCTCGGCCAAGGCGATCAGGTCCCACCAGGCTTCGCACAGCGGGTCGACGCTCATCACCATGGAGGAATCGCAACCTCTGCTCTGCGGGGCCGCACGATGCACGCCCGGCCGGGGTCTACCGTCTCATTCGAGGTTGTGGCGGTTGTCGCGGCATCGTCCTTGGACGTAGTGATCCCAGGGGTTGCGGCCCTGCGCATACTTCACATCCACTTACGGCCTCCGCAGTGCTCGTTCTTCCTGGCGCTGCCGTCGCCTCACCGGGTTTCGGTGACGCGGCCGCCTTCGAGCACCACGACCCGGTCGGCGAGGCGGACGGTCGCCGGGCGGTGGGTGATCCACACGATGGTGCCTGCGGCCAGTTCTCGGCGGAGTCCGGCGAGCAGGCGCGCCTCCGTGGCAGCGTCCAGGTGGCTGGTGACCTCGTCGCAGATGAGCAGAGCGGGCCGCCGCAGCAGCGCTTGGGCGAGCGAGAGCCGCTGTGACTGGCCGCCGGACAGGTTGGCGCCGCGCTCGGTGAGGTTTGTGTGCAACCGGTCGGGCAGTGCCCGGACGGTGTCACCCAGGTCCACGGCGTCGATGACGCGCCACAGTTCGGCCTCGTCGGCGTCGGGATGGGCGAGCCGGAGGTTGTCGGCGATGGTGCCTGAGAAGAGGAACGGCCGCTGATCGACGAGCGCCACCTGGCGCCGAAGTTCGTCCTCCGGGATGTCGCGGAGGTCGGTGTCGTCCAGGATGATCGTGCCGGCCATGGGAGACAGGCAGCCGGCCAGCAGGTACGCCAGGGAGGACTTGCCGCTGCCGGTCACCCCGAGGATTGCCGTCGTCGACCCGGCGGGGAGGTCGAGGTCGATGTGGTCGAGGACCGGTACGGTCGCACCGGCCGGCCCCGGATACGCGAACCGGATCCCGCGCAGCTGTACCTCCGCTCCCGCTGCGTGCCGGTCGGTGCGGGCCGCCGGCGCCGGGGTGGGGCGGCGCGGGACGGCGTCGATGACGGCGAAGAGCCGCTGCGCGGCGGCGAGGGTGGTGCCGAACTCGCTGGCAAACGCCTCCACGGCCGTGAGCGTGGGCGTGATGGCGACGGCGACCGCGACTGCGAGCCACCAGGCCTGGCGGTCGAGCCGCCCGTCCTGCCACAGGTACGCCCCGGTGAGCGCCACGGCGACGACCGTGATCGCGCACACGGCGGTGTTGGCGGCGCGGCGGGCCGCGGTGCGGGATGCCAGCGAACGGGTACGGGCGCCGGCGCCGGCGTCCAGCATGTCGAGCTGCCGCCGCCAGTGGCCGAGGGCGCGCAGTTGGGTCAGCTCCCGCAGTCCGCCGATGGTGTCGGTGACGTGCGCGGCGACCTGCCCGCGGATGTGCTGCCGGTGCCGCGCGGTGCGCTGGAGCCGGCGCCGCCAGAGCCGCGGTACGGCGAGGCCGGAGAGCGCCGCCCCGGCGAGAAGGATCGCCGCGAGCGCCGGGTGAGCGGCCGTGGCGAGAAAGCCGGCCGCTCCGAGCGAGACGACGACGGCGGCGATGGCCGGCGCGATCGTGTGGGCGTAGAACACCTCGACCCGGTTGACGTCGTCGGTGGCCCGGGCTGTGAGGTCGCCGGAGCGGTGCCGGTACAGCACGCCCGGCGACTGCAGGGCGAGGGCGTCGAAGAAGACGGTCCGCAGCCGGGCCAGCACGGAGAAGGCCACCCAGTGCCCGAGATACTGCTCCCCGTAGTGGGCGGCGCCCTTGGCGAGGGCGAGCAGAGCGATCAGCCCGAGGACGCCGGTGACGTCCGGCGGGCCCTCCCCGGAGTCGACGAGCCCGACCGCGTGGACCGCGACCGCCAAGACCGCGATTCCCAGGGCGAGCTGGACGACGCGCAGCGCCGTGGAGAGCGCGAGCGGGGCCGCGTAGGGCCGGGCGAACACGGCCAGCCGGCGGATCATCGGGCCACCGCCCGGGTCTCGGTGATCTCGACGACGCGGTCCGCGGCATCAATCAGCGCCGCCGAATGGGTGGCGACGAGGACGGTCCGGGTGCCGCGCAGCAGCAGCAGGGAGTCGATGATGAGCCGCTCGGAGCGGGCGTCGATGTGGCTGGTCGGCTCGTCGAGCAGCAGAATTTCGGGGTCGGCGAGCAGGGCGCGGGCGAGCGCCAGCCGTTGCGCCTGGCCACCGGAGAGGGTGAGTCCCTCTTCGCCTACGCGTGCGTCGAGCCCGCCTGGCATCGCCTCCACCTCCGCCGCCAGGTGCGCCTGCCGCAGGACCGACCACAGCTGCTGCTCGCCGGCCGCCTGGTCGGCGAGCAGCAGGTTGCCGGCGACGGTGCCGGTGAACAGCCACGCGCGCTGCGGTACGAGGACGGCCCGCGCCGGTCCGCCGTCGGGGGCTGAGAGCCGGATCGTGCCCGCACGTGGCGCGAGTTCGCCGCCGAGCACCGACAACAGCGTGGACTTGCCTGATCCCGACGGGCCCACCAGGGCCACCATCTCGCCGTGCGTCACCCGAAGATCGACGCCTTCCAGTACGGCGGGGCCGTCGTCGTACCCTGCGGTGACCTCGGCCAGCTCCACCGCGGCGCCTCCGTCGCCGGTCGCGGGCGGGGGAACGGGCGGACGCCGCCCCAAGTCGGCGAGGGCCTGCACGACCTGGCGTTCCGCCGCCCGGCCCGCCATGGCGATGTAGAAGAACCCGCCGGCGGCGCTGATGGGCTCCGTCAACAGCAACGAGATCAGCACGAGCGCCAGCGCGGTGCCCAGGGAGATCGCGCCCGAGGTGTGCCGTACGAGCGCCACTGCGGTGCCGGCTCCGATCAGCGCTCCGTAGAACACCACATCCGTGATGAGCAGGACGAACTGGTTGCCGGCCAGCAGCCGCATGGTCGCGCGCCGCTGCCGCTCGCTCTCCTCCGCCAGCAGCCGCGACCGCCGCTCGGCCGCGCCGAGCAGGGTGAGCAGCCGGAGCCCTTGGATCGACTCCAGGAAGTGCGCCGCCAGCCGCCGAGATTGCCGCTGGTACGCGGCGGTGGATGCGCGGAACATCCGCTGGAACCCGCCGATCACCACCGGCACGGCGACCACGACCGCCAGCAGCGCGGACGCCGAGGCCACATCGACGACCACCGCGACGACCACCACCACGATCAGTGGGGTGGTGGCCGACGCGATGAGCTCGCCGAGGAAGCCGCCCCGCCACGCCGCGACCTTGGCCGCCCCGTCTGTGGCCAGCGAGGCGAGCGAGCCCCTGACAGGGCCGCCGGTCGCCTCGGCTTGACCGTCCGGGCCGCCGGCGAGGATGGAACGGTGGATCCGCGCGCGGACGTCGATCTCGGCGACGGCCTCACCCCGTCCGCTCGCGCGGCCCTGGCCGAGCACTCCCGCGACCGCGAGGGCGATCCCGGCCCCTATCAGCACCGGCGTATGCCAGCCGATCGCACCGCCTTCCACTATCCGGTCGATGAGGCGGCCGACGCCCAGGTAGAACAGGCACAGGCCCGCCGCGGACAGCCAGCCGCACGCCAACGCCGCGAGGACGTGACCACGTACCGGCAACTCCAGCGTCGGCAGGGGTGACGTCGGGCCGCTCATCGCATATCTCCGTCGAGGAGACCTTCGGTTTCAGGCGAGGGAGGAGTCGGACCCCCTGCGGAGCATGGCAAGGACCGTCCGATCGCCCTGGTGGCGATCGGACGCAGCACGTGCCGCGTCCATGCTGTTCTTGCTCTTGCCTTCCAAGCGATCACCGAGCGTGGAAGGTCTGCCGCCGGTGAAGCCTGTGGAGGCCACGAAAGACCGGTCACTGTCGCTCCTTGAGGGGTGGTGGGGGCTGTCGTGTGAAGCAGGAAGGCCCGGCTCGCGAGAGCGGTAATCCCCCGCATGCACGAGAGGGAGGAGGTCAAGGGAATGTCTCCGGGTGGAGCCAGCGGGCGATCTCTTCCAGGCCGTCGGCGAGGCGTACGCCGCCGATGCCGTAGGAGGTCCGTGCGGGCAGCAGTTTGACGCGACCCTCCCGGACGGCCGCCAGATCGGCGACGGCGGGGTTGTCCAGGAGCGAGCGGAAGGAGTCGCGGCCCTTGCCGGTCACGTCGATCAGCAGGATCGCGTCCGGCTCCGCCGCAATGAGCTGCTCGGCGCTGACCGGTCCGGTGCTGCGCAGGCCGATGCGGTCGGCGACCAAGGCCCCGCCCGCGCGTCTGACCAGGTCGGAGGTGAGCACGTCGGCCGCGTTGATGAACGGCCGCCCCGCCTGGTTAGACAGGATCGCCACGCTCGGCCGGTCGGTGGTCCCGCCGGCCTGCTCCGCCACGGCGTCCGCCCGGCGGTCGAGTTCGGCGGTGAGCTCACGAGCCTTCGCCTCGGCGTCGAGCGCCCGCCCGAGCAGGGTCAGGTTCTGTTTGACCTCCTCCAGGGTGCCCCAGCCGGTGGTGATGGCGATCATCGGGATGCCGGCCGGGGCGAGCACCGCTTGGGCGTCCCGCTCGCCGCCGTGCCGGGCGGTGATCAGGATCAGGTCAGGGTTCAGGGCGATGATCTGCTCGGGATCGGGGTCGTTGCCCGGCGGCAGCTTGGTCGGGACGGTCGCCATCTGCTCGGCGTGGCTCGACAGCGACGGGTTGGTGGCCGAGACCGGGACCGCGGTGAGGCGCTCGGCGCCGACCAGTTCCACGGCGGCTTCGGCCACGTCCGCCGAGAGCGCGGCGATCCGCATCGGCCGGGTCGGCAGGGTCACCTGTCGCGGCGGGTCGCCGGGCACTTCGACGGTACGTGGGTAGGAGGTCTGCTCCGCCGTACCGGCGGATGCGCGGTCGGCGGTGTCCGAGGCACAGCCGGCCAGCAGAGACAGGCCGAGCGCGACGGCGCTCAGCCCGGCGAGAAAACGCTTCACATGGTCTCCAATGCGGTGACGATGAGGGAATCGGTCACGTCGTCCCGGCGGACCGCCGCTCGTACGGCATAGGCCTCACCGAGATACTCCGGGGTGAGCACGTGCGCCGGCGCACCGGTGGCGAGCACCCGGCCACCGGCGAGCAGGGCCAGCTCGGTGCAGTAGCGCGCCGCGAGGTTGAGGTCGTGCAACACCACCAGCACCGTCCGGCCGGCGTCGGCGCAGGCTCGCAGCAGCCGCAGTACGGCGAGCTGGTGGCGCAGGTCAAGGGCGGAGACCGGCTCGTCGGCGAGGAGCACCGGGGCGTCCTGGGCGAGTGCCTTGGCTAGCAGCACGAGCTGGCGCTCCCCTCCGGAGAGGGTGGCCATGCCGCGGTCGGCCAGATGGGTGGTGCCGGTCGCGACCATGGCCCGTTCGGCCGCCGTATGGTCGGCCTCCCCTTCCACCGCGAACCGCCCCAGATGCGGATGCCGACCCATGAGCGTCACCTGGTAGGCGGTGAAGGGGAACGCCAACGCGGTTTCCTGCGGCAGGTAGGCGATCCGGCGGGCCAGCACTCGGGGCCGCAGGTCATGCACGGGCCTCCCCTCCAGCACCACACGGCCACGGCTCGGCCGGTTCAGCCCGGCGATCGTGCGCAGCAGGGTCGTCTTCCCGGCGCCGTTCGGCCCGACCAGGCCGAGCATCCGCCCGGGCGGCACCGTCAGGCCGACCCCGTCGAGGATCACCGACCCACCGGCCGCCACCCGCAAACCGTCCACCACGATCACGAGATCCTCCGGCGGGACCACAACACCAACAGCAGGAAAACCGGCGCGCCGACCACCGCCGTGACCACCCCGGTCTGCAACGTCACCGACGCCGGCAACAGCCGCGCCGCGGTGTCGGCCGACACCAGGAACACCGCCCCCAGCAGCGCGCTCGCCGGCAGCAGCAGCCGATGGTCGGGGCCCGTGATCAGCCGGACCACATGCGGAGCCACCAGCCCCACGAAGCCGATCACCCCGCTCACCGCCACTGCCATTCCCGTCAGCAGCGAGGCCAGCGCCAGCAGTACGTTGCGCGTACGGGCGACATCCACCCCGCTGGTCCGAGCGGCGTCGTCGCCGAGCATCATGACGTTCAAATCCCGGGAGAACACCATGGCGGCCGCGACGCCGGCGAGCACCGGCACCACGGTCAGACGCACGTGCTCCCAGGTACGGGCGTCCAGGTCGCCCTGCAGCCAGAACACGATGCCGCGCAGTGACTGCTCGTCGGGCGCGTTGGCCACGAGCGCCGAAACCACCGCCCCGAGCAACGCGTTGAGCGCGATGCCCACCAGCAGCACCGTGGCCATGCCGCGCCCGCGACTCGCCGCGGCGATGCCGCAGACCGCCCCCACCGTGAGCAGGGCCCCGGCGAACGAGGCCGCGGGCAGGACAAGCGTGCCGCCCGCCCCGGCCGTGATGGCCAGCACCGCACCGACCGCCGCCCCGGCCGACACCCCGGTCACCCCCGGTTCTGCCAGCGGATTGCCGAACAGCGCCTGCATCACCGCCCCCGCCGTCCCGAGCGCCGCCCCGACCAGCACCGCCACCAGCACCCGCGGCAGCCGAATCTCCCCGACCACCAGCTCCTGGCGTGCCGCCGGCTCTCCCATGGGGAGCCCGAGACGCTCAGCGAGGATCGCCACGACGTCGCCCGCCGGAATCGAGACCGGCCCGAGCGCGACCGCCGCACTGCTCGCTACCACCAACAGCACGACCAGCCCGCCGACGGTCACCACCAGCGTGATGACGGCTTTCCGGCGGGACCGGGGACGGGGCGACCACACGGGGAGGTAGCCCGTGGCGGCGTGGCCGGGGCCGCGCGGGGCCGGTACGTCGTGCGCCGCCGGCACAGCGTGATCGGCAGCGGATGCTTCCTTCGTCATATGCCCATACGTTGGCATATTGAAAATGATTATCGCAACCATGTTCATGTGGCGAATGCCAAGTCTCGGCGAAGGACTGACTGCCACGGCGTCGCCGGCCTGTCGCTGCACGACCCGCATCGCAACCGCCATCGACCGGGCATTCCCTGGCCAGAGAGCGCCGTACGGGGCTCCTCGCCGATCCCCGCTACCCCTGGGTCGTCAATGTGAGAGAGGGCGAGGCTCTGCTGGATGTGGCGGATCTGACACTCGGGTACCCGACGGAACGACCGGGACAAGCGGATCGCTTCAGGAGCGCCACCAGGAATAGGTTTCGATGCGTACGGTGCTGCCGATGGGTGGGGCGTGCACCAGCATGGCGGCCGCGTGGGGCCCGTCGAACTGATGCGCCTCCGCCGGGCCCGCCGGGATCGCTAGGGCTGGACGGCGGCCAGGTAGTGCTGGACGCCCGCGGCCATGGTGGGGACGTGCTCGCGCATCAGCCGCTGGAAATGCGGCGCGGTCGCGGAACGGTGGTCGACGGTGAACTCCCCGGCCAGGGAGAACCAGGTGACCGGGACGGCGCCCGCCTGCACCATGCGCTGGACCGCGGTGGCGTGAGTCTCGGCCGTCACACTGGCGGAGGCGTCCACCACCAGGTGGACCTCGTAGTCCTCCCGCAGCGCGCCGAGCACGGTCTGCAGCACGCAGCCCTCGGTGGACACGCCTGCGATCGCGAGCTTGCGGCGTCCGGTCTCGCGCACGGCGCGCGCGAAGTTCTCATCGAGGAAACTGTTGAAGTTGCCGCCCCGTTCGATCACCGGGTGGTCGCCGAGCACCTCCAGCAGCTGGGGGTAGAGCGGGCCGGACGGCTTGTCGGGCAGGCCGTTGGTCACCACCAGGCCGCTGCCGTATAACAGGGCCGTCTTCGCCAGCCCCACCACGTTGTTGAGGTGCTGGGCGGTGTCGTGCGAGCGCAGTACGTTGGCGAACCCGACGGCGTGGTCCACCAGCACGATCGTGGTGTTCTCCGGGGTCAGGGGGTCGGGCGTCATGGTCTCTCCCAAGCGCTAATGAACATATGGTCATTAAGACCGTAGCACCACTAATGACCACGCGTACACTTAGCGTGTGAGCACCACCCCGCGAACCGGCAGGCGCAGACGAGACCCCGAGGCCAGCAAGGCCGCCATCCTCCAGGCCGCCCGCAGCGCGTTCGCCGAACGCGGCTACGCCCGCGCGACCATCCGGGAGATCGCCCAGCGCGCCGGCGTCACCCACGGGCTGGTCATGCGGCACTTCCCGTCCAAAGAACAGCTGTTCATCGCCGCGATGCCCGGCGCGAGCGACCTCGACGACCTGATGCCGGGCACGCCCGACGCCCTCCCCGAACGCATCGCCCAGGCCTACGTCGACCGCATGGAGAGCGCCGACGGCAACGACCCGTTCATCGCGCTCATCCGCAGCGCCGCCTCCGACGAACAGACCGCGACCCGCCTCTACGCCGCGATGCAGCAGCGCAGCATCGAGTCCTACCGGACGGTCGTGACCGGGCCGGACGCCGACGAACGCATCGCCCTCCTCGGCGCCCACCTCATCGGCGTCACCTTCAGCCGCTACGTCATCGGCGTCGGTCCCCTGGCCGACATGAGCGCCGAACGCCTCGTCCGCCATCTGACCCGGACCCTGCGCGGCATCCTCCTGGGAGCGTCCGCCTAGAGCCACACTCTCCGCTTTGAACGATTCGTACGGCTGCTCAGTCGAAAAAGCGTTCCCCGCGATCGCACGCCACTCGTCGACCTTGCCGAGGATCTCGGCTTCGCACAGGTGGACGACGTCGTCAGGTCATGGCGGCGGTGCCGGCTTGCTTGAGCTTGGTCTCGTCGTCGCTGCCGGGGGCGGCGGTGTAGGCGAGCAGCTTGAGCTCGGTGTCGGCATCGGTGAGGACGTCGCAGTCGACGACGATGTCGCCGAGCTCGGGATGCCGGATCGTCTTCTGGTTCCCGTTGTGGCGGCCGACCGTGCCATCGGCCCAGAACTGAGCGAAGCGGGCGTTGCCGGCGAGTGTACGGGCGACCAGCGCCGCCAGTCGTGGGTCGTCGGGGTAGCGTGCGGAGGCTCGGCGCAGATCCGCGACGAGCGCGCGGTCGGCCGCCTCGGCGTTGGTGGGTATGACCGGCCAGCTCGTCAGCTTGCCACGATCCTCCGCCACCGGGAACCTCAGCCGGACCAGGTTGCGTGCCTCGGGCGCGACCCGGGAAGGATCGCCGAAGAGCGCGGCCCAGTGCTGGTTCCACCACACCAGGCTCCAGTCGGCGGCGAAGACGGCGACCGGAATATCGGCCAGCCTGGTCAGCAGCCGTCGTGTTCCCGCCGGGATCTGATCGATGACCAGGCTGTGCTGCGGCGCCTGCAGCCCCGCGAGCCGGTACAGGTGGTCGCGCTCCTCGGCGCTCAGCCGCAGAGCACAGGCCAGTGCCCGCACCACTTGCTCGGAAGGCGTGGTCGCGCGGCCTTGCTCCAGCCTGACCACGTAGTCGACCGAAATACCGGCGAGTTCCGCCACGTCCTCGCGCCGCAGGCCCGAGGAGCGCCGCCGCCCACGCTCCGGCAGCCCGGCCGCTTCGGGTGAGAGCCGGTCCCGCCAGGCACGCAACGTCATCCCGAGGTGGTTGGCGAAGACAGGCACACTGCCATTGTGCCCGATGCCGCAGTTCGCGCGGTGGTACTGCTGGTCCTACGAAAAGCCCTCCCTGGCCGGTCGGTGAGCACCTCCGCAGACTCGAAGGCATGTCGAAGACCATCTTCATCACCGGAGCCAACCGAGGCCTCGGATTCGAGAGCGCCCGCCGCCTGACCGACCTCGGCCACACCGTGCTGGTCGGCGCCCGCGACCGTGACCAGGGCTTGGCGGCCGCCGCGAGACTCCGGGCGCGCTTCGTGCCCATCGACGTCGCAGACGACGAGTCGACCGCGAACGCGGCGGCCGACGTCGCCGCACATGAGGGCCACATCGATGTCCTGATCAACAACGCCGGCATCGCCGGCACCATGGCTGCGGCCGACGAGCTGACCGGTGAGGACGCCACCCTGGTGTTCAACACGAACACGATCAGCATCGTCCGGGTCACCTCCGCGTTCCTGCCGCTGCTGCGCAGAGGCGACGCGCCCGTCGTCGTGAACGTCACCAGCGGTGTGGGGTCCGCCGCCCTCACCCACGACGAGACCCGCGCCGAGTCACAGTTGATCGCCCCGCTGTATGCCGCGTCGAAAGCCGCGGTCACCATGCTGACGACGCAGTACGCCAAGGCGCTGACCGACATGCGCTTCAACGCCGTCGACCCGGGCTACACCGCGACCGACCTCAACGGACACACCGGCCCCCAGACCGTGACCGAAGGCACCGACGCGATCGTCACGCTCGCGACAGAGGACGCGAGCGCGGGAACCGGCCGCGTCATCGACCGCTACGGACCGCTGCCGTGGTGACGACGATCGGCATCATCGGCGCCGGAGAGGTCGGCGGCCAGCTGGCGCGCGCGGTCATCAGGAACGGCTATCAGGTCGTCATCGCCAATTCACGGGGACCCGAGACCCTGACGCGTCTCGTCGCCGAACTGGGCCCCGCAGCGCGCGCCGCGACCGCTGCCGACGCCGCGGCGGCGGGCGACTTCGTCATCATCGCGGTTCCGCTCAAGCTCGACAACGACATGCCCACCCCGCAGCTCGCGGGAAAGATCGTGCTCGACACCAACAACTACATGCCCTGGCGCGACGGACACTACGAGGTCGTGGACTCGGGAGAGAAGACGGTCCACGAGATCCGTCAGGAGCAACTGCCGGCGTCGAAGGTGGCCAAAGCCTTCACGCACATCCAGGCGCCGCGCCTCTTCCTCTCCGCGAGCCCGGCCGGCACGCCCGGCCGCCACGCGCTCTCGGTCTCCAGCGACTTCCCCGAAGCCGTCGAGCTGGTCACCCGGCTCTACGACCAGCTCGGGTTCGACACGGTCGACAACAGCCCGCTGAGCGCATCCTGGCGCAGCGGCCCCGGCCAGCCCGCCTGGAACGCTCACGCCCACCAGACCCGCGACCAGCTGGCGGCCAACCTCGCTGCCGCGAGGCCGCTCGGAACACGGGAGAATCACGATGATCGGCAATGAACTGCGCGACTGGTACCTGCGAGATCCCATCATCAAGCCCGGGACCCGTATTTCGGCGGCACCCGTAATGACCACGATCGCTGGACGGACCCGTGGGATGGGTCAGCGGGTGCGTCTGTAGTGACGGCGCGCTTTCTCCCGGTTGCCGCAGACCGCCATCGAGCACCAGCGGGCGCGGTTGGCGCGGCTGCGGTCGAGCAGGAAAAGCCGGCACTCCTCGTTGGCGCAGGGGCGTAGCCGGCCGGGCAGTTGTCTCTCGGTGTCGGCCCAGGCGAGAACCATCTCGACGGCCAGCCGGGCGTGCGGAGGAGTCCTGACCGTCCACTTGAGACCATCCGAAGTGATCTCGGGGATCTGGTGGACCCCTTCGAGCAGCGGGCTCAATGCGGTGGGCGGCCTTTCTCCGCGCACTATGTCCTGCAGGATGTCCCTCGCCTCGCGCAGCAGCGCCAGTTCCTCGAGGCTGCCTTCGCCGCCGTGCTCCTGCGCCCAGCGCCTGCCTTCGTCCGGGTCGCCGAGCGCGTCCTGTTCTTCACCGTTGACCAGTGGCCTGCTGTTGAGCAGGTCAAGCAGCGCGTCCATCGAGTGCCACCCTCTTCTAACCAGATTGAATCGCTTGACAGGTTAGGTACGCCCGTGGTTCCATGCCAGATAACTAACCGTATCAAAGCCTCAAAGGGGTTAGATATGAGCTCGGTGCACCACCGGACCACCACAGTCGACGGCCACGAGATCTTCTACCGGGAGGCCGGCCCCGCCGACGCGCCCGCGATCGTCCTGCTGCACGGCTACCCGACCAGCTCGTTCATGTTCCGCCACCTCATCCCGCTGCTGGCCGACCGCTACCACGTCATCGCCCCGGACCACCTCGGCTTCGGCCGCTCCGCCGCCCCCTCCGCGGACGAGTTCACGTACACCTTCGACGCCCTCACCGACCTCACCTCCGGCCTCCTCGACCACCTGGGCCTGGACCGCTACGCCCTCTACGTCCACGACTACGGCGCCCCCATCGGCTGGCGCCTCGCACTCAAGCACCCCGAACGGATCTCCGCCCTCGTCACCCAGAACGGCAACGGCTACGAGGACGGCTTCGTCGAGTCGTTCTGGGCCGGCCTGTGGGCCTACGGCGCCAACCCCGGCCCCGACACCGAACCCGCCGTCCGCGCCGCGCTGAGCGCCGACGCCATCCGCTGGCAGTACGTGCACGGCGTGCCCGACCCGAGCCTGGTCAGCCCGGACACCTGGGAACACGACCACGCCCTCATCTCCCGCCAGGGCAACGATCAGATCCAGCTCGCGCTGTTCCGCGACTACCAGAACAACCGCCCGCTCTACCCGCTGCTGCACGAATTCCTGCGCAACAGTGAGGTTCCGGTGCTCGCCGTGTGGGGCCGCAACGACGAGATCTTCGGCCCAGCGGGCGCGCAGGCCTTCGCCCGCGACGCCACGGACGCGGAGGTGCACTTGATCAACGGCGGCCACTTCCTGCTGGAGAGCCACCTGGACGTGGTCGCGGGCTACATGCGCGGCTTCCTCGGACGGGTGCTGGACTAACCCGCGCCGGCGGCCCAGGAGCCGTCCGCCGTGACCCGTCCCGACCGAGAGCCGACGAAATGTCGGATGGGCCCGGCAGGATGGCTGCCATGGTTTCCTATCAGCTGGTCATCGACTGTGCGGCACCCGAGCGGATGGCCCGGTTCTGGGCGGGCGCGCTGCGATACACGGTGGAGCCGCCGCCAGGTGGATTCGACACGTGGCGGGATTACTGGCGCAGTATCGGAGTGCCGGAGGACGAGCTGGGCGAGGGGGACTGCAGCGACAGCATCGTCGATCCCGAGGGGCACGGGCCGAGGATCTGGTTTCAGCAGGTGCCTGAGGACAAGGTGGTCAAGAACCGGTTCCACCTGGACGTGAAGGTGGGCGGCAAGCGGGAGGACGTCCCGCTCGAAACCCGGAAAGCGCGGGTGGATGCCGAGGTGGAGCGGCTTGTCCAGGCGGGGGCGTCCGTTGTGCGAGTGCTGTCGCAGCCTGGGATTGATCACTATGCGGTGGCACTGATGGATCCCGAGGGAAACGAGTTCGACGTGGTCTAGCACCGTTTTCCGCACGTCCACTATCCCGCGTCTCCGCACTTCGGCTTACCCGCCGCCGTAGTCCTAGCCGTCAGCGCCTGCCAGACTGGGGACGACCCCAGGCTGGCTCGCGTGACGCAGTAGCAATCTGTGTCCGAGGGTCCTCCATAGGCCGGACGTTACCTCTATGAGCCCTTGTGCCCGATGGTTTTCAGCGTGTTCTGCACGGCGATGGCGTACCCGGTCGTGGCCGACGATCGCATTGATCCATTCGTCGGCATCGCAGGCTCCGTGGCCATCGAAGGTCGGCAGCGGGTTTGCGTAGGCCACCTTGACCGAAGTCGTGATCACCAGATTGCCCACCATGATCCCTTGCTGCACATCGGCGTAGTCAGCCATAGGGCTCCTGGCCATCGCGGAAGGGCTGACTCGCGACGGCATCCTGTGTCCCTCCGCCTGCGACCGGGCCAGGAACCGTCATTGCAGTGGGATTGCCTGGTCGACTCACCGAGGAGGAGGTCGTCGCGATCGGAGATATGCGCAGAGCACTTGAGAGCGCGAATCCGCAGGACAAGGCTGAGGTGTACAGCCCGATAGGCCTGTGCTTGACCTATGAAGTGGCCCATAACGCAGTGATCGCCCAAGCTCAGCCTGGGCGATCATGTATGAATCTCTGTGTCCGAGGGGGGACTTGAACCCCCATGCCCCGCAAAGGGCACTAGCACCTCAAGCTAGCGCGTCTGCCTATTCCGCCACCCGGACGTGGTGCCTGCACGCGGGACCGTCATCTCGCGTCGGCTCCGTAAGGTTAGCAAACCTTTCGGGGTGCGTCATACCAGTGAGCCGGGGAGAGGCCGGGCGTGGGGCGCGGGTGGGTGATCGGTGAAGAAAACATGGGGTGCAGGGGTGGTTTGGGGTGATTCGGGCGGGCGGGCTTGACCGGTTGCTGGATCTCCGGTGAAAAGTGCTTGCGACAACCTTGAGTGCTGGTACGGTTACGGACCGTTGAGGGGTTGCGTGCGGCCGGCGCTCAACGCGCCGGCCGCGATTTCAGGGAGGTCACGTGGCACGCATGACCGCGCAGCGGCAGAGGGAGCGGTCCCTCGCTGTGCGGAGCGTGCCCACCGGCGCCCGCCGGGCTGACCGGATGGCGCGGTTCGCGGCCGTCGCCCGTCGGGTCCTGGTGCGAGCGGTTACGGTCGGCGGTCTTCTGGCCGCCGGCTGTCTGCTCGCCGTGGTTTTCCAGATGTTCACCGCTGCTCCGGCGGCCGCGGATTCCACCGCGGCGACAGGAGCCGGCGCCCCTCTCTCGGCTACGGCGTCCGACAACGCCGAGGCCATGGCAGGGCTGACGGTCGACGGGCTCACGAGCCGGTCCGATCACGGCCTGCCTTCGCCGGGCCCCACCGGCCAGATTCTCGACACCGACGGTCTGGTGCCCACCGGTGGTGCGAACGGCCCGTTCGGGCCTGGCATGGGGGATGTCGCACGGTACGGGTTCGACCCGCGTATCGACGTGAGGCTCGTCACTCCCGCCTACGTGCAGTCCCCGGTCGTCCGCGCAGCGGCGGACGACCCTTCTTTCTCACCTGACTAATCCCCGCCACTGGTTTCCGGCCCTTTCTTGGCCGGCGGCGGAGCGTGGCCGAGTTCCCCTCCGCCAGCGGGTGACACGTCGATCAATTCAGCAACGCGTTCGCGCCCCCGGGGCCTCCGCTGTGCTCACGCATGGCTCTGGCCGGGCCGCGGGCTTGTCAGGTAATTCCCCCCAAGAAATCAGCAGGAGCATTCTCATGCGTACATGGGCGAAGGCTTCCACTCCGGCCGCTCTCCTCGCGGTGGCGGTCATGTCGTTCGGCGGCACGGCTCTGGCCGACACGGACGGCGAGCACTCCATCGGCGGCGGCAACCAGGCCGACCTGCCGATCACCCTGCCGATCGACATCAGCGGCAACGCCGTCGGCGTGGTCGGCGACTCCAGCGCGTCCTCGAAGGGCGGCTCGTCCGTCGCCGACCAGGGCCGTGGCGGCAACGGCAACGGCAACCGGACGTCCGGCAGGTCGAGCGTCCTGGGCGGCACGCAGGCCGACGCGCCGATCACCGCCCCGATCAACGCCTGCGGCAACGCGATCTCGGTGTTCGGCAACTCCGACAGCGGGTGCAACGGCGGCGCGACCGCGCGCACCAGGGACGGTTCAGGCGGGGACAAGCGGACGTCGGGCAGCCGGAGCATCCTCGGCGGCACGCAGGCCGACGCGCCGATCTCGGCGCCGATCAACGCCTGCGGCAACGCGATCTCGGTGTTCGGAGACGCGACCGCGGGCTGCAAGGGCGGCACCGAGGCGCGGAGCACCGGCTCCCGCGGCGGCGGCGGCAAGACCACGTCGGGCCGCGGCTCGGTGCTGGGCGGCACCCAGGCCGACGCGCCGATCACCGCTCCGGCCAACATCTGCGGCAACTCGGTGGCGCTGCTCGGCGACGCGTTCTCCGGATGCGCGGGCGGCGCGAAGGCCACCCGTGACAGCGGGCCGCGCAAGAGCCGCAGCCTCCACCGCGGCTCGACCGGTCACGACACCGACGGCCGGTTCGGCGCGGGCAGCGGCAACCAGGTCGTGGCCCCGATCGTCGCCCCGGTCAACCTCTGCGGCAACGCGGTCGGCAACGCCACGGCCGGGTGCAAGGGCGGTTCGAGCGCGCACACCAAGGGCGGCTCCGACGCCGGCGGCAACCGGACGTCCGGGCGGTCCAGCGTGGCGGGCGGCAACCAGGTGCTCGCGCCGATCACCGCGCCGGTCAACGTGTGCGGCAACACGATCGGCGCGGCGGGCAGGGCGTTCGCCGGGTGCGCCGGTGGGCTCTCGGTGAAGAACCGCGGCCAGGCCCCGGGCGGCAACCGGACCTCCGGTCACTCCGGCGTGGGCGGCGGCAACCAGGTGTTCGCGCCGATCACCGCTCCCGTCAACGCGTGCGGCAACGCCGCGGCCGCCCTGGGCGACGCCGCGGGCGGGTGCCTCGGCGGCGCTCACCTGGGCCGGCCGGGCCCGAAGAAGGGTTACGGCCACGCCCACCAGTCCCGTAGGGCCCACGCGAGCGGCTCCAGCACGATCCCGCCGCGGCCCAGGCACAGCGACGCCCACCAGATGAGCGGCGGCCTCCCGATCGTCGGCGACGTCGCGGGTCAGCTCGGGCTGGCGCAGGTGCCCGGCCTGCCGGGCCTGCCGGCGACCGCCGCCAAGCCCAGCAAGCCCGCCAAGCCTGCCAAGCCCGCCAAGTCGAGCAAGGGCAAGCACGCCAAGCCGGCCAAGAAGCACACCGCCGCCGCCGCGAACCCGGCCGCCGACCTGGTCGCCACCACCCCGCTCGGCGGCGCGGTGAAGTCGGCCACCAGCAGCCTGCCGATCGGGCTGATGAGCGCCGCCCAGCCCGCCGGCGTCACCGGGATGTCCAACGCCTCGCTGCTGGCCCTGGTCCTGGGCGGGCTGTTCGCGGTGACCGCCTCTGTGTTCTCCGTCACCCGCCGGTTCCGTCCCAGCGGTAAGTAGGTGACCGCCTGACGGCCGCTGCCCCTGGACCCCTTCCAGGGGCAGCGTGCGCAGAACGCTTTGCCCGTTCCGGGGGCGCGGCCCGGGGCGGGCAAAGCCATGCCCGGAATAATCAGCCGGGCGGGCGCGTCAAAGTGCTGCGCACCCGTACGATCTTTCGTCGGAGGCGTACGTGACGGCTGCCGTCCGCGTGCTTGCGTACGCGGGCGAGTTCCCACTTGCCGTACTCTGCGTGCTCGGTCAGCAGCTGACGTGCGGCTTCTCGTGAGAGGTCGCGCGGGATGAAGATATCCATGTAGGAGTAGTCGAGCACAACGATTAGTCTCCAGGGTGAGTCAGGGCGCCATGCCGCTCGATGGGCCCTATTCTGCGTGCTCGTGGATGGACCCGGAAGCTAGTGGGTAGCCCGGGGGAAGGAAATTTCCGAGCGAGGGGTTACCTTTCAGATCTATGCCGGAGGTCCGGCAGGGGGACTGCAAGCGAACAGCGAGGTAGGAAGCAGCGTGCCAGCCAACAACGGCAGCGCCGGCGGTAGACGTCTGGTGATCGTGGAGTCGCCCGCCAAGGCGAAGACGATCGAGAAGTACCTCGGCGCCGGCTACATCGTCGAGTCGAGCATCGGCCACATCCGGGATCTGCCGGAGAGGGCCGACGACATTCCCGAGAAGTACAAGGGGAAGTCGTGGGCCCGTCTCGGCGTGAACGTAGAGCACGACTTCGAGCCGCTGTACGTGGTCAACCCCGACAAGAAGTCCCAGGTCAGCAAGCTCAAACAGCTGCTGAAGGAGGCCGACGAGCTCTACCTGGCGACTGACGAGGACCGCGAGGGCGAGGCGATCGCCTGGCATCTGCGCGAGGTGCTCAAGCCGAAGGTGCCCGTCCACCGGATGGTGTTCCACGAGATCACCCCGCAGGCCATCCGCGAGGCCGTCGCCAACCCCCGCACGCTCAACCTGCGCCTGGTCGACGCCCAGGAGACCCGCCGCATCCTCGACCGCCTCTACGGCTACGAGGTCAGCCCGGTCCTGTGGAAGAAGGTCAAGCCGCGGCTGTCGGCGGGCCGGGTCCAGTCGGTGGCGACGCGGCTGGTCGTGGAGCGCGAGCGTGAGCGGATGGCGTTCACCGCCGCCCACTACTGGGACCTTCAGGCGCTGTTCGACAGCGGCAAGCCCGAGGAGCGGCCGCGCGACTTCACCGCGACGCTGACCGGGGTCGACGGCAAGCGGGTGGCGCAGGGCCGCGACTTCACGAGCACCGGCACGCTGAAGAACAACGACGTGCTCCACCTGTCGGAGCAGGCCGCCGGTGAGCTGGCCGCCCGGCTCGCCGACGCGTCGTTCGCGGTCAAGTCCGTCGAGCGCAAGCCGTACACCCGCAAGCCGTACGCGCCGTTCCGGACGACCACGCTGCAGCAGGAGGCCAGCCGGAAGCTGGGCTTCTCCGCCAAGTACACGATGCAGGTGGCGCAGCGCCTCTACGAAGAGGGCTACATCACGTACATGCGTACCGACAGCATCACGCTGTCGGAGACGGCCGTGCAGGCCGCGCGCTCACAGGCGATCAAGCTGTACGGGAAGGAGTACGTTCCCGACAAGCCCCGGCTGTACAGCAGCAAGGTCAAGAGCGCGCAGGAGGCGCACGAGGCGATCCGGCCGTCCGGCGAGGAGTTCCGCACGCCGGGCGAGACCGGGCTGACCGGCGACCGCTACCGGCTGTACGAGCTGATCTGGCAGCGGACCGTGTCGTCGCAGATGAAGGACGCGGTCGGCGAGTCGATCCAGGTCAAGGTCGGCGGCCGGTCGGCGGCGGGCGAGGACGTCGAGTTCAGCGCCTCCGGCCGGACGATCACCTTCCACGGGTTCCTCAAGGCGTACGTGGAGGGCCACGACGACCCGTCCACCGCCCGCGACGACTCCGAGAAGCGGCTGCCCAACCTGGCGGAGGGCGACGCGCTCACCGTCTCGCGGCTGGACGTGGCCGCCCACTCGACCAAGCCGCCGGCCCGCTACACCGAGGCGTCGCTGGTCAAGGAGCTGGAGGACCGCGAGATCGGCCGGCCGTCGACGTACGCGTCGATCATCGGCACGATCCTCGACCGGGGCTACGTGTTCAAGAAGGGCACGGCGCTGGTGCCGTCGTTCCTCGCCTTCGCGGTGGTCAACCTGCTGGAGCAGCACTTCGGCAACCTGGTCGACTACGACTTCACGGCCGAGATGGAGAAGGTGCTCGACGACATCGCCAACGACCGGGCGGAGCGGGTGCCTGAGCTGCAGCGCTTCTACTACGGGTCCGACGGCGACGAGGGCCTCAAGGAGATGGTCACCGACCTGGGCGACATCGACGCCAAGGAGATCAGCTCCTTCCCGATCAAGGGCACGGACATCGTGCTGCGGGTCGGCCGGTACGGCCCGTACCTCGACCGCGACGGCACCCGCGTGAACGTCCCCGAGGACATGACCCCCGACGAGCTGACGGCGGAGAAGGCCGAGGAGCTGATCTCGCGCCCGACCGGCGACCGCGAGCTGGGGCACGACCCGGAGACCGGTCACCTGATCGTGGCCAAGGACGGGCGGTTCGGGCCGTACGTCACGGAGGTGCTGCCGGAGGAGGCGCCGCCCGCCGAGGGCGAGAAGAAGAAGCGCACCAAGAAGGCCGACGCGCCCAAGCCGCGCACCAGCTCGCTGTTCAAGTCGATGTCGCTCGACACGATCACGCTGGAGGACGCGCTCAAGCTGCTGTCCATCCCGCGCGTGGTGGGCGAGCTCGACGGGGAGCAGGTGGTGGCCCACAACGGCAAGTTCGGCCCGTACCTGAAGAAGGGCTCCGACTCGCGGTCGCTCGGGTCCGAGGAGGAGCTGCTGACGGTCACGATCGAGCAGGCCAAGGAGCTGTTCGCGCAGCCCAAGCAGCGCGGGCGGGGCCGTGCGGCGGCCGCGCCGCCGCTGCGTGAGCTGGGCGAGGACCCGAACTCGAAGAAGCCGGTGGTGGTCAAGGAAGGCCGGTTCGGGCCGTACGTCACCGATGGCGAGACCAACGCCTCGCTCCGCAAGGGCGACACGGTGGAGGACATCACCATCGAGCGGGCGGCGGAGCTGCTGGCCGAGCGCCGTGACCGCGCGCCCGCCCCGAAGAAGAAGACCGCCACGAGGAAGACGGCGGCGAAGAAGCCGGCCGCGAAGAAGTCCGCCGCCAAGTCCTGAGCACCCGGGACGGCGCCGTCTCCGGGCGGGCGTGTCCGGCAAGGGTCGCCGCCGTGGCGGGCCTCTCGCCGCGCGCTGGACGGCAGGGCGCCGACGTGGCTGTCCGGGTTCCTGAGAGGGGTCTCAGGGGCGGGCACGGGGGTCGTGGGCGCTCGTAGCATGACGGCGTGGCGTTCCTGTTCGTGGTCTTCGGTGTGCTTGCCTTGGTGCATCTCTATTTGTGGTACCGGCTGGTGCGGGGGACGACGCGGGCGGGGGCGGTGCGGCGGCGGCTGACGGCCGGGGTGGCCGGGCTGTTCGTGCTCGTGGTGGTCACGTTCCTGGGGCAGCGGACGCCGGGGGTGTCGTGGCTGGCGTGGCCGGGGTTCTTCTGGGTCGCGATCATGTTCTACCTGTTCTGGATCCTGCTGGCGCTGGAGGTGCCGCGGGCGGTGGCGGGGGTCGTGATGCGGGCCAGGGAGCCGGTGGCGGCGCCCGACCTGCCTGAGGATCCGGGGAGGCGGCTGTTCATCGGGCGGGCGACCGCGCTGGCGGCCGGGGTGGGGGCGCTGGGCACGGTCGGGTACGGGGCGACGCAGGCGCTCGGGGACCCGGTGATCGAGCGGGTTCCGGTGACGCTGCCGGGGCTCGACTCGCGGCTGAGCGGGCTGCGGTTCGCGGTGGTGAGTGACATCCATCTGGGGCCGCTCACGGGCCGGGCGCACACCGAGCGGATCGTCCGCATGATCAACGGGCTGGAAGCGGACGTGGTGGCGATCGTGGGCGACCTGGTGGACGGTACGGTCGAGGCCCTCGGCCCGCTGGCCAGGCCGCTGCGCCATCTGGAGTCGCGGTACGGGTCGTACTTCGTGACGGGCAACCACGAGTACTACACGGCGAACGGGCCGGACGAGTGGGTGGAGGAGCTGAACGGCCTGGGGCTGCGCTCGCTCCGCAACGAGCGGGTGGAGATCCGCCACCAGGGTGCGGTGCTGGACCTGGCCGGGGTGAACGACCTCACCGGCGAGAGCGGCGGCGACGGCCCCGACTACGCCAAGGCGCTGGGCGGCCGGGACGAGAGCCGGTCGGTGGTGCTGCTGGCGCACCAGCCCGTGCAGGCGGCCGAGGCCGCGCGGTACGGCGTCGACCTGCAGCTCTCCGGTCACACGCACGGCGGGCAGATGGCGCCGTTCAACCTGTTCGTGACGTTGCAGCAGCCGGTGGTGTCGGGGCTGGGCGCCGTGGACGGGACGCAGGTGTACGTGACGCGCGGGGCCGGGTTCTGGGGCCCGCCGGTGCGGGTGGGGGCGCCGCCCGAGATCACGCTGCTGGAGATTCGCTAACTAGCTGCGATGGAGTGGCTACATGCTGTAGTATCCCGGCGGATACTTCGGAGGTGGTCACTCATGTCTTCCCCCGGTGGAGGGCTGCCCGACGTCAATTTCTGGGCCGCGCGCGGCGCGCTGCTGCTGAAACAGGCGCGTCATGAGGCAAGCATGCGCCAGCAGCAGCTGGCGGGGGTGTGCGGCACGTCCCGCACCACGCTCTCGGCCTACGAGCACGCCCGCAAGTCGCCCACGCTGGAGACCGCGGGGCGCATCCTCGACGCGGCCGGGTTCCGGCTGGCGCTGGAGCCGAAGGTGGAGTTCTCGGGCGGCGTCCCCAACCGGCTGCCGCGGCTGCCGGCCGGTCAGGCGCTCGGCCGGGTGCGGGTGCGCGAGCGGGTCTACGACCTGTCGGTGCGCGAGCAGCGCCGCCAGGCCTATTCGGAGCTGCTCCGCGAGGGCGACTCCGAGCAGTTGCTCGCGCATGTCGACGAGGTGCTGCTGGCCGACCTGTGGGACGAGCTCGACCTGCCCGCGGGGGTGCGGTCGCGCTGGGCCCCGGTCGTCGAGCGGGCCAGGGCGCGCGTGTGAAACGGCGGCGGGCCCCCGGCGATGTTCTTCGTGGGGCCCATTCGCCTGGTGTGCCATGCGTACCGGGCCCTTGACGTACTACCCTCAGCGACGACCGGTCCGGTATTTCCAGACTCGTCGCTGATCTCCCAGTCCCGCTGAGCACCTGGATACGCTGACATCATGACCGCCCTTGGCCGAAGCCGTCAGGCTCACGTGCTGGCTAACGCCCCCTTCCGCCGGTTGTGGGCGGCCATGTCTGTCTGCAGCCTGGGCGACTGGCTCAACCTCCTCGCGCTCACCGCGCTGGCGGGCAACCTCACCCAGGGTGACTTCACCACGCAGTCGCTCGCCATCGGCGGCGTGTTCGTCGCCAAGATGCTCCCCGCCGTGCTGCTCGGGCCGCTGGCGGGGGCGTTCGCCGACCGCTTCGACCGGCGGCTGACGATGGTGCTCTCCGACGTGGCCCGGTTCGCCGTGGTGCTGTCGATCCCGCTGGTCAACAGCTACCAGTGGGTGATCATCGCGACGGTCCTGGTGGAGTGCGTCAACCTGTTCTGGGTGCCGGCCAAGGACGCCACCGTCCCCAACCTGGTGCCCAAGCAGCAGCTCGAGTCGGCCAACCAGCTCAACCTGCTCGTCACGTACGGGAGCGCGCCGATCGCGGCGGCCGTGTTCGCGATGCTGTCGGTGGTGGCCGACGTCGGCCGGAGCGTGACGCCGCTGCTGTCCGGGCTGGACCCGACGGCCCTGCCGCTGATCGTCAACGCGGGCGCGTACCTCGTCTCCGCTTCCCTGATCTTCACGCTCCGTGACATCCCCAAGCGCGACGGGGCGATCTCCACGCCGTCGGTGCTGAAGCAGATCGTCGACGGGTGGCGGTTCGTCGGCGGCAACCGCCTGGTCCGCGGGCTGATCATCGGCATGCTCGGCGCGTTCGCGGCGGGCGGCGCGGTCATCGGCGTGGCCAAGCTCTACGTGGAGGAACTGGGCGGGGGCGACGCCGCCTACGGCGTGGTGTTCGGCGCGGTCTTCGTCGGCATGGCGCTGGGCATGTTCTTCGGGCTGCGGCTGCTCAGCGGCCTGTCGCGGCGGCGGCTGTTCGGGCTGTCGCTGGTCGTGGCCGGGGCCGTGCTGACCGCCATCGCCCTGGTCCACAACCTGGTGATCGTGGTCATCCTGACCGTGGCGCTCGGGGCGTGCGCCGGCATCGCCTGGATCATCGGCTACACGCTCATCGGCCTGGAGGTCGAAGACGGCCTGCGCGGGCGGACGTTCTCGTTCCTGCAGTCCACCGCCCGGGTGACGCTGCTGCTGGTGGTCTCGGCGGCCAACCCGATCGCGGCGCTGTTCGGCCAGCGCGGCGTCGAGCTGGGCACGCTGAGCTACCAGTTCAACGGCACCAACCTGGTGCTGCTGCTCGGCGGCGTGCTGGCGGCCGTCGTCGGGGTGCTCGGCCTGCGCCACATGGACGACCGCGAGGGCGTGCCGATCCTGTCCGACCTGATCGCGGCCGTGCGCGGCGAGAGCTACCGGAGCGAGCCCCCCGAGCCGATGCCGGGGCTGTTCGTGGCGTTCGAGGGCGGCGAGGGCTCCGGCAAGACCACCCAGGCCAGGATGCTCGCCATCTGGCTGCGCGACCAGGGGTACGACGTCGTACAGACCCGCGAGCCCGGCGCCACCAAGATCGGCATGCGGCTCCGCGCCATCCTGCTCGACGCGGCCGAGCGCGGCCTGTCGGCGCGGTCCGAGGCGCTGCTCTACGCCGCCGACCGGGCCGAGCACGTCGAGAAGGTGATCCGGCCCGCGCTCCAGCGGGGCGCCATCGTGGTGTGCGACCGCTACGTCGACTCCTCGCTCGCCTACCAGGGGGCCGGCCGGGCGCTCGACCCCGAGGACGTCTCCAAGATCAACGCCTGGGCGACCGGCGGCCTCGTACCGCACCTGACCGTGCTCATCGACACCCCGCCCCAGATCGGGCTGGCCCGCATCGGCGGGGCGGCCGACCGGATCGAGTCGGAGCCGCTGGAGTTCCACGAGCGGGTGCGCAAGGGGTTCCGCGCGCTGGCCGCCGCCGCGCCCGACCGCTACCTGGTCGTCGACGGCACGCTGCCGCCGGAGCAGATCACCCGGGCCGTCCAGGACCGCACCCGCGAGATCCTGCCCGACCCGGTGCCTCAGGAGACCGAGGACGCCACGGGCACGATGCCCGCCATCCGCGACTAGCCTTGTCGCGTGGGCGTCTTCGATGACTTGGTGGGGCAGGATCAGGCCGTCTCCGTGCTGACCCGGGCCGCGTCCGCCGCGGCCGAGCTCGTCGCGGGCGGGCGCGGCGCCGGCATGACCCACGCCTGGCTGTTCACCGGCCCGCCCGGCGCGGGGCGTGAGGACGCGGCGCGGGCGTTCGCGGCGGCGCTGCTCTGCCCCGACGGCGGCTGCGGCCACTGCGACCAGTGCCACCAGGTGATGATCGGCTCCCATCCCGACCTGGAGCAGGTACGCCCCGCCGGGCTCTCGTACGGCGTCAAGCAGACCCGCGAGCTGATCCTGCGCGCGGCGGGCGCGCCGACGCAGGGCCGCTTCCGGGTGATCCTGTTCGAGGACGCCGACCGGGCCACCGAGTCGGCGGCCAACGCCCTGCTCAAGGCCATCGAGGAGCCGCCGCCGCGGACCGTGTGGCTGCTCTGCGCGCCCGCCCCCGACGACCTGATGGTCACCATCCGGTCCCGCTGCCGGATCGTCTCCCTGACCACGCCCACCTCCGACGTGGTGGCGCACGCCCTGGCCACCCGCGACGGCGTCCCGCCCGAGACCGCCCGCTTCGCCGCCCGCGCCGCCCAGGGCCACCTCACCCGGGCCCGCGCGCTGGCGCTCGACGAGGGCGCCCGGGCCCGGCGCGAAGCCGTGCTGGCCATCCCGCGCTCGCTCACCGGTGTCGGCGCGTGCGTGGCGGCGGCCGAACGGCTGGTCAAGACCGCCGAGGAGGAGGCCGCCGCGGCCACCGCCGCGCTCAACGAATCCGAGACCGCCGAGCTGCGCAAGCTCTACGGGGAGGGGTCCACGGGCAAGGGCCTCAACCGCGGCCTCGTACGCGGAGGAGCCGGAGCCCTGAAGGAGCTGGAGGACCGGCAGAAGTCCCGCGCCACCCGCCTCAAACGCGACTCGCTCGACGCGGCGCTGCTGGAGCTGGTGGCGTTCTACCGCGACGTGCTCGCCATGCAGTTCGGGGCCGCGGTCGAGCTGGCCAACGACGACCTCCGCTTCGACCTGGACCAGCTCGCCCGGACGACGACCCCGGAAGAGACACTGCGCCGCATCGACGCGGTCATGCGCTGCCGCGAACGTCTCGACCTCAACGTCAACCCGCAGATCGCCGTGGAGTCGATGATGCTGGCGCTGCGCATCTAGACGCCGAGGCAGCAGATGCCGGGGTGAAGCGTCTCTGTGATGTGGAAGTCCCCGCCTCACGCCCCTGACGGTCGCGCGATCGTACACGTAATGTGTGTGACGAAGGCCGCAAGAACCCCCGAGGCCGTCAGGAGGCGAGCACGAGCCCATGGGAATGATCATGGCCGTGAGCTTCACGCGCTACGGGCGGCTCTACTACCTCGATCCCGGCGAGCACAGCCCCAAAGTGGGCGACAAGGTGCTGGTCCCGACCGACGCCGGGCCCGAGGTGGCGGAGTGCGTGTGGGCGCCGCAGTACACGAGTGAGGACATCGCCGGGCTGCCGGTATGTCAGGGCATAGCGGGCGAAGAACACCTGTCCCGCGACGAGACCAACAAGCGCCGCCGGGCCGAGGCCCGCAGCGTCTCCAAACGACTGATCAAACGCCACAGCCTGCCGATGAAGGTGGTCGGCGTCGACTACCTGGACAAGGAGAACGTCTACACCGTCTACTTCTCCGCGCCGCACCGGGTCGACTTCCGGGCGCTCGTCCGCGACCTGGCCCGGAACCTGCGCGCCCGGGTTGAGCTGCGGCAGATCGGGCCTCGCGACGAGGCGCGGCTGCAGGGCGGCATCGGGCCGTGTGGCCGGGACCTGTGCTGCGCCACCTTCCTGAAGGACTTCGAGCCGGTGTCGGTGCGGATGGCCAAGGATCAGGACCTTCCGGTCAATCCGCTGCGGATCGCTGGGGCTTGCGGGCGGTTGATGTGCTGTCTGAAGTACGAGCATCCGCTTTATCAGGAGTTCCGGGCCACGGCGCCGCGTGTGGGGCTGGCTGTGGATACGCCGCACGGGGCGGGGACGGTGGTGGGGCACAACGTGCCGTCGGACTCGGTGGTGGTGCGGCTCAACGAGGGCGGGCGGCGGTGCTCCTGCCCCAAGGCGAGCGTGTGCGGGCCGCGGAAGGCGTACGACGCCGCGTACGGGGAGGGGGAGCGCTGACGGGTTTAGGGCGGAGCGAGTACCCTTCGGTCTCCTGTAGACTCTTGGCAGCCGTTCGCGGCATGCCGCCTTAGCTCAGTCGGCCAGAGCACTTCACTCGTAATGAAGGGGTCTGGGGTTCGAATCCCCAAGGCGGCTCCCAGGTCAAAGGCCCTTCCGGATGATCCGGAGGGGCCTTTTTCGACCTCGTACAGCAGCGAAGTACAGCTACAGGGCCTCGCCGTCGAGGCTGGCGTTGAGCTGGTCAAGCGCCTCACGGGTCTCGGGGGTGGCGATCTGGGTGTAGACGTTCATGGTCACCGAAATTTGCGAGTGCCGCAGGATGCGCATGGCCACACGCGGATGGACGCCGAGGGCCGCCAGCATCGACGCACAGGTGTGCCGGGTGTCGTGGACGCGGATGCGCGGGACTCCGGCGGCCTTGGCGCGCAGCTCGAACGAGCGGTTGAAGTTCCGCGGTTCGACGGGTGTGCCGTAGCGGGTGGTGAAGACAAGATCGGAGTCCTTCCACCTGTCACCGGCCTCGTTGCGCGCGTCCTCCTGGACTCGGCGACGATGCTTTAGAGCAGTCACGCAGAGAGCCGGAAGCGGGAGCGAGGCGTCTGAGTCGACGGTCTTGGTGGTGTCACGGTGGAGCAGCTTGCCGTGGACGCGGTTGAGCTGGTGGGAGATCCACAGCTCTTGGTTGGTGAGATCGATGCTGCCCCAGGTGAGCCCGAGGACTTCACCACGGCGCAGGCCGAGGACGAGTATGAGCACGAAGGCCGCATAGAGCGGTTCGTCGGCGGCCCGCAGGTGCTCCATGAACTGCCGCGCGTCATTGACGCTCCACACGACGTGCTTGCGCTTCTTCGTGGCCACCTTAGGCAGAGTGGTCAGCGCCACGACGTTCTTGGAGATCAGCTCCTCGCGGACGGCGTGCGTGAGCGCCGAGCGGAAGACACGGCGGATGCTCTCGATAGTGCCGCGCGACGGGTGATCCTGGCAGCACTTCCCGATGGAACAGCAAGGCTTCTTCCGCTTCTTCTTCTGCGCACAGCAGGTGCATAGAGTCGGAAGCGTGTTGAGCCAGGTCTGGACATCCCGCACGGTGAGCTTGTCGAGCCGCTTCTTGCCCAGGCCGGGGACAAGGTAGAGCCGGACGAGAGCTTCATAACCGGCGTACGTTGTCGGCTCGCGGTTCGGCTTCACCACGTCGGAAAGCCACCGGTTGAGGAAGGCGGCGACGGTCTCATGCTTCGTGGCCACCGGGCCTTTGCGCGCCTGATCGTGGAGCTTTAGCCACTTCTCGTGGGTCTCTTCACGGGTCTTGCCGTACGCCCACTTGCGGGTCTTCTTGCCCTCCGGCGTGGTGACCCAGACGTAGCCTGCCCAGCCGTTCTTGTACGGGAAGATCGAGCCCTCGTTGTTGGCACGGGTGCGACGTCCTTTGCGCGGGCGCTTGGGCTCATCGGGCGACGCGAGTGCGGTCTTGGAGGGCATCAGACGGTCTCCTCACAGAGTCGGGTCACGTAGTCGTTGAGCGCGGTGGCTGGGATGCGTCGGCAGCGGACGCCGACAACGATGGAGGCGAGTTCGCCGGAGCGGATGAGGTTGTAGAGGGTCCAGCGACTGACCTTCAGCACGGCCATGGCCTGGGGAACCGTGAGCAGTTCAGAGGTCATGTGGGCCTCCGAGCTGGGTTCCGGTCAAGGCGGCGGCGAGGAGCGCGTCTCCGAGGGAGTGGCCCTTGCCTGCGTACTCCCATTCGCTGATTACGAGGACCGTGTCCTCTTCGAAGAGAGGCAGGCGTCCGTGGGTGACCTCTTCGGTGTGAACGAAGCGTTCTCTCGCTGCTCGGAGTTCGCCGAGGGTGGTGGAGTAGCGGCGGGATCGGGTGGAGAAGTGGCCGCGGAATCCGAGCATGTGCGCCCAGTCCGTCAGCCGCAGCTCTGCCAGCTCGGGGAGGGCGCCGAGGCGGAGGCAGGTGGTGATGAGGCGGCGGGCGTGGTCGCGCAGGTTGAAGGCGTCCAGGGTGTCGGTGGAGTGGATGCGGCGGTCCAGGGTGCCGACGCATTCGGCGGCCTTGGTGGCGTACTTGGCGATGTAGCCCGCGACGGCTTGTTCGGTGAGGTCGCCGTTCAGGGTGATGGGGCGTATGTCGAGTTGCGTGCCCCAGCGCAGGATGCGAGCGGGTTGGCCCTCGTGGGTGGGTGCGGTGGCGGAGACGGCTTTGGCGGCGTGCTGGATGGCGGCGGGGAGGGTGTCAGTGGTGGCCCAGGCCGGTGGTGGTGTGGTGGGTCCGTCGGGGCCGTCGAGGCGGATGACGGCGTGGAAGTGGACGACGCCGCGTCGTTGGTATTCGGCGACCTTGGCGAAGGACAGTCTCAGGTGGCGGGGCAGGTCCTTGAGGGTCAGGCCGCCGGCCTTGGCGAGGGCGCGGCGCAGGGAGTCGGCGAAGCGCTTCCACAGCAGCGGCGCCAGGGCGTTGAACAGCACCGAGCCGGTGTAGTCGTAGCAGTCCGGGCACAGCGGTTCGCCGAGGCGCGGGTCGTCTTTGCTGTGGCGTTCGGTGCAGGACTTCACCCGACCATGCGGGCAGGTCTCAGCGTTGCGGCGGGCGTGGCAGGGCTGCACCTTGCCGCCGTGCTCCCGGCGGGCGTGAACGGTGCCGAAGGACGGGGCGGTGAGCGTGAGGAACAGCGTCGGATGGGTCGTGACGGTGTCGGGGACGCCTTTGCCGCCGATGAGGCCCGCGCGGATGAGTTGGTAGGTGTCGGCGCGGTAGGTCTCGGCGCAGGCCGGGCAGCGGGAGGCGCGGCGGGTCTTGCACGGCACCCGCAGCACGCCGTCGGGTTCGTGCCGGGTGGTGTAGCGGTGGAGCAGGGCGCCGGTGGCGCGGTCGTAGTGTTCGACCTTGCCGCGGAGGTGGATGGGTTGGCGGCAGCCGCCGGTGTGGCGGATCTGGGATGCCCAGCGGTCGTAGTCGTGCCGGTTGAGACGCTTGATCATGCCGGTGATGGCGTGCGCGCCTGCGTGGGTTGCGGGCAAGATGGAGACCTCCTCTCACTCGTTCGGGTGTGGGGATGGCCCCCGACCTGGCGTGTGTCTTGGCGGATGTACGGCCAGGCCGGGGGCGCTGCGCGTTATGCGCCGTGGTTGTCGATGCCGGTGCCGTCGCAGTCGGTGCACCGGTCGCCTTCGCTGGTCAGGCCGGTGCCGCCGCAGGTGCAGCAGCGGTAGCGGATCACTGGTGGGTCATCTGTCACGGGGTTGCTCTCTTTCGTGTGGGCCGGTGGTGAGGTAGATGCGCCAGTGGTGGGGGTGGGCGCGGTCGGGGTAGAGGCGGGACACGGCGTAGAGGGTGAAGTGCTGGCGCAGGCGGAACAGGGCGTCGATGATTTCGGCTCGGGTGCCCTCGATGCGGATGCGCATAGCTGGCGGGTTCCTTTCTGGTCAGGCGGTGCGCAGGGTGCGCAGCAGGTCGTCGGCGAGTTGGTTCGAGACGCCCAGGTGGGCGCGGAGTGCGTCGCGGGTGATGGGTCGGCCGTGTCTGGCGTGGTGGTTGTCGGCTACGCGGCGGGCGAAGTCGATCAGCGCGGGCGCGAGGTTGCCGCCCCGGTCGTCCTGGGCGTCGTCCTGGTCCGGGCTGTCATGCGGGACGAGGCGCGGGAGCGGCGAAGGAGTAAGGACGGGCGCGGGCGAGGCCGCTGGGACGGTGGATGGTTCGGGACGGGTGGCGCGGCGTTCCAGCATCGAGACGGCGATGAGGAAGGCGGCGGCCGGGGTGGCGGCGGTGATCCAGCCCCACACGGTCGGCTCGGCTTGGGCGAGGTTGGCGGCCAGCGATAGGACGATGCCGCCGGTCAGGACGAGGACTGGCCAGGTGATACGGCCAGGCCGGCCTTTGCCGGTCTTCTTGTCGCGCTGGCGTTCGCGGGCGGCCATGACGCAGGTCAGGTCGATGCAGACGGCGACGGCCCAGGCCATCCAGCCGGTCTGGCCGTGCTCGGTGGCGGTGTCGCGGATGTGGGTGAACGATCCGGCACCCGCGATGGCGGCCAGGACGAGGACCGGGCCGGTGTCGAGCAGCCAGCAGGCGAAGCGTCGCATCGTTCCTCCCTCCTTGGGTTCAGGTGGTGACGGGTGTCGGCAGGTGGGCGGTGATCTCGTCCCAGGCCGGGGCGAGGTGGGCGTGAGCATTCGCGGCGTGTTCGGCGGCTTGCTCGGTGACGTAGAAGGAGCGCGCCCGGTACCACTGGCCGTCCTGGTTAGCGACGATCGCGACGCCCGGGGTCTCGGCGGCGATGGCGCGAGCAGAGACGAGCGCGGCCGGGTCGAGGTCGCCGAGAGTCATGGTCGCGGTCTCCGGGTCGTTGACCCGGTGGCAGATCCGTCCCGAGCACTGCGCGCGCAGGGCAGTCACCCCAGGCCCCAGGTCGGAGCCGATCCGCTGGCCGCAGCAGAACAGGTAGATGCCGAACGCCCGCCCGAGTTGGGCCACCCGCAGGAGCGCGGTCGAGGTCTTGGCGATCTCGTCCTTCTCGCTCTTGTCGGCCATCAGGTAGAGCTCGGCCAACTCGTCGACGAGCACGACGACCGGGACGGGGCAGATGGCGGGCGGGAGTTGCCAGATGTTGCGGGCACCGGCCTGTCGGCACAGCCCCATCCGGTCGATCATCAGCCCGACCAGGTCACACAGCAGGCCGGTGGATTCGGCGCGGGAAGTGGCGAGCGCTGAGAGTCGTGGCGCGTACGGGGTGAACTCGACCCCGCCCTTGAGGTCGAAGCCGACCAGCGCCACCGGCTGCGGCGCGAGGCCGACGATGAGCGCGTTCGCGAGGTTCGACTTGCCGGACTGGGTCGCTCCCGCGTTGAGCCAGTGCGGCACCGTACGAAAGTCGATCATCCACGGTTGGCCGGTCTCCAAACGACCGACCGTCACCTTCAGCAGCTCGGGCGAGCCTGGCAGGTCCCTGACCTTGACCAGCGGGTCGCGCATCGTCGCCATCAGCACCACCCGGCCAGGGCGAGGCGACGACACCCGTACCGCGTGGACGCCCCAGGAGTGGGCGAGGCGTTCGGCGGCGTCGGCGTAGTCGCCGGGGGTTTGGCCTTCGAGGGTGTGCAGGGTGACGCGCCAGCCGTGCCGGGTCGGCTTGGGCAGCCACATGAACGGCTTGGTGTCGACGGCGACCCGCTGGAACCGGCGGCGGACCTTCACCAGGCCGGTGGAGGCGATCGCGCCGGGGACGGTGGTGAACCACCAGCGTTGCCGCTTCTTGGTTAGCCCGCAGCCGAGCGCTACTCGCCGCCACGAGGTGCGGACGGACAGGGCGACGAGGGGGAAGCCGAGGGCGAGCCAGAAGGAGGGGTAGTGCCAGCGGCGCCAGGCCCACAGCCCCGCCGCGACGGCGGCGGAGGCTGTGAGCAGCAGGAGCGCGTCACGCATCGGCGGCCTCCCGCACCGGGAGCAGGGCGTTGGCGCGGTAGGCGATGCCCCACCGGCCGGCGATCTCCCAGACGTAGCCGAGCAGGCCGACCGCGTTGACCTGGTCGCCGACGCCTACGGGCGGTTCGCCGGTGATGCCGATCTTGACGAGTTCGATCCGGCCGAACTCGTCCTCGACGGAGACGGTGACTTCGTAGACGGTGTTGCCGTTCTTGTCGGTCTTGATCTCGCCGGTGTCGCGGTTGAGCACCCGCGGACGGGGGGCCTTGACGCAGGTGATGGCGAGTTTGCTGACATCCACGGGGATCGGGACGGAACGCATGGGCGGTGACCTCCTCTTTCATCGTGAGCAACATAGTTAACCTAGTTGGCTCGGTTGTCAATGTTCCCTCGGTTGGCCAGGTCGAACATTCGTGGTGAGATAGAAGGGCGATGGTCAAGAACACCGGACGCCCGGCCTACCTCCAGATAGCCGACGACCTGCGCGCGCAGATCCGAGGCGGGTCCCTTGCGCCCGGAATGCCGTTGCCGTCCACGACCAAGCTCGCTGAGCAGTACGGCGCGTCCTTGTCGGTGGTGAAGCTCGCCGTCGGGGTCTTGCGGACTGAGGGCCTGGTGATCGGCCAGCAGGGCAAGGGTGTGTTCGTCCGCGACGCCGACGAACTCCCCCCGCCCGTGAAGGCCGGCGACGTCGCCGAGGAGGTGGCCGAGCTGCGCGCCACCGTCCAGGACCTGTCAAAGCGGCTGGCGAAGGTCGAAGAGCAGTTGGCTACGTCCACAACACGCCGCCCCGGACATAGCAGCCGGTAACCCGCCGCGCCAGCGCGGCCGACGCCCCATCCGGGTTCTTCCGCAGGCTCAGCCGCTTGTCCTCGCGGCGGATGCCGACCAGCACCGCCACGTACCCGACCAGCAGCGCGACGCCGATGACTCCGGCGATGATCAGCGGGATCATGGTCATGACCAGATCACCCCCGCCGGAGCCAGACCGCGCGGAGCGCGCGGGGGACGACGGGTCTCACCGCGCCGACCGGCGCGCCGGGTGCGCTTGGCCGCCTGCTTCTTGATCCACCGCTCCCGCGCGTGGCACTTGCGGCACCGGGTCTGGCCCTCGTCCAGGTGTGCGCCGCAGGCGCAGATGGGCTCGGGGTAGATCTCGTGACTCATGTCCGATCGCCTCCTTTTCGGTTGGGGTTCTTGCTTGCGAACCGAGAATGCGACGGAGCGTTAGGACGAGATCACTACACGACGGGACATGTTCAAGACGTCCGTCCTACGATGGCCAGGTCCCCAGACGCCCCTATGGAGCGGGAGAAATGGCCAACGAACGGCTACGCGCAGCCTTGTTGCAGAAGGGCGTGTCCATCGCCGATCTCGCCCAGGCCGTCCAGGTCGACCCCAAGACGGTCGAACGATGGGTGACCAAGGGGCGCGAGCCGTACCGTAAGCACCGGTTTGCCGCGGCTTCGTACCTGGGGGTGGACGAGGCGTATCTGTGGCCGGAAGCGCTTAGTCCCGAACAGGTGGCCTCCGCCTCAGAGAGCGAGATCATCACTGTCTACCCGCACCGCTGGTCGGTGCCCCGGGACATCTGGGGACGACTGTTCGCAGCCGCCTCCCAGGAGATCGGCGTCCTGGTCTACAGCGGGCTTTTCCTGGCCGATGACAGTGGCATGGTCCGCCTGCTTGGCGAGAAGGCACGCGCCGGGGTGCAGGTGCGAATTCTCCTGGGCGATCCAGAGTCGACCGAGGTCGCCCAGCGCGGGGCCGACGAGGGTGTGGGCGACGGCATGGCCGCGCAGATCCGCAACGCTCTGGTGCTCTACCGGCCGATTACTGGTGTGGAGAACCTGGAGATCCGGTTGCACCGTACGGTGTTGTACAACTCGATCTACCGTGCTGACGACGAGTTCCTGGTCAACACCCACGTGTACGGCAGCCGCGCCGGCAACGCACCCGTGCTGCACCTACGCCGAGTGGCAGGCGGGGACATGGTGGCCACCTACGCCGACAGCTTCGAGAAGGTCTGGGACCAGGCCAAGCCGGTGGAATTGTGATGGCACGACGCATCGACTTCTACGACGACCCCGACGCGCCCAAGCCCAACAGCCTCGTACCGTCCGTGAACGTCATCGTCACCAACGGCGCGGGCGAGCTGCTGATGATCCGCCGCACCGACAATGACAACTGGGCAGCTCCGGGCGGTGCCGTCGACCTGGGCGAGTCCATCCCTCAGGCGGCGGTTCGGGAGACGCTGGAGGAGACCGGCATCCTGTGTGAGATCACCGGCCTGGTCGGCACCTACAGCGACCCCCGTCACGTCATTCTCTACACCAGCAACGGCGAGGCCCGCCAAGAGTTCTCCATCGTCCTGACCGGCCGAGCCGTCAGCGGTCAGCCGACACCGAGCAGCGAATCACGCGAGGTCCGCTGGGTGCCCCGCGACCAGGTGGCGGGATTGAAGATGGACCGGTCGATGCGGATGCGGATCGAGCACTACCTAACCGGTACCGGCCTGCCTCACATCGGATAGCGCCGCCTCCACCGCCCGCACCGACGACACGATGCACGGTGTCGCGTCGCTGATCGACCGGCTCACCACGTGCTCTGGACCGTACCGGGAGTGGATCTCCGCCAGTCGGTCGCGGACGTCCAAGTGCCGGCCGTCCGGATCGGTGGTCATGTCGCAGTACGTGAGCGCCCTGGCGAGGTCGGGCCGTTCCTGATCGAACTCCTTGGTCAGGACGTCGAGCAGGTTGCGTTGCCGGGCCTCGTTGTCCGCACAGGAGTGGTAGGCCACCAGGCGGTACAGCCGCTCGTCAGCTTTGGCGACGTCGCGCAAGTAGCGGGCGCCGTCGAGCTGGTGCATGCCGGTGTCGACCAAGTCCGGGGCATAGCCGATGTCGTGCAACAAGCACGCGGCGATCAAGGTTTCGGTGTCTGCGCCGAGGATCGGGGCCAACGTCTCAGCCTGCTCGGCCACCCCTTGGGTATGCGCCCAGCGCCGGGGCAGCTCCGCCTTCAGCAGGTTCTTGGCCAGGCCGTAGGCCCACTCAACTTGTCCCACGCGGTTCACGATAAGCGGCAAGAGCGCTGGTGAATCAGAATGCGCGGCGAGACGTCCTCGGACGTCTCGCCATAAATGTGTCAATCGCGAACGAAACGGCCCCTGCCATGCTCGGCCACGATCAGTCCCTCGTGCTCCAGGACGGCCAGGGCTTGCCGCACGGTGTTGCGCGAGGTGTCGAAGCGGCGGCGTAGCTCGGCCTCGCTCGGCAACGCCGCACCGGGGGCGAGGTCGCCGGACTGGATCTGCTCGCGCAGCGTGGTGGCGATCTCCTGATAGCGGTACGAGGTCGCTCCGGGCTGCCCGGCGACCACGTGACCCTTGGACGGGACAGTGACCACGAGCCCTTCCTTCTCAAGGAGGGCCAGGCCGCGCCGGACCGTGTTGCGGGCCACGCCGAACGTCCGGCACAGCTCCAGCTCAGAAGGCAGAACGGTGCCGGGCGGGAACTGGCCCGTGTAGATCTGGTCCCGGATGCGGCTGGCGATCTGGGGGTAGGCACGCCCGCCGGTCAGCCATCGGCGCTCGGCCATCGTCTCAGCCGCGGTGGGCATCGAGAATGCGGTCCAGGTCGATGGTGAGCTCGCCCTGCTCGCCCTCGTGCCAGCCGTCGCGCGCGGCCTGCTCGATCCGGTCCACCGCGCCGACCATCTGAAGGAAGGACACCCGCTCGTCGCTGCGGTCGCCCCAGTAGAACCAGCAGAACGACAGGTGCACGAACACCCGCCGCATCCGGCCTCGGCTGTCGGTCACGTCCAGGGCGGGGCGCCCGTCGGCGGTGACGATGAGCACCGCCGTGACGTCCCGCTTGGCCAGGTGCTTGCCGAGTGCGGACAGCAGGCGTTCCGCGTAGGCGCGCTGCTGCTCCTTGATGGTCTTGCTCGTGTGCATGCCGAGTCTCCCTAGCGTCTCTGCGGGTTCGTTGCTGTGAGGTCGAGGTTCGCCCCGACGGTCGGGGCGGGAACACCGCAACTTGAGGACGTCCAGGGACGTCTGGTGTTAACGTCGCAGCACAGGGTCATCTCCCCGAGAGGACAGGCCGGCCCGATGAACGACAACCTCCGTTACGCCCTGGCCGCCGCCCGGCTCACCACCACCGACGTCGCCGCCGCCTTGGCCGTTGACCCCAAGACCGTCGCCCGCTGGGTCCAAGGCCGCATCCCATACCCGCGTCATCGGTGGGCCGTAGCTGATCTCCTCCAGGTGGACGAAGCCGACCTATGGCCAGAGACCACACGACGACATCCGGCGCTTGCCGGAGGCGTCAAGACGATCTATCCGCACCGCTGGGCCGTCCCGCAGGCGGTCTGGCGTAACCATTTCGGTGCTGCCCGCGAGGAGATCGACATCCTGGCCTACAGCGCGTTGTTCCTGGCCGAGGACAGGGCCGTTCTCGACACTATCAGGGCACGAGCCGAGGCTGGCGTCGAGGTCCGCATCCTCTTGGGCGATCCGGAGGGGGAGGCGGTTGCTCAGCGTGGAGCCGACGAGGGCATCGGCGCAGAGGTGATGGCAGCCAGGGTCAAGAACGCGCTCACGCTGTACCGGCCTCTCCTGGACACCGAAGGTGTGGACATCCGGCTTCACCGCACTGTGCTCTACAACTCCATCTACCGGGCCGACGACGAACTCCTCGTCAACACCCACGCCTACGCCACGCCAGCAGCCGACGCCCCCGTCATGCACCTCACCAGCAGTGAGAACGAAGGGCCGGCAACGACTTACCTCACGAGCATGGCCCGGATCTGGTCCACAGCTCAGCCCTGCCACCAGTAGCGCCAGTAGCTCAAGCACCATCAGAAAACAGCTACGGGCAGCCCAGAAAGCAACTTATCTGCACGTCATCAAGGGCAGCCCGCCTGCGGCGGCCTGCCGCGTGGGGCGGTCGCTGGCCGCGCTGCGGCTCTTCGGCCGGTCGCGGCCAGCGCCGCCCTCGCGTCGCTGATCTGTCAGCACTTGCTACATCAGTAACCCGGGCTACGTCTTTCCTCGCGTTCTAGAAGTTCTTCTACTGCTTCATCGATTCGCTGCTGAAGGCCGCATTCTTTCAAAGCGTCCCGGACCAAGTTCCGAGCTCGCGCAAAGGGGAGACCATTCGGGATGGCTGTACTTGCAGCGACTTCTTCCGCCTCGGCCGCAAGATCAGATACTAGGAGATGCAATGAATCTTGATTATTAAAATATGGAATTGGAAGGTGCCATACCAGTTTCGCAAAATCTCTGGCTCCAAAGAGTCCGCGCGACTGATATTCGCTCACTCTGGTGCGCACAGGAGTCGAATTCAATATCCCAGTAATGAACTGCGCGGCCTGCACAGACGGCAGGTTCAGCCAGTAAAGCGACTGCTCCACCAACGGCTGTTCGCCTTCTAGTCGAGCTGCGGCCATCTTGCTTCCCGATTTATTGTAGACGACCCGATGGATCCCCTTACCAATCTGGCCAGTGATGCCATTTTGATAATTCAGGCGCTCCATCAGCGTAAGGCTGTTTTTGGGCCCCTTATGCTGGTCCCACAGCCGGCTAGCAGCCTTCCACCATTTCTCGAGACCGCTATATTCCTGTATCTCGTTTTCAGCGAGCAGTCGTCCGTTTACGATGGGAACCACGGCCGTACGTGGAGACGTAACACGGAAGGGCAAAATCGTAGACCCGAGAAGGATATTTTGCACGAATACGCGTTCGACTATGCCCGACAGTGGAGGAAAATTCTTCCAGGGGGCCTTTTCCAGCGTAGATTTCAGTGACTCGACCTTAACTCGGCCAGCACCAGAACCGAGCGGCCCTGACTCTTTTTCCAGCACAAAAAAGAACATTTGCGGTCGTATCGTTGCACCCATGTGTGCAGTCTTTCCATACGGCGACCGAAACGCGACCCCGGATGCAGCTACCTTCACCTCGCCATCGTCAATCTTGAGGTGCTTTCGAGCACCATCCCAGCCCATGAAGCGATTAGGAATCTTCCCAGCAAACCTCCGCACCTCGGAAGGTAGTGGGCTCGCCACGTCACTCCGCGTCCCATGGAGAACAGCAGACGGCACGGGGAATAGATCGGTCTGGACTGAATCCAGATCCCATGCCCTCTCGAATTTGGCTCGTATAGGGCCGTGGGCAGTTTCGCCCCAGGATCCCTTACGGAAACCTGCATACTGGGGCCGAGAGAGCACGGAACGCGGAGCTACAAAAGCAAACCGGCCATGCTCTCGCAAATACAATTCCACAGTGCGGGCGATGAAGAGGCCTACAAGATCTTGATTTGAGGCGTTTTCTCCTGCAGCGGTGAGTCGCCTTGGCTTGCTCAAACGCTGAAAATGAGACTGCATCGCTTCGGTCATGAAGCGATAAGCAACCCATGGCGGATTCCCTATCAGTACATCAACCTGTCGCTCAGGGAGAGCGAACCACAAAGGGCGAACGAGATTACGCACATAATAGCCCCAAATGTGGTTCCTTCCTTGCGCGTTCAGGTCACACATAACGCTAAAGGTTTCACGGAGAATCTTACGATCTTCTTCGGCTGCAATGCCGAATTGATTCAGCAGGATCTCGATGGAAGGCTTCTTGGATCCTCCGCCTTTATAAGATTGCGCTTTGTCGGCGATAGCACCAACAAGCCGGTCGAATGCGCCAGGGTCGTTAACGATAAGAAGCGGGAAGGATAGCCGTTCCCCAATGGAAAACAGCGTGTCTTGAGACTCCTCTGTGAGATCGGCTGCATCGACGTTCACAGTAAGGCTGGTGGAGTCTGAAGTGCTACCAGTATTTTCCCATTGAAGTGAGTCGCCCAGATACACCGGAACCGAGAAGGCGGGCCGGTCCTCTCGGGTTAGGCGTTCCAACCCAATGGCAAGCAGGTACGTAACCCGTGCCAACTGGACGGAGACGGGATGAACATCAATACCAAAGATCTGGTTCTCGAGGTTCTTGATAGCTTGCGCGTTGGATAGGCCAGAATCTTCAGCTGCTGACAGATAGCGGCGGACTGCGTGAAACAGGAAAGTACCTGATCCACAGGCAGGATCCAAGGCCCGCTCATGCAGCGGGTCTCTTATTGCTACGTCCACGATATGCTGAGCTAGCCAATCTGGCGTATAGTACTCACCAAGGCTTTTCCGTACACCCGGAGTGATAACAGATTCGTACAGAACTTTCAGAACATCATGTTCTACCTGTGCCCATTGGAAGCGTCGTATCTCTCGCGCCAATGCGGACACAAACACTGGTCCAGCTGGGGAACACATGAACCAGTCGAAGAAATCTGCTTCAACTACGTTTCCGATCAGCGCGCTTTTGAATTCTGAGCCGTGGACGAGAGTTTCTTCCCGCCCCGCATAGGTTCGGAGATCGAATCCAAGAATTGCATGCGCAATAAGATTCGCTTGCAGGACCAGCAGGGTGTGATCTATAAATAGGTCCTTGTCGTCTGAGAACCCGGCACCTACAGCCGTCCTGAGCAGCTTTGCCCACAGCTTTCGCTTTAAAGCAACCTCGGGTACGTGAACAACTGAATCGAAGATGCGACTCAGCTCGTTATGATTGACGATATATGACGGGGATTCAACCCCTAGACGCCTAGTTATTTCGTCTGGTGTCGGCTTGATTGCTTCTTGCGTGGCGAGGATTACCTCAAGCCACACATGCAGCTGCTCGATATTGGGGTCTTCGGGATCTATCCTGCAAGCGTCGACAAACTCGAGGCGTTCGTGAGCGAGTTCATACAGGTTCCAAATCGCCCCATCGGTAAGAATGCCGAGATATCTTGAATTCAATTGCCGGGAACGTTCTTTTACATATCCGTACAGTTGCTTAATTGCGTCATCAAGAATGCCAGGTTTTTTTAGATCCCTCTTCGTCTCGATCGCGACCATGCCGACCTCGATATCCAGCCTGCGCCGACTGCCGTCTTGCATAGGTGATTCAAGACGAATGTCGTTCTCGGAGATGTTGAGGTCAAGGCCAAGTAGGAGCCGTTTAACGTCTGCCTGTAGATCGGACTCTGTCCGTTGCGGATCACGTCGAGCAAGCGAGGAAATCAGGTCTTTGAGGGCATCTCTATCCATCGGGAGTCGCCTACCTAGCTCAGATGACTGCTTGCAGGCAGCATCCTAAGACCAATGCAGCGCGTTTGCGACTCTCTCCTCGCCTACCGGGCCAGGCTGGTACCACTGACTGCTGATCAAATCGCCCCTCACTGGCTGAGGCCGCGACGATCGCCGACTTCGGTGCCCGTCTCACGGTCTGGGGCGATCGCCGCCGAGTATGGCGGGTGCTGTGTCGGCTACGCTGACGGCCCCTTAGCCTCCCTGCCTTGCTCCGTCACCGTTCCGGGCTTGGTGGAGTGGCAGACAAGAGTGTGTGTGTCAGTTGCGAGAGAGACGGGTCTCCTGCATGGTGACTGTCCGAATCTCTACATGTACAGGAGGTGATTTTATGCTGACCGCGCTGATGTTCATAATGTCGGATGTAGCGCCATACATGCCTGATCCGCTGTTCTTTGGAGGCTGATCGAGCCGAATTGTCGGTGCCCCCGGTTCGCCTTGGGGGCACCGACGCTGCAACGGTCTGATTCCTCTTGGGATACCGGCACGCTGCACAGGCTTGCTCGTCATGCATTGGGTAGCGGGACATAGCGACACTCGATACGCTCAGTATCGTGACGATTACAGACAGTCTGCTGATGCGCGAGGAGCGCATGGAGCTAGCCCACATCCTGGCTATGCAGGTCGACGGTGCCCGGCGGGAGCCGCCGCTAGAGGCGCCCTTGCTGAATTGGTTTGAAGGCGACGCGGTTGTGCGACTGCTGGAGACGCTCGCCCGACTCCTCGCTGATGAGCCGCTGGGGGAGCTCTCCACCGAATTGGCCGACAAGCTCAAGGCCCGGCTCGACCAACCACCTGGGCATGATCGCGAAAATATCCTTAAGGCGGTCGCTGCAATCGCCGAAACCTACCGCAATTCTTCCGGCTAACCTCCAAGGAGCAGACGGCAGACCTGATTGCGTAGGCGGAACTTCGGAGGGGACGGCGGAAACAGGTCGTCGCATTTCGCGACGAGTCCCCGTGTGGCACCCCTGTTGTTGCTGCCCCTGAAAGCCGGCTTGCTCCTGGTCGTTCTCCTCTCAGCCGCACGGGCCGGCTGCCTGCGCGCTTCGCCGCGGACGTTCTCGACTTGCTGGCGCGGTGTGCCTGCTCTCTTCACTTGCCTCGGTTTCTTGCTCTTCGTCCCACCGCGGTTTGAGCTGAGCGCGGTCGAGGACGCTGCGCTGGGCGTGGGTTGCGACGACGGTGGGGTGTATGTGGTGGCCGGGGAGGGTGACGGCCTCGTGGCGGCTTGCCGTTGAGAGGAGCCATCCGTATCCCAGCTGCTCGACCAGATGCCCAGGGCCGCGCAGGCGAGGAAGCCCACGATGAGAACGAGCCTGGTCAGGTGACCGGAGACTCGCAAGGTCGACCCTGTCGGCGGTGTCGGCGTCGCGCACCGCCGACGGGTGAAGCTGTCCGATCCCCTGGCTGGGCGCACCCGTCTCCGCATCGACATGCCGTACGGCGGTCGATGCCGTGGGGTGGGATCTCCGGCCGAGGGCTTGGGGCGGTCGCCGCCATCATGCATGCGCCCTCCTTAGTCGCCATCCGTATAAGAACTATTGACGGATAGTGACAGAATCATGCAGGACCGACGCGGCGCGGTAAGTTCGACAACCCCCGTCGCAACGGGGCTGAGGCCGTGACGATCGCGGACTTCGGTGCCCATCTCACGGGCTGGGGCGATCGCCGCCAAGGCCCTCCTTCGTCGGGCCTCGGCGCTGCGCATGACGGTATCTGTGAAGGCAACGCTGACGGCAACGTCGACCACCAATCTCACACGAAGAGCACAGCGGATGTCCGCGGTGCGTCGCGTCCTCCAGTCGGGAACCTCGTCAATTGGTGGCTGTCGTTGTGCAATGCCGGTTAAGGTCTGCGCATGAGGACGGTTCCGCCCCGAGGCGAAGTCTCATATGCCAATGGAGTCATGGCCTGCCCGCTTTGCGGTGATGGAGACGGCACACATGTTGAACACGCATACGTTGCGGCGCGGCGCGAGGACCGGGAGTTCACGGACATCCACGTCGACGCCGTCGAAGGCACCGTAGAGCAGCAGGGTGCACCGACGGCCCCTGTAGGTCCGAGCGTCGGTGAGGGACGACGGCATCGAATTGCTCTTACGGGCTGGTGCGAGATGTGCGGGGGCGAATACGCCATCATCTTCACCCAGCACAAGGGGGCGACACTCCTTGAGGCCGTTCCTATCAACCAAGAGCCCAGGTTCCAGACAGGGCAAAGTCGCTAGTGGTGAGGATCTGGTGTGGGGTCGCGTCCTCGGAGCGGTGTAAAAAGCTCGACGAGGTAGGTGCCGTGAGTGGATCTTAGGCGGCCTCGGTGACGGGTGCCAAGGCCGGATCATCGGCCGGGTGAAGCTGGGCGGGCGGGTGGAGCAGGGCCCGCCGGAGGTCTTGCAGAATGCGCAGGCCCGTGCTGGTCATGGTGAAGCCGCGCCAGCCGCGGGAGGCGCGATCCAGCACGGCCCAGACGAGTGAGACGCAGCTGGTCTCGCCGGGGAATCGGCCGATGACCTTGACGCGGCGGCGGGTCTCGCCGAAGGTGCGCTCGATGAAGTTGGAGTGGCGCACGCGCTTGTGGTGCTCGATCGGGAAGCGCAGGTAGGTGGTCAGGCTCTGCCGGTCGGACAGTAGGCACTTGACCGCCGCCGGATAGCGGCCGCCCCACGTCTCGGCGAAGGCGTCGATGCGCCGCTGCACCCAGTCGACGAGGTGCTGGCCGGGCTGGATGTTCTCGCCCAGCTCGCTGAGGTCGAAGATCTGCCAGTAGGCGGCCTTCACCTCGGCCTGGTCGCCGGCGCTGACCTTGGCCAGCACGTTGCGGGCGCGATGCACCAGACACCTTTGGCGCAGCGAGCGCGCGAAGGCCTGCTCGGCGGCGCTGATCAGGCCGGGTGCGCCGTCGGAGATGATCAGCAGCGG
>NZ_JBFAOH010000030.1:0-72808 GCF_040675175.1 Nonomuraea sp. NPDC049649
CGGTTACATTCCGAACCCGGAAGTTAAGCTTCTCTGCGCCGATGGTACTGCACTCGGGAGGGTGTGGGAGAGTAGGTCGCCGCCGGACAATCTTTATGAGAAGGGCCCTGGGGTTGTTACCCCGGGGCCTTTCTGCGTTTGCGGCACTCGCGGCTTATGCTGTCGAACCGTAGCTTTGATAGAACGGAGTTCGGTGGCGATGCCTCTCCCCCCCTGGTAGGTCAAGCGGTGTCGTCACCGCCGCGCTGGCCTTCAGCGGCATGGTCGTGTCGATGATGTTCACCCTCGTGGTCCCCATCATCCCCGAGCTGCCACGACTGCTGTCGGCCTCGGCGGAGGACGCGTCCTGGGTGATCACCTCGACGCTGCTGTCGTCGGCGGTGTTCACGCCGGTGAGCGGCCGGCTCGGCGACATGTACGGCAAGCGCCAGATGATGGTGATCAGCCTGGCGCTGATGATCATCGGTTCGCTGATCTGCGTCTTCTCCAGCGCGCTGCCCCTCGTGGTGCTCGGACGTACGCTCCAGGGCTGCGCGGTGGGTGTGATCCCGCTCGGCATCAGCATCATGCGTGACCTGCTGCCGCCCCAGCGGCTCGGCTCGGCCATGGCGCTGATGAGCGCCACCCTGGGCGCGGGCGGCGCGATCGGGCTGCCGCTGGGTGCGCTGGTCGCCCAGTACGCCAACTGGCACATGCTCTTCCTGGTCGCCGCCGGCATGGGCGTGGCCGGTCTGGTCCTGACCCTCATCCTCGTGCCGGCCTCGCCGCTGCGGACGGGAGGGCGCTTCGACTTCCTCGGCGTGGCCGGGCTGTCGGCGGGGCTGGTGTGCTTCCTGCTGCCGATCACCAAGGGCGGGAGCTGGGGCTGGACGAGCCCGCTGACGCTTGGGCTGTTCGCCGCGGCGGCGGTGATCCTGCCGGTCTGGGGATGGGTGGAGCTGCGGGTGGCCAATCCGCTGGTCCACCTGCGGACGACCATAGGGCGGCAGGTGCTGCTCACGAACCTGGCCTCGATCGCCTTCGGGTTCGCCATGTTCGGCACCCAGTTGGTCTTCCCCCAGGTGCTCCAGGCTCCGGCCGGCTCCGGGTACGGGCTCGGGCTCACCCTGTTCGAGGCCGGGCTCTGCATGGCGGTGGGCGGCGGCATGATGATCGTGCTGGCGCCCGTCTCGGCTCGCGTCACCGGAGCGTACGGGCCCAAGGTGACGCTCGTGCTCGGCGCCCTGCTCACCGTCGCCGGATACCTCACCGCGCTGTTCCTGATGAGGGAGGTGTGGCACGTGGCGCTGGCCGCGACCATCGTCTCGGCCGGGGCCGGTCTCGGTTACGCCGCGATGCCCGCCTCGATCATGAGCGCGGTCCCCACCTCGCAGACGGCGGCGGCCAACGGCTTCAACTCGCTGATGCGTTCCATCGGCACGTCCTTGGCCAGCGCGGTCATCAGCGCGGTGCTGGCCGCGCAGACGGTGCGGGTGGGAGCCCTCACGCTGCCATCGAAGGACGGTCTCCGGATCGCGCTGATGATCTCCGTAGCGGCGGCGATCGCAGGTATGACACTCTCGGCCTTCCTGCCCGGCCGCAAACGAGCGTGCCGCGACGAGAGTACGGTGAGCCCCGCGAAGATCGAGCAGCCGCCCACCACGCTCGACGCCGCCCGCGCCGCGAGCGAACCGCATCAGCGCGCCGATTAGCTCCGCGGCCCCGGAGGGCCTGTCGCGCTCGTACCGCTCACCCGTGAGCGCACGTGGTGAGGGCCGCTCCCCGCGAACGTGCAGTTGTGCTCGTGCTGCTCCGGCGTGAACGTGCGTGGTGAGGCAACCCCGACGGCCGCATGCGTTGTACTCGGGCCGCTCCCGCATGAAACACCCGTCGCGAGGCTGCTCCGAGGTGAGCATGCGTCGCGAGGGCTGCTCCCCGCGCGGCACGAGCGTGTCAGGGCTGCCTCCACGTGAACGTGCGCGTGGAGGCACCTCCGTCGTGAGCCTGCGTCGCGGGGGCTGGGTGCGCGTGGAGGCAGCCCCGACGGGAGCCGGCGTCGCGAGAGCTGGTCCTTGTGAGAGTCCGGGTTAGTGGGGGAGGACGAGGAGGGCGTCGCCGACGGCGCGTTCGCGGCCGTCCGAGGGCTTGTTGACGACCTTGTTCTTCACGACCATCGCCGTGGAGCCGCCGCCGTCGAGGTTGATGGCCTGGGTGGCGCCGAGCCAGCGCATGAGCTGGGCCGCCTCGTGGAAGTTCGCCCCCACGGTGACGCCGGGTTTGCGGCCGTCGACGGTGGCCAGGATGAGGCTGCCGTTCCGGGTGGTGCCGACGAGGGTGCGCGGGTGGCGGCGGAGGATCATGTTGAGCGAGTCGTGGCCGTCGCGCTTGGCGGTGATCTTGGTCTGCCCGTTGCGGACGAGGCCGACGCCGCCCGACACGATGTGCAGGTCGGGGGTGAGCTTGAGCGTGCGCTTCTTGCGCAGGTCGCGGACCTTGGTGTCGACGGTGACCTTCCAGCCTTCCCAGACGTGCTCGTTGAGCCACATGCCGGCCTCGCCGCTGCCGTGGAGGACGCGCTTGCCCTTCGGCACGGCAGCCCCGGGGGCGCGGACCGCCTCGACCCGGCCGTCGGCGTCGATGACCACGTCGGTGCCGTCGACCTTGGGCGTCTTGGAGCCCCATTCCTCGGTGTAGAGGACCAGTTCGTTCTCGGCGGCGGCGCGGTTGACGCCGGAGACGGGGGCTTGGGCGCCGTCCTGGGAGATGAGCGTGATCCGGGTCTCCAGTTCGGTGATGCGGGCGGTACGGCCGCGCAGCACGATCGCGGAGCGGCCGGGGACCGCCTCGCTGAGCAGCCGCCCGCCGACCACGGAGACGCCCACCGGGTCGCCCTGCCAGTGGCGGGCGGTGCGGATGTTGAAGAAGCCGCCGTTGACGGCGGCGATCGCGCCGTCCCGGCGGGCCATCGAGGAGACGGTCTCCCGCTTGGCCACGCTGGTGCCGAGCGAGGCCGCGTACGAGCCGCGGAAGGTGCGGGCGTCCACCATGAGGACCTTGACGTGCCATGGGCCGGTGGTCTTGAGGCCGTCGTCGCCGAGGTAGTCGACCTTGACCTTGAGGCCGGCCTGCTTGAGTTTCCTGGCCATCTTGTCGGCCTTGGCTCTCTGCTCGAACGGCCAGAGGCCCACCCGGACCATGAAGAGTTCCTGCTCGGGCGCGTCGGCGACCTGGGGGCGGATCAGCCGCTGCATGCCGGCGACCTCGCCGGCCGCCTCGACCTCGGCGAGCACGGTCTCGGCGGCCCGGCGCTTGCCGGCGTCGCGGCCGTTCGGCATGAGCACGGTCACGGTGTAGCCGTCGGTGGACGAGCCGGCCTGGACGTCGTACAGGTCGATGCCCGGGCTCACGCTCGTCACGGTCTTGGTCGGGGCCGGCCGTGCGCCGAGGGGGAAGTCGGAGGACGGGAACTTCACCGTCGCCTGCTCGGCTGCGGCGCCGGGCACGGTGAGGCCCGTGATCGTCGTGGCCATGGCCAGGCCGACGACGAGGGTGCGTCGAGGCATGCGAACTCCAGAAGGGTGGAACGGGACCGCCCCATCGTGACGTGATCAAGGTGGTCCGGTCTGGAGAACACGCCAAACTGACGCAGAGGTTACGAGATTGACATACACACATGCTGGTGAGTTAGACCTTCGCCTACAATCGGTGCATGCAGTGCGTCGGCATGTGGTGGTGGCCGCGAGACGGCCGCTGATTTCGCATGCTCGCGGGCCGTCCTAGGGGCGGCCCCGGCGCAGGGGATCCCTCCGGACGGCGTTCGCCCGACGAAGGAGGGGATCATGGAACAGATCGTGCTCACGGGAGACCGGCCCACGGGGCCGCTCCATCTCGGCCACTATTTCGGCTCGCTGGCGAACCGGGTCCGGTTGCAGGACCGCTATCCGATGTACGTGCTGGTGGCCGACTACCAGGTGATCACGGACCGCGACCTGCCGGGTGAGATCCAGCGCAACATCACCGAGTTGCTGCTCGACTATCTCGCGGTGGGGCTGGACCCGGACAAGGTGACGATCTTCCAGCACAGCGCCGTGCCGGAGCTGAACCAGCTGATGCTGCCGTTCCTGAGCCTGGTGACCGTCTCGGAGCTGAACCGCAATCCGACCGTCAAGGACGAGATCGCGAACAGCAGCCAGCAGGCGGTCAGCGGGCTGATGTTCACCTATCCGGTGCATCAGGCGGCCGACATCCTGTTCTGCAAGGGCACGCTGGTGCCGGTGGGCAAGGACCAGCTGCCGCACCTGGAGCTGTCGCGGACGATCGCGCGGCGCTTCAACGAGCGCTACGGCCGGACCTTCCCCGTCCCGGAGGCCATGCTCGGCGAGTGGCCGCTCCTGAAGGGGCTCGACGGCGGCAAGATGAGCAAGAGCAGGGGCAACGCGATCACGCTCTCGGCCAGTGAGGACGAGACGGCGGCGCTGATCCGCAAGGCCCGCACCGACTCGGAGCGGCTGATCACCTACGACGAGGAGAACCGGCCCGAGGTGGCCAACCTGCTGATGATCGCGTCCTTGTGCCTGGGCCGGCCGCCGGGGGAGCTGGCCGACGAGATCGGCGACGGGGGAGCGGCCGCGCTGAAGCGGATGGCGACGGACGCGGTCAACGACTTCCTGCGTCCGATCCGGGAGCGCAGGAAGCAGCTCGACGAGGCCGCGGCCCGGGAGATCCTGGAGGAGGGCAACCGGCGAGCCCGGGAGCGGGCGGTGACCACGCTCGAAGAGGTGCGGGCGGCCATGGGATTCTAGCGCTGCTCGCGGCGGAACGACTCCAGCGCCAGCAGCGCCACGTGCAGCGACAGGCAGGACTCCACGTCGTCGAGGTCGATGTCGAGCACGCGTTCCAGGCGGCGCAGCCGGTCGTAGAAGGCGGGCCTGGACAGGTGGGCCTTCTGCGCGGCCACCGCCTTGTTGCGGCCCGAGTCGAGGTAGATGCGCAGGATGCGGGTCAGGTCGCCGCCCCGCTGGGCGTCGTGCGCCAGCAGCGCGCCCAGCTCGCGCTCGGCGAACGTCTGCAGCCTGGCGTCGTCGCGCAGCAGGTGGAGCAGCCCCCGCAGGCGCAGATCGGGCAGCCGGTAGAAGGGCCGCCCGTCCGGCTGCCGGACCGCCACGTCGGCCACCTGCTCGGCCTCCAGGAAGCTCCGCCGTACGTCCCGTATCGACTCCACCACCGAGCCGGCGGCGAGCACGAACGCGGCGCCGTGCTTCCACAGCTCGCGCAGGCGCTCGGCGAGCGCCGTCAGCGCGGGTTCGGCCCGCGCGCGCGGCGAGAGCGGCAGCAGGACGCCCACCCGGTCCTGGTCGAGCGCGCCCACCAGGGCGGGCAGGCGGACGTCGCGGCAGGCTGCGGCCGTCGCCTCGGCCAGCTCGCCCAGCTCGGCCTGGCCGTCGAGCGCCTGGTCGGCCGGGTCGGTCGGGCGGATCACCACGCTGACCAGCTTGCGGCCGGTGAGCGGCACGCCCACCGCGCGGGCGCGGGCCGCGGCCTCCTCGGGGTCGGAGTAGGCGTGGGTGAGGATGCCGGTGATGATCGTGCCGTGCGCCTGGCGCTCCAGCGACTCCTGGTGGCGCTCCAGCAGGCGGCCGAGGGCGAGCGTGGTGGCGGCGCGCTCGGCCAGCACCAGGTCGCGCGGCGACGGCTTCTCGTCGCACAGCAGGATCAGCCGCCCCCAGTCCTGCCCGCGCGCGCCGACGGTGGTCACCAGCCAGCCGGACGCGGAGTCGTACGCGGTGCGCTCGGCGGGGGCGACGGCCCGGGACCTGGTCTCCCAGCCGGCCAGCAGCGCGCCCGTGTCGCGCCCGGCCGACTCGCAGGCGAGCACCTGATGGGCGAGGTTCTCCAGCAGGACCGGGCGGCCGGACAGGCGGGCCACCTGGGCCAGCACCTCGGCGGGGGAGGCGCCCTCGACCGACAGCTCGGTGAACACCTCGTGCAGCTGCTCGGAGGCGCGCAGCTCCTCAAGCTGGATGTCGATGATGCGGGCGTGGACGGCCTCGGTGATCTGCACGAACGGGGTCTCGCGAGTCAGCACGACGACCGGCAGGCCGTGTTCCTCGGCGGACTTGACGACGGCGTCGGGCAGCTCGCCGACGAACCGGCGGCCCAGCTCGACGACCAGGCCGGAGACGCCGACGGCGGACAGCTCGGCGATGTAGCCGGCGAGCCGGCCGGAGTCGGCGGGCAGTGCCACGCCCGTGGTGAGCACCAGTTCGCCGCCGCGCAGCAGCTGGGCGATGTCGGCGATCTCGCCGACGTGCACCCAGCGGACCTTGGTGTCGAGCCGGTCGGCGCCCGCCACGACGCGAGGGCTGCCGCGGCGGACCGTCTCCAGCTCAAGGATGTCGGCGATGGTGGGCAGCACGCCGCCGAGCTTATCCGATCAGCCTGTAAGTCAGGACCGGCGCCGATTGACAGGTTGGCAGGGAATTCAGCGGATGAGATCCTCTTCGCGAAATTCGCGGACGGGGCTCTGCTCGCGCAGCTCCACCCGGCGGATCTTGCCGGAGATGGTCTTGGGCAGCTCGGCGAACTCCAGCCTGCGCACCCGCTTGTAGGGGGCGAGCTCGCGCCGGGAGTGCTCGAAGATCGACCGGGCCGTCTCCTCGCCGGGCTCGGCGCCGGGCGCGAGCGTCACGAACGCCTTCGGCACGGCCAGGCGGACCGGGTCGGGCGCGGGCACCACGGCCGCCTCCGCCACCGCCGGGTGCTCCAGCAGCACGCTCTCCAGCTCGAAGGGGGAGATGCGGTAGTCGGAGGCCTTGAAGACGTCGTCGGTACGGCCGACGTAGGTGATGTAGCCGTCGGCGTCGCGGGAGGCGACGTCGCCGGTGTGGTAGTGCCCGTCACGCATCGCTTCACCAGATCCGGCGACATATCCGGACATGAGGCCAAGAGGGCGGTTCTCCAGCGGGATGCAGATCTCCCCGTCGTCCCCCGGCTCCCCGGTCACCGGATCGATCAGCACGATCTCGTACCCCGGCAACGGCCGCCCCATCGAGCCCGGCTTGACCGGCTCGCCCGGCACGTTGCCGATCTGCGCCGTCGTCTCCGTCTGTCCGTAACCGTCCCGGATCGTGAGGCCCCACGCCTTGGCCACCTGGTCGATGATCTCCGGGTTGAGCGGCTCGCCCGCGGCCACGGCCTCGCGCAGCGGCAGTCGCCACGACGCCAGGTCCTCCTGGATGAGCATCCGCCACACCGTCGGCGGCGCGCAGAAGGTGTCGACGCCCTCGTCGCGCAGCACCCGCAGCAGCTCGGCCGCCGAGAAGCGCTGGTAGTCGTGGATGAGCACGGTCGCCCCCGCGTTCCACGGCGCGAAGACGTTGCTCCAGGCGTGCTTGGCCCAGCCGGGCGAGGAGACGTTCAGGTGCACGTCGCCGGGCCGGACGCCGAGCCAGTACATGGTCGAGAGGTGGCCGGCCGGATAGGAGGCGTGGGTGTGCTCGACCAGCTTCGGCTGCGAGGTCGTCCCGGAGGTGAAGTAGAGCAGCAGGGTGTCGCCCGCGTGCGTGGGCCCGTCAGGCGTGAACCGCTCGGGCGCCTGGGCGGACTCGTGGTAGGGCAGCCAGCCGTACGCGTCGCCGACCGCGATCCGGGTGTACGGGCCGGCGCCGAACTTGGCGGCGTCGGCCGCGTTGGCGATCACGTGGGACACCCCGCCGCGCTCGATCCGCTCGGCGACGTCCTTGGCGGTCAGCAGGGTGGTGGCCGGGATGACGACCGCGCCCAGCTTCATCGCGGCCAGCAGCGACTCCCACAGCTCGGGCTGGTTGCCGAGCATGAGCAGGATCCGGTCGCCGCGCCGCACGCCCTGCTCGTGCAGCCAGTTGGCCACCCGGCTGGAGCGCGCGGACAGCTCGGCGAAGGTGTACGAGACCCTGCCGGTGATCTTGAGGGCGATGCGGTCGGGGGTCTCGGCGGCCAGCACCCCGTCGAACCAGTCGAGCGCCCAGTTGAACGCGCCGAGCTCCGGCCAGCGGAACTCACTGCGGGCGGTGGCGTAGTCGGCCTGGAGCAGGAAGTCGCGTGCGGCTCGGAAATCGCTCATGCTCCGGATCCTGCTACGTCACCAGCCTCGCCTCAAGGCCATCGAGCACCGCCGCGAGCCCGAAGCTGAACATCATCTCGCGCACCTGCTCCGTGTCGGTGAAGGAGGCGTTCTCGCGCATGCGCTCCAGAATCTCGGGGTGGTCCGCGACGGCCCGCTCGACCGTCTCGCGCACGCTCTGCTCGTCGACCGCGCCCTCGGCCATCGTCTCGTTGTAGGCCACCTCGGGGATCACGGTGCCGAACACGTAGGCGGTGAGCGTGGACACCGCGTAGTCGATCTCCAGCCCGCGGAAGCCGGCGATCTTGAAGGCGCGGGCGAGCCGGGCGGAGGACCCCAGCGCGTTCGGCCCCAAGGCGGGAACGCGGCCGATGAGCCGGGCCGCCCAGGGGTGGCGCAGGACCACCTGGCGCATGCTGTGGGCGAAGCCGCGGGCCGTTTCGTGCCAGCGCCCGTCCCGCGGCTCGGGCACCGTCATCTCGCCCCAGATCTCGTCGTAGACCAGCTCCAGCAGCTCGTGCTTGTTGGCCACGTACCAGTAGAGGCTCGTCGCGCCCGCGTCGAGCTTGGCGCCGAGCTTGCGCATGCTCAGCCCGTCGAGGCCCTCGGCGTCGAGCAGCTCCACCGCGGCCCGCACGATCTCCTCCCGGCTGCGGCCCGGGCTCCGGGCGGGCCGGGGCTCGCGCAACCACACCGAGGAGAACTGCTTGCCGGTCATGCCTCCAGCTTAAAGCGTCTCGCACACTGTACGAGTCTGCCGTACAGTGTGCGAGTGAACTCGAACGCTGTACGAGATCCACGTCGCTGGTGGGTGCTCGCCGTCCTGTGTCTCTCGCTGATGGTGCTGTCAGTGGACGGCACCATCCTCAACCTCGCCATCCCCTCGCTGATCGAGGAGCTCGGGGCCACGCCCTCGGACGTCCAGTGGATCCTGGACGTCTACGTGCTGGCCTTCGCCGGGCTGCTGCTGACGGCGGGAAGCCTGTCGGACCGGTACGGCCGCCGCCGGTTCCTGATCATCGGCCTCGTCCTGTTCGGCGGGGCGTCGCTGGCGGCCGTCTTCGCCGCCGAGCCGTGGCAGCTCATCGCCGCCCGCGCGCTGATGGGCGTCGGCGGCGCCATCCTGATGCCGTCCACGCTGTCGATCCTGATGACCGTCTTCGACGCCGAGGAGCGGCGCACCGCGATGGCCGTCTGGGGAGGGGTGGCCATGGTGAGCGTCGTCATCGGCCCGACGCTCGGCGGCTTCCTGCTGCAGAACTACTGGTGGGGCTCGGTCTTCCTGATGAACATCCCGATCACGATCGTGGCGATCGCGGCGGCGCTGATCCTGATGCCGGAGACGCGGGGGCCGGCCCGCAGGCTCGACCCGGTCGGCGTGCTGCTGTCCTGCGTCGGGCTGACGACCGCCGTGTACGTCATCATCGAGCGGCGGCTCGACTGGGTGCTCATCGCGGTCGCGGTGGCCGCGCTGGTGGCCTTCGTGCTCTGGGAGCGGCGGCGTGAGGAGCCGATGCTGCCGCTCTTCCTGTTCCGCGAGCGCAACTTCACCGGCGCCTCGATGTCCATCCTGCTGATGGCCTTCGGGGCGGGCGCGGTGATGTTCATGCTCACCCAGTACCTGCAGTTCGTGCTCGGCTACGCCGAGATCCGCGCCGGGCTGGCCATGCTGCCGTACGCGGTGGCGGCGGCCGTTTTCAACGGGGTGGGCGCGGGCCTGGGGAAGAAGCTCGGCAACCGGGCGCTGGTGAGCGGCGGGCTGCTGGTGATGGCCGCCGGGTTCGTCATCATGGCGAACGCCACAGGCTACCCGGCGCTCTTCACCGCGCTGCTGATCATGGGCGTCGGCGGCGGGCTGGCCGGGCCGTCCGCGTACGCCTCGCTGATGAACGCCATCCCGATCGAGCGCGCCGGAGTCGGCTCGGCCATGAACGACACCGTCCAGCAGGTCGGCCTGGCGCTCAGCATCGCCGTGCTGGGCAGCGTGCTCGCCGGGGTCTACACCGGCCGGATGCCCGCCTCCGCGCCGGACGCGGCCAGGGAGTCCATCGGGGTGGCGATCCGGCTGCCCGAACTGGCCGACGCCGCGGGCGCGGCCTTCACCACGGCCATGCACGTCGGGTCGTGGGTGGGGGCGGCGTTCTGCGTCGCGGCCTCGGTGGTCGCCGCCGCCCTGCTGCGCCCCGCGGCGCCCGCCCCGGCCCAGGAGCCGGCGCCGGTCTGACACGCGCGGTCTGACACGCGCGATGCCCCGCGCCGGGCGGGCCGGCGCGGGGCACCTCGAGTGCGCCTGACCTTACGGACGCTGCGGGCGGTTGGTCATGTGCTCGGCGGTGCCGACGTGCTGCTTCTGCTTGCGCATGCCGGCCAGGCCAAGCAGGCCGAGCAGACCGAGCAGGCCCCACAGACCGGCGTTGCCGCCGCCCTGGTCCTGCTGCTGAGACGGCGGTGACGGGTTGACCTGGGTCTGTGCGGCGGGAGCGGCGGGAGCCTCCGCCGTGGCCGCGGCGGCCGGGGCGAGCGTCAGAAAGAAGGCCAGCCCCAGGCCCGTGAGAGTCTTGCGCATTGGGTTCCCCCGATCCGGCGGCCTCGCGAAGCTTCGGTGACCGCCTGTCGCGTCTCCCGGCTCTCTGACCCGGAAGACTGCCCCCCCTGATGGGGCGGATCTTCGTATTCCCTGCTAGACGTAGCCATACCATCAGCGTCCAGGCCGAAACCTCTTCTCCCGTCGGCCGACATCTTGTAAGAGGATTTCACCGTACGGCGACACCTTGCGGTTGGGGACCTGCGGGGATAAAGGCGATACTCAAGACATGTCCGAGCTTCTCGCGCGCCACAAGGCCGTCATCCCCAACTGGGTCGGGCTCTACTACGACGAGCCCATCGAGATCGTCAGCGGTAAGGGCAACCGCGTCGTCGACGCCGACGGCAAGAGCTACCTCGACTTCTTCGCCGGCATCCTGACCAACATGATCGGGTACGACGTCCCCGAGGTGCGTGAGGCCGTCGAACGCCAGCTCGCCACCGGCGTCGTCCACACCAGCACGGTCTACCTCCTGCGCGGGCAGATCGAGCTCGCCGAGAAGATCGCCCGCCTGTCCGGCATCCCGGACGCCAAGGTCTTCTTCACCAACTCGGGCACCGAGGCCAACGAGACCGCGCTGCTGCTCGCCACGTACGCGCGCAAGACCGACCAGGTGCTGGCCATGCGGCAGGGCTACCACGGCCGCAGCTTCGGCGCGATCAGCGTCACCTCCAACCGGGCCTGGAAGAACAACTCGCTGTCGCCGCTCAACGTGCACTTCCTGCACGGCGCTGACCGGCACCTCGCCCAGTTCAGGGGCATGTCCGACGCCGACTACATCGCGGCCTGCGTGGACGACCTGCGGCACGTGCTGGCGACCGCCGTCGCCGACGACGTGGCCGCGCTGATCGCCGAGCCCATCCAGGGCGTGGGCGGCTTCACCATGCCGCCGGACGGGCTGTTCGCCGCCTACAAGGAGGTCCTGGACGAGCAGGGCATCCTGCTCATCTCCGACGAGGTGCAGACCGGGTGGGGCCGCACCGGCAGCGCGTTCTTCGGCATCCAGAACCACGGCGTGACCCCGGACATGATGACCTTCGCCAAGGGCCTGGGCAACGGCTTCGCCGTCGGCGGCGTCGTCGCCCGCGGCGACCTCATGGACGCCCTGCACGCCGCCGGTGTGGCCACCTTCGGCGGCAACCCGATCTCCATGGCCGCCGCCAACGCCACCCTCGACTACGTGCTCGACCACGACCTCCAGGCCAACGCCGCGAAGACCGGAAAGATCATCATCGACGGCCTGCGCGAGGCGGCGAAGCGGCTGCCGGTCGTCAAGGACGTGCGCGGCAAGGGCCTGATGTTCGCCGTCGAGCTGAACACCCCCGCCCAGGCCACCCGGTTCATGGAGGAGACCAAGAAGGGCGGCCTGCTCGTCGGCAAGGGCGGCCTGAACGGCACCGCCATCCGGATGGCCCCGCCGCTCACCCTCTCGGTCGACGAGGCCACGGAGGGCCTCGGCATCATCGTCAACGCACTCGAAGTGATCAACACAGAAGTCGTCAACGCGGAGGCATCGCAGCAGTGAAGGAAGTCAAGCACTGGATCGGCGGAGCTCTCGTCGACGGCGACCCCCGCACCTCCGAGATCTTCAACCCGGCCACCGGCGAGGTCAGCGGCGCCGTCCGGCTGGGCTCCGTCGCGGACGTGGACGCGGCCGTCGCCGCCGCCGCGGCGGCCTTCCCCGCCTGGCGCGACACCTCGCTCGTCAAGCGGACGCAGGTGCTGTTCAGGTTCCGCGAGCTCATGGACGCGCACCGCGACGAGCTGGCGGCGCTGATCTCGTCCGAGCACGGCAAGGTGCACAGTGACGCGCTCGGCGAGGTGGCCCGCGGCCTGGAGGTCGTGGAGTTCGCCTGCGGCATCCCGCACCTGCTCAAGGGCGGCTTCTCCGAGGGCGTCTCGACCCGGGTCGACTCGTACTCGATCCGCCAGCCGCTCGGCGTCGTGGCCGGCATCACGCCGTTCAACTTCCCGGCCATGGTGCCGATGTGGATGTTCCCCATCGCGATCGCCTGCGGCAACACGTTCATCCTGAAGCCGTCCGAGCGCGACCCGTCGGCGTCGCTGCTCATGGCGCGGCTCTGGAAGGAGGCCGGGCTGCCCGACGGCGTGTTCAACGTGGTCCAGGGCGACAAGGTCGCCGTCGACCGGCTGCTGGAGCACCCCGACGTGCGCGGCGTCTCCTTCGTCGGCTCCACGCCCATCGCCAAGTACGTCTACGAGACCGGCAGCGCGCACGGCAAGCGGGTCCAGGCACTCGGCGGCGCCAAGAACCACATGCTCGTCCTCCCCGACGCCGACCTCGACCTGGTGGCCGACTCGGCCGTCTCGGCGGGCTTCGGCTCGGCGGGCGAGCGCTGCATGGCCATCTCGGTCGTGCTCGCCGTCGACCCGGTCGGCGACGAGCTGGTGCAGAAGATCGTCGAGCGGGTCGAGCGGCTCACCGTGGGCCCGGGCGACGACCCGGCCTCCGAGATGGGCCCGCTGGTGACCGGGCCGCACCGCGACAAGGTCGCCTCCTACCTCGACCTGGCCGTCGAGGAGGGTGCCAAGGTGGTGGTGGACGGCCGTGAGACCCCGGTCAAGGGCGGCGGCAAGGCGTCCGAGACGCCCGGCTTCTGGCTCGGCCCGACCGTGCTCGACCACGTGAAGCCCGGCACGCGGGTGCACACCGAGGAGATCTTCGGCCCCGTCCTGTCGATCGTCCGCGTCTCCTCGTACGAGGAAGGCCTGCAGATCATCAACGACGGCGAGTACGGCAACGGCACGGCCATCTTCACCAACGACGGCGGCGCCGCGCGGCGCTTCCAGAACGAGGTGGAGGTCGGCATGATCGGCGTCAACGTGCCGATCCCGGTGCCGATGGCGTTCTACAGCTTCGGCGGCTGGAAGGCCTCGCTCTTCGGCGACACGCACGTGCACGGCACCGAGGGCGTCCACTTCTACACCCGCGGCAAGGTCGTCACCTCCCGCTGGCTGGACCCCTCGCACGGCGGCGTGAACCTGGGCTTCCCCACCAACGGGTAGCCGCGCCACCAGGGGCGGGCGGCGGCGATCACCGCCCGCCCTCGGTAAGCTTCAGGGCGTGATCCGCAGCCGCCTGTCCGCGATGGCCCTCGCCCTGACGGCGCTCGGCTGCGCGGGCGCGGCCCAGGCGCCCAGCCCGCCGACCGCCCCTCCGGCGACGCCGAGCCCCTCGCCGACCGAGAGCGCCGCGCAGAGCGACGGCACGCTGCAGATCCTCGCCTACCGCGGCTATGCCGAGTACGGCGGCGTCAGCCCGCAGGCCAACTGGACCGGCACGTTCGAGAAGAGCACCGGCTGCCGGCTGGCCCGCATCGACACCGTGCGCACCCCGGAGGAGATGTCCGCCCGGCTGGCCACGCGCGCCTACGACCTCATCGCCGCCGGGCCGGTGGTGTCCGCCGAGCTGATCGAGGCCGGCAAGGTCAAGCCCGTCGACACCGACCGCGTCGAGGGCTACGACGACATCCCCGAGCGGCTGCGCGAGCTGTTCGCCGACGGCGACACCGTCTACGGGGTGCCGTTCCTCTGGGGCTACCACGAGTTCCTGTACGACTCGAGCCGGACCAAGGGCCGCGTCTTGGCCGACGTGTTCGACTCCGACCGGGTCCTGCTGCGCGACAGCCCGCTCACGCTCGCCGACGCGGCGCTGGCCGACGGCGACCCGTTCGAGCTCGACGCCGGGCGGCTGGAGAAGGCGGCCGAGCGGCTGGAGGGCATCGCCGGGCGGGCCTTCTGGACCAACCAGCTCGACCTGGTCAAGGGCTTCGCGACCGGCACGATCGACTACGGCCAGGCCACCCCGCACCTGCGGCAGCTCCTGGAGAGGGCGCGCCTGCCCGTCAAGGCCGTCACCGCGCCCGCCGTCACCGGCTGGGCCGACGCGTGGATGCTCGGCTCCGGCGTCACCGCCACCGACTGCGCCTACCGCTGGCTCAACCGGATGACCGACCCGGGCACGCAGCGCGACGCCGCCGCCTGGAACGGCCTGGCGCCCGCCAATACCAAGGCGTGCAAAGGCCGCGCCAGGAGCGTCTGTGAGGCGTACGGTGCGAACAAGGCCAACCGGTTGGACCGCGTGGTGTTCGCCACGCGCCCGCCCGGCGACTGCCGTCCGCCGAAGGGGGAGTGCACCGACTACGCAGCATGGTCGCAGCGGTGGCGCGAGCTCGCCGAGTAGCCGCCTGTGCCGCGGGCGCGCCCGATCCCCCGCTGGGCGCGACCTGCTGAGACGCCCCGGGCCTTCCCCCCGTCCCGGGGCGTCTCGTCCGTACCGGACCTGACCGGACCTATCGCGTCGGGAAGGCCACCACGGTGGCCAGCGGCGCGGGGACCAGCGCCCCCGCGCAGTCGGAGCAGGCCATCGCGGCCATGTCGTCGGGGAAGCGGCCCACGCGCACCCTCGGGCGCGGCCACCTCTTGTAGCAGACCACGCAGGCCTCGCCGTCGAGCTGGGCGCTGGTCATGCCCTCAGGGTCGAACGTCAGCATGTCCGGTGCCGTTCTGGTGGGACCCCAGTTCATCAGTCTCCCCGCAGCGGTCGCCCGTCCTCATTCGGATCCGTTATAACCCTGGCCAGACCCCTGATCGTCTAGTTGCGCGTCAAGTAAGGGTGAATTCTCTACCCAACACACGCCTCTTACACCACAAAATCGGGCATCCAGCTACAAGCCGGATGCCCGATTTGGTCGAATATCAGACGGAGGCGACTGCCTTCTCCAGGATCCCCAGCCCCTCTTCCAGCAGGTGCTCGGGGATCACCAGCGGCGGCAGGAACCGCAGCACGTTGCCGTACGTCCCCGCGGTCAGCACCAGCAGGCCCTCCGCGTGGCAGCGCTTGACGACCTCCTGCACCGCCGCCGGGTTCGGCTCCTTGGTGCCCGGCACCACCAGCTCGATCGCGATCATCGCGCCGCGCCCCCGCACGTCGCCGATCACGCCGAACCGCTCCTTCATGGCGTTCAGCCGGGCCAGCATGACCTCGCCGATCCTGCGGGCCTTGGCCGTCAGGTCCTCCTCGGCGATCGTCTCCAGCACGGCCAGCGCCGCCTCGCAGGCCAGCGGGTTGCCGCCGTAGGTGCCGCCGAGGCCGCCCACGTGCACCTGGTCCATCAGCTCGGCCCGGCCGGTCACCGCGGCCAGCGGCAGGCCGCCCGCGATGCCCTTGGCGGTGACGATGATGTCGGGCACGATGCCCTCGTCCTCGCAGGCGAAGAGCGTGCCGGTGCGGGCGAAGCCGGTCTGCACCTCGTCGGCCACGAACACGATGCCGTTCTCCCGGCAGAACTCGGCGATCCGCGGCAGGAACCCCTTGGCCGGCTCGATGAAGCCGCCCTCGCCGGCGATCGGCTCGATCACCACGGCCGCCACGTTCTCCGCGCCGATCTGCTTGGTGATCATGTCGATGGCCTCGGCCGCGGCCTCCTCGGCGCAGTTCTCCGGCCCCGTCGGCCAGCGGTACGGGTAGGCCAGCGGCGCCCGGTACACCTCCGGCGCGAACGGGCCGAACCGGTGCTTGTACGGCATGTTCTTCGCCGTGAGCGTCATCGTGAGCAGCGTGCGGCCGTGGTAGCCGTGCTCGAACACGACGACCGCCTGGCGGCCGGTCGCGTGCCGGGCGACCTTGACCGCGTTCTCCACCGCCTCGGCGCCGCTGTTGACGAGGAACGTCCGCTTCTCGTGGTCGCCCGGCGTGAGCTCGTTCAGCTTCTCGCAGACGCTCACGTACGACTCGTACGGAGTGACCATGAAACACGTGTGGGTGAAGTCGGCGACCTGCTTGGTGACCCGCTCCACCACCTTGGGCGCGGCGTTGCCGACGTTCGTCACGGCGATGCCGGAGCCGAAGTCGATCAGCGAGTTCCCGTCGGCGTCCTGCACCACGCCGCCGCCGGCGCGGGTGACGAAGACCGGCAGGGTGGTGCCGACGCCGGACGGGACGGCGGCCTGCTTACGGGACAGCAGCTCCTGGGACTTCGGTCCGGGGATGGCGGTGACGACGCGCCGCTCCTGGGGAATGCTCATGCCTCCGACGGTACGGTGGCGGTCGTCCTGGCCCGATACGTCGATATGTCACACTGAAGGTGCTGCTCTTCGCCGGAATGGACAAAATTCGGATGGCACCATCGCTGCAGGTCGTGGCGCGGCGGACCGGGCTCCGCCGGCTGGCCGGATCCCTCGACCGCGACGTGCGCTGGGTCGCCGTCAGCGAGCTGGAGGACCCCACGCCGTTCCTGGAGGGCGGCGAGCTGGTGCTCACCACCGGGATGCGGCTGACCCGCGACTTCACCCCCTACGTCGAGCGGCTGATGGCGCGCGGCGTGGCCGGGCTCGGAGTGGCGGTCGGGCTCACCCACGACGTGGTGCCGGAGGCCCTGGTCGAGGCCGCCGAGGCGGCCGGGCTGGCGCTGCTGGAGGTGCCGAGGGAGACGCCGTTCATCGCGGTCACCAAGGTCGTCAGCGACCTGCTGGCGGCCGAGGAGTACGAGGAGATCACCCGCGCCTTCGCCGCCCAGGGCCGGCTGACGCGGGCCGCGCTCCGCCCCGACGGCACCCATGCGGTGATCGACCGGCTGGCCAAGGAGCTCGGCGGCTGGGCGGCGCTGTTCGACGAGGCCGGCGCGGTGCTGCACGCCACGCGGGGCGCCAAGGCGCGGATGGTGGCGGCGGAGATCAGGCGGCTGCGCGGCGGGCGGAAGACCGACGGCGGCGCGGAGCGGGCGCCCTCGACGCTGGCGCTGGCGGCGCCCGGCGAGAACGTCGTGGTCCAGCCGGTGGGCGGCGGGCCGCGGCCCCGCGGGTTCTTCGCCGTCGGGACCGGGCGGGCCTTCACCCCCGTCGCCCACACCGTGGTCAACGCCGCCGGCTCCCTGCTCACGCTGGCCCTGGAGCAGGGGCGCGCCCAGCTCGAAGGCGAGCGCCGGGTGCGGGACGCGGCGCTGCGGCTGCTGCTGTCCGAACGGCCGCAGGCTCTTGAGGAAGCCCGCGAGGTGCTCGGGGCCCTCGGGACCCGGCTTCCCGGCGAACCGCTCGTGGCGCTCGCGACGGGCGAGGACTCGCTGGAGAGCCTGGAACCCGTGGCCTTCACCGCCCGCCTTCCTGGGGAGAGCCCCGTCGTGGTGGTGCTCGTCGCGCAGGACGCCGTGGACGACGCCGTGCGGGCCGTGAGCGGGGGCGCCGGGATCAGCGCGCCCTGCTCGTACCGGCGGCTGCGGGCGGGCGTGGAGCAGGCGAAGCAGGCCTACGAGCGCGGCGGCGGACGGGTGCTCGGCTTCGGCGAGCTGGCCGGGCAGGGGCTGATGGCGCTCGTCGACCCGGAGGCGGCGCGGGCGTTCTCCGCCGCGCTGCTGGCGCCGCTGGCCGGGTACGGGTCGCGGGCCGACCTGGTGGAGTCGCTCCGCGCGTACCTGGAGAGCAACGGCCACTGGGACGCCGCCGCGCAGCGGCTCGGCGTGCACCGGCACACGCTCCGCTACCGCATGCGGCGCGTCGCCGAACTCCTCGGCCGCGACCTGGACGACCCCGCGGTCCGGGCCGAGCTCTGGTTCGCGCTGGAGGCGGCCGGTCAGTCCTTGTCGGCCGCGAAGTAGCTGATCGTGGCCTGGGTGACGACCTCGTAGCTGGTCGCGTCGCGCAGGTGTCCGGACCGCTCCAGGCTGATCGCGCCCTGCGCCGCCGCCCAGAGCGCGTCGGCGATCCTGCGCGGCTGGGTGGGGTGCAGGTAGCCCGCCGAGATGCAGTCGGAGATCACCCGGTCGAAGATGTTGAGCGCGGCCCTGGCCAGGGTCCTGGCCCGCTCACTGGGCTCGAAGCCGGGGATCGCCCGCTCGAACATGAGGCTGTAGTAGCCGGGCTCGGCCAGGCACGCCTTGCGGTAGGCGAGGACGATCGCGTTCAGGTACTCCATCGGGTCGCGGCGCTGCGACACCCGGTCCAGCCGGCGCCGGATGCGCTCGAAACCCTCCAGGTAGAGCGCCTCGGCCAGGCCTTCGCGGTTGCCGAACATCGTGTAGATGACGGTCGTGGTGCACGCGGCCTCGGTGGCGATCCTGCGGATCGTCAGGCTCTCGGGGCCGTCGGTCACCAGAAGGTCGACCGCGACGTCGAGCAGCCGGGAACGGAGCTCGTCGTGCTCGGCCCGTTCGCCCTGCAAGTAGGCGCCCTGAAGCCCAAGCGGCGCCGAGGAGGTCATGGGCCCACGCCTTTCTTCCATAGGGCCCGCCGCTCTGGGAGACCCGCATCGATGACTTAGCCACGGCGGCCGATGTTCAAACCGCTCCGCATGCTAAACATCCTGAATTAGGCCTACTTCCGTTACATAGCGGGTATAGCGCAAGGTTGTACACGACGGCACAGCCCCCCGCCGGTCTTGTGCACCCTGGTGTAAATCCCCGGCGTGGCGCCTGGCATAACGTCGGAGGCATGGACGTGCGTACCTTCTGGCTCGCAGGCCGCCCCGCCACCGGGGACGGCGAGCTCACCGTGACCAACCCCGACGACGGTCGCGAGGTCGGCCGGGTCTCCATCCCGACCGACGCCCAGGTGGAGGAGGCCGTCGCCGCCGCCCACGCGGTCGCCCGCGAGGCCGCCGCGCTGCCGATCCACGTGCGAGCGGAGGCGCTCGCCCACGTCTCCCGGCGGCTCGCCGAGAGGTCCGATGAGATCGCCGAGCTGATCACCGCCGAGAACGGCAAGCCCATCTTCTGGGCCCGCGGCGAGGTCGGCCGCGCCGTCGCCACCTTCCGCTTCGCCGCCGAGGAGGCCCGCCGCTGGTCGGGCGAGGTGCAGCGGCTCGACACCGAGCCCGCCGCCAACGGCCGGCTGGCCTACGTCTCCCGCGTCCCGCGCGGCCCGGTGCTGGCGATCACGCCCTTCAACTTCCCGCTCAACCTGGTCGCGCACAAGGTCGCCCCGGCCATCGCCGTCGGCGCCCCCGTCGTGGTCAAGCCCGCCCCGGCCACGCCGCTGTCGTCGCTGGTGCTGGGGGAGATCCTGGCCGAGACCGACCTGCCCGCGGGCATGTTCTCGGTGCTGCCCGTGACCAACGATCGCGCCGCCGGGCTGGTGCAGGACCCGAGGCTGCCCGTGGTGTCGTTCACCGGCTCCGCCCCCGTCGGCTACGCCATCGCCGACCAGGTGCCGCGCAAGCACGTCACGCTGGAGCTGGGCGGCAACGCCGCCGCCGTGGTGCTGTCCGACGCCGACCTCGACTGGGCCGCCCAGCGCGTCGCCCTCTTCTCCAACTACCAGGCCGGCCAGAGCTGCATCGCCGTGCAGCGGGTCATCGTCGAGCGGCCGGTCTACGACGACTTCGTGCCGCGGCTGCTGTCGGCCGTCGAAGGGCTCGTCGTCGGCGACCCGTACGACGAGAAGACGCAGGTCGGGCCGATGGTCTCCGAGGCCGCCGCGGAGCGGGTCGAGCAGTGGGTGCGCGAGGCCGTCGACGGCGGCGCCCGCGTGCTGGCGGGCGGCACCCGCACCGGCGCCACGTTCGCGCCGACCGTGCTCGCCGACGTCCCCGCCGACGCCACGATCTGCCGCGAGGAGGTGTTCGGCCCGGTCATGGTGCTGCAGCCGGTCGCCTCGGTCGACGAGGCCTTCGCGCTGGTCAACGACTCGGCGTACGGGCTGCAGGCCGGGGTGTTCACCCGGTCGCTGGACGTCGCCTTCCGGGCCAACCGGGAGCTGGAGGTCGGCGGCGTGATCATCGGGGACGTGCCGTCCTACCGGGCCGACCAGATGCCGTACGGCGGGGTCAAGGACTCCGGCGTGGGCCGCGAGGGGCTGCGCTCGGCCATGGAGGACTTCACGTACGAGAAGGTCATGGTGCTGACCGGCCTAGACCTCTGACGCGCGGCCGGGCGGCCGTCAGGCGCGCCCGGCCAGCTCGTACAGCTTCTTGGCCGACTCGCCCAGCAGCGGGCCGTACATGGTGCGCTGGTCGTCGCTGTACTTGAAGCTGCTCAGCGACGTGATCGTGCCCTTGCCGGTGGCCGTGTCGAAGCGCGACAGCCACGGGCCGCCGCTGGCGCCCGCCGTCATGTCGCAGCCGAGCCCCTGGTCCTGGGTGCCGCCGTACGGGTCGTCGCGCAGGGCGCCGGAGCAGTAGACCAGGTGCCTGCCGTCGTAGGGCGGGTCCGCCGGGTAGCCGAAGCTGATGGTGCGGCCGCCGCGCGGGCTGCCGAACGCGATGTCCTGCACGCCGACCACGTCGGCGACGTGCCGGCCGCGCGACGGGGACAGCGCCACCATGGCGATGTCGTGGTTGTCGTCGGCGGCCCGCGCCCAGGGGCCGGCCACGAACATGCGGCGCGCGGTCCACCGCCCGTACGGCTGAGAGCCGTCCTTGCGGTAGCCGGGGACGAACGTCCAGTTCCTCGCCCAGGCGCCGGTGCCGTCCTTGACGCAGTGTCCGGCGGTGACCACGAGGTCGCGGTTGCGGCTGCGCACGGTGCTGGCCGAGCAGACGAAGTCGACGCCGTTCAGGGTGAGGAAGACCCGGCCGGTGGTCTTGGTGACGGCGCCGCCGACCGCCCAGCGGGAGCCGGTGGTGGTGGCGAGCGGCCGGGCCGACCGGTGGCTCACCCCGGCCCGGGTGGCCTCCCGCGGCGGGGCCGGGTCGTCGCCGGTGACGGGCGGGGCCAGGCTGCTCAGCAGGCCGCCCTTGGCGAAGACGACGGGCAGGCCGAGCGGCAGGGCCTTGGCCATGCGCTCGGGAGTCCAGTAGGAGAGCACGCCCGCGTCCTGGGCCGGGTCGTGCTCGGCGACGTCGGGGCGCGCCGGGGTATCCGGCACCCGGGTCGCTGTCGCGTACTGCTCGGGGGCCGCGCCCGAGAGGGCGGGGCCCAGCAGGCTCGCGACGAGGGGAACGGCCGCGAGCAGAGGCGTGCTCAGGGTCATGTCCACCGAGTGTGCCCCACCGGATGTGTCTTTGTGGCTACTTTCCGTGAACTTCTTGAGGGTAGGTGCCCGGACCGGTGCGGCGGCGGGGGACAATGGACGGGTGCGTGCACAGACCCTCCGCTCCGTCACCGTGCTCGGATCCACCGGCTCCGTCGGCACCCAGGCCCTTGACGTGATCGCCGCCAACCCGGACCGGTTCCGGGTCGCCGGCCTCGCCGCCGGTGGCGGCAGGGCCGACCTGCTGGCCCGGCAGGCCGCCGAGTTCCGGGCCGAGACCGTCGCCGTCGCCGACCCCGCCGCGCTGCCCGCCCTGCGCGAGGCGCTGGCCGCGCACGGGGCGAGCCCGGAGGTGCTCGCGGGCCCCGAGGGGGTCGCCGAGGTGGCGGGCCGGCCGTGCGACACCGTGCTCAACGGCATCACCGGCGCGCTCGGCCTGACCTCCACGCTGGTGGCCCTGGAGGCCGGGCGCACGCTCGCGCTCGCCAACAAGGAGTCCCTGATCGTCGGCGGGCCGCTGGTCAAGCGGCTGGCCAAGCCCGGCCAGATCGTGCCCGTCGACTCCGAGCACTCGGCGCTGCAGCAGTGCCTGTGGGCGTCCGGGCCCGACGGCCACGACCCGGAGGCGGTCAGGCGGCTGGTCGTCACCGCGAGCGGCGGCCCGTTCCGCGGGCGCAGCCGCGCCGAGATGACCGGCGTGACGCCCGAGATGGCGCTGGCCCACCCGACCTGGTCGATGGGCCCGGTCATCACCATCAACTCGGCCACCCTGGTCAACAAGGGGCTGGAGGTGATCGAGGCCCACCTGCTCTTCGACATCGGCTTCGACCGCATCGAGGTCGTGGTCCACCCGCAGTCGATCATCCACTCGATGGTCGAGTACCTCGACGGCTCCACGATCGCCCAGGCGAGCCCGCCCGACATGCGGCTGCCCATCGCGCTGGCGCTGGGCCACCCCGAGCGCGTCCCCGCCGCCACCCCGCCCGTCGACTGGACCAAGGCCCACACCTGGACCTTCGAGCCGCTCGACGACGCCGCCTTCCCCGCGGTCGCCCTGGCCCGGCACGTCGGCGCCGCGGGCGGCACCGCCCCGGCCGTCTACAACGCGGCCAACGAGGTGTGCGTGGAGGCCTTCGTCAAGGACGGCCTGCCGTTCCTCGCCATCGTCGACACGGTGGCCCAGGTCGTCGAAGAACATCAGGTCACCCCGGCCGACACCGTCGAGGAGGTGCTCGCCGCCGATGCCTGGGCCCGCGCCCGTGCGGCGGAGCTCACGGCCGGCCAGTCCCGCTAGCTCCCTAGACTGGGAGCGTCGTCGACACACACAAGGGTAGAAATGTCTCCTGTTGCACTCGGCATTCCCACGGTGCGGCCCAAGCCGGTCGCCGAACGCCGCCACTCCCGCCAGATCATGGTCGGCAACGTGCCCGTCGGCGGTGACGCGCCCATCTCCGTGCAGTCGATGACCACCACCGTCACCGCCGACGTCAACGCCACCCTCCAGCAGATCGCCGAGCTCACCGCCTCCGGCTGCCAGATCGTCCGGGTGGCCGTGCCCTCCCAGGACGACGCCGAGGCGCTGCCGATCATCGCGAAGAAGTCGCAGATCCCGGTCATCGCCGACATCCACTTCCAGCCGAAGTACGTCTTCGCCGCCATCGAGGCGGGCTGCGCGGCGGTGCGCGTCAACCCGGGCAACATCAAGAAGTTCGACGACAAGGTGGGCGAGATCGCCAAGGCGGCGGCCGAGCACGGCGTGCCCATCCGGATCGGGGTCAACGCCGGCTCCCTCGACCCGCGGCTGCTGCAGAAGTACGGCAAGGCCACGCCCGAGGCGCTGGTCGAGTCGGCGCTGTGGGAATGCTCGCTCTTCGAGGAGCACGGGTTCCGCGACATCAAGATCTCGGTCAAGCACCACGACCCGGTCGTCATGATCAACGCCTACCGGCAGCTGGCGGCCCAGTGCGACTACCCGCTCCACCTCGGCGTCACCGAGGCGGGCCCGGCCTTCCAGGGCACCGTCAAGTCGGCGGTGGCGTTCGGCGCGCTGCTGGCCGAGGGCATCGGCGACACCATCCGGGTCTCGCTGTCGGCGCCTCCGGTGGAGGAGGTCAAGGTCGGCACCGCCATCCTGGAGTCGCTGGGGCTGCGCGAGCGCGGGCTGGAGATCGTGTCCTGCCCGTCGTGCGGGCGCGCCCAGGTCGACGTCTACACGCTGGCCGACGAGGTCCAGGCCGGGCTGCGGGGGCTCAAGGTGCCGCTGCGGGTGGCCGTGATGGGCTGCGTCGTCAACGGGCCGGGCGAGGCGCGGGAGGCCGACCTGGGGGTGGCCTCGGGCAACGGCAAGGGCCAGATCTTCGTCAAGGGCGAGGTCATCAAGACCGTGCCGGAGTCGCAGATCGTCGAGACCCTTATCGAGGAGGCGCTGCGCATCGCCGAGGAGATGGGGGTGGAGGTCGACCTCGACGATGACGACGACGAAACCGGCCCCGAGGTCGTCGTGCGCTGACCCGTACACTCCGCAACCCCTCACCGGGCGCTCCGCCTGTGAGGGGTTGTTTCCGTTTGAGGGGACCCCATCGGTGAGGGGTGTTCTTTCAGGGGTCCGGGAGGAGCCTGGTGAGCAGCGTGCGGAGTTCGTGTTCGGCCTCGGGGCCCAGCAGGGTGAGCACTTCGGCCTGGAGGCGGTCGGCGGCGTCGCGGACGGTGGCCAGGCGCTGCCTGCCGAGGGGGGTCAGGGCCAGGGCGTAGCGGCGGCGGTCGTCGGGGTCCTGGCCGCGGGTGACCAGGCCGAGCCGGACCAGCTCGTCGACGATCTGGGCGGCGGCAGGCTCGGTGATGTGCAGGCGGCGGGCGAGCTGCTGCTGGGCGCAGGGCGCCAGGGCCTCCAGGGCGGCCAGGCTGCCGAAGTGGCGGGTGCGCAGGCCGGAGTCGGCGAGGAGGGCGTCGCCCATCCGGCGCAGCCGGTAGTGCGCCTGGGCGACCAGGTAGGCGGTGGTCGGCAGCGGCTCGGGGTCGGGGAGCAGGAGGCTGAGCAGCTCGTTGAGCCGGGCGCGTTCGGCCTCGGTCAGTGACGCGGTGACCCGGGCGTCCTGCTCGGCGACCGCCTCGCGCATCGCGTCGCGGGCCTTGCGGCCGTCCTCGGTGATCGACAGCACGTAGGAGCGGCGGTTCGCGGGGTTGCGGGTACGGGTGACGTAACCGGCCTGCTGGAGCCGGTCGATCAGCCGTACCATGATCGTCCGATTGATGCCGAGGCGTTCGGCCAGCTCGTGCTGGGAGTCGGCGTCCTGGTCGGCGAGGGTGTCGAGGACCACGAAGTCGCTGGAGCGCGGGTCGTCGCTCAGCGCCTCGGCGGTGAAGCGGGCGTAGACCCGGCGCAGCAGCGCGCCGAGTGACCTGCTCAGCGCGTCCGCGAGAGTCCTGTCCTGCATGCGGCACACCTCCGGCCAAGCAGCTTAGCGAGGCACCGATGGTTAAGTGCTTAGATAGTTAAAAGGTTGACGGTTAAGGGGATGATGGTTAGCGTGGCTGACGCAGAGATGAGGAGGCAGCCATGACCTACCGGCTGGACATGTCGATGATGTTCGCGATGCACGACGCGCTCCGGCGCGAGCTGGAACGCCTCGCCGTCGTCGCCGCCAAGACCGGCGACGACCCCCGGCGGATCCTGGAGACCGCCGTCGGCTGGGAGCTGTTCAAGACGTTCCTGCGGGTGCACCACACGGCCGAGGACGTCGCGCTCTGGCCCGCCATGCGCGACGCCGTCAGCCCGGACGGCCTGGCGCTGCTCGACGCCATGGAAGACGAGCACGCCGCCATCGACCCGCTGCTGGACGCCGTGGACGCCGCGCTCGCCGACCGCGACCACGGCGCCGAACGGCTCGGCGGGCTCGTCGACGCCCTGGCCACCGGCCTCGGCGGGCACCTGCGGCACGAGGAGTCGGAAGGGCTCGCCCTCATCGACGCCACACTCGGCGAGGAGCAGTGGCGCCGCTTCGGCCAGACCCACCGCGAGGGCATCGGCGGCGACCCGCGCTACCTGCCCTGGCTGCTCGACAGTCAGGATCCGCGGCGGGTGGCGGCCGTCCTCGACGCGATGCCCGCCGGCATCAAGGAGGCCTACCGCGACGAGTGGCGCCCCGCCTACGACCGCCTGACCCTCTACTGAGGCGCTCGGCCAGGGCGGCATCACGGAACGGCAAGCAATTCCCCATACTGTCCGTCACCGAGGCGCTACTTACGGGAGTATTCTCTCCGCCTATGAATGGGGAGGAGCCCGGGTGAAGCGGTTCGTGGGGTTGGCAGCCGGTATGGCCATGCTGGCCGTGTGCGTGGTGCCGGTGAGCGTGGGAGCGGAGGCGAGACCGGGAGTGCCGCCGGCGCGGGTCGCCTGGGGCGCCTGCCCGGCCAAGGACGGCGACAAGTACGCCGCCCTGGCCGAGCACCTCGGCGCCGAGTGCGGCACCGTACGGGTGCCGCTCGACTACCGGGAGCCGTGGGGGCACGCCATCCAGCTGGCCGTGAACCGGATCAAGGCCAAGGTGCCCCGCGACGGCAACCACCTCGGCGTCCTGCTGGTGAACCCGGGCGGCCCCGGCGCCTCCGGCCGCGACCTGGCCGTGCAGGTGGCCGCGACGCTTCCCCGCGAGGTGCGCGAGCGCTACGACATCGTCGGCTTCGACCCGCGCGGCGTGGGCGCCAGCCGCCCGGCGATGCGCTGCGTCGACCCCGAGGTCTACTTCCGGCCGCCGCGCCCCGACGCCGTGCCGCACAGCCGCGCCGCCGAGAACGTGCTGCTCAGCCGGGCCGCCGACTACGCCAACCGGTGCGGCAACCTCTACTCGTGGCTGCTGCCGCACATGAACACCGAGAACGTGGCCAGGGACCTCGACCGGATCCGCGCCGCGCTCGGCGAGAAGCGCATCAGCTACCTCGGCTACTCCTACGGCACCTACATCGGAGCCGTCTACGCCACCCTGTTCCCCAAGCGGGTCAAGCGCATGGTGATGGACAGCGTGGTGGCCCCCGACGGCCAGTGGTACGCGTCCAACCTGGAGCAGGACCGCGCCTTCGAGAAGCGGCACCGCGCGCTCATGGCGTGGACCGCCCGCCACAACCGGGTCTACCGGCTCGGCGACACCGCCAAGCGCACCCGGTTCGCCTGGTACGCGACCCGTTCCCGGCTGGCCGAGCGCCCGGCGGGCGGCGTGGTCGGCCCGAGCGAGTTCGACGACGTCTTCACCGTCGCGGGCTACACCGACCGGGTCTGGCCGGAGCTGGCCGCCGCCTGGTCCGCCTACGTACGCCAGGGCGACCCGAAGCCGCTCGTCGCCGCCTGGGAGAAGCACGGCAAGAGCGACGCCGACGACGAGAACGGCTACGCCGTCTACCTCGCCACCCAGTGCCGCGACTCGCGGTGGCCGCGCGACTGGAAGACCTGGCGGCGCGACATGACCAAGGTGTACCGCGAGGCCCGGTTCCTCACCTGGCCGAACGCCTGGTTCAACGCGCCGTGCGCCTTCTGGCCGGTCCAGGGCGGCGAGCCGGTCAAGGTGCGCGGGACGTGGCGGCTCCCGCCGATCCTCATGCTCCAGTCACGCAGCGACGCCGCCACCCCGTACGCGGGGGCGCTCAAGACCCGCGCCAAATTCCCGACCGCGCGCATGGTGGTCGAAGGGGGCGGCCAGCACGGCATCTCGCTCGTCGGCAACCAGTGCGTCGACCGGCACCTGGTCGCCTACCTGAAGGACGGCACCGTACCGGCACAGGGAACGCGCTGCGCCGCCACCGCGGCGCCGCGCCCCAAGGACCACCTCAGCTCCGGCAAGCAATCGCGTCACGAAAGGCTCACCGGCGTCCTGGCCAGATGAGCCATTCCGTGGTCGTTCGCGTAGTCTGACCATGTGATGCTGCGTACATCGGCGTCTCGTGTCCTCGACGACAGCGACCGGGACGAGGTGCTCGCTCTGCTCGACAGCGACCCGGTCGCGAACGTCTTCGTCGCGTCCCGGGTCCGGAGCGTGGGGCTCAACCCCTCCCGGCTCGGAGGGCAGATGTGGGGGTTCGGGCCGCGTGGCGGGCTCGTGTCCCTCTGCTACGCGGGCGCCAACCTGGTGCCGATCAACGCCGGTCCCGAGGCGGTGCACGCCTTCGCCGACCGGGCGCGCAAGCAGGGCCGGCGCTGCTCCTCCATCGTCGGCCCGGCCGAGGCCGTCGCCCAGCTGTGGGAGCGGCTGGAGCCGCACTGGGGCCGGGCGCGGGCGATCCGCTGGGCCCAGCCGGTCATGGTGACCTCGCGCAGGCCGCCGGTGCCCGCCGACCCGCTGGTGCGGCGGGTACGGCCGGACGAGTTCGACATCCTGCTGCCGGCCTGCGTGGCGATGTTCACCGAGGAGGTGGGCGTCTCGCCCAACCTCGGCGACGGGGGCGCGCTCTACCGTACGCGGGTGTCCGAGCTGATCCGCATCGGCCGCTCGTACGCGCGGATCGAGGACGGCCGGGTGGTGTTCAAGGCGGAGATCGGCGCCGTCACCCCGCAGGCCTGCCAGATCCAGGGCGTCTGGGTCCATCCCGAGCTGCGCGGGCGCGGGTACGCGGTGGCGGGCATGGCGGCGGTGGTGGAGGCCGCGCTCGACTGCTTCGCGCCGCTGGTGACGCTGTACGTGAACGACTTCAACCACTCGGCCCGGGCGGTCTACCGCAAGGTGGGCTTCGACGAGGTCGGCACGTTCATGTCCGTGCTCTTCTGATCCGGTCGGCGGTCTCCTCGGTGAGCTGGGCGACGATCGACAGCTCTCCTGGGTGGTCGTCGAGCAACTGGTCCAGGCGGGCTCGCCAGAGGACGATCTCCAGGGGCGCGGCTCCGGGCTCCTCGGCCAGCCGCAGCCGGGTCTCGGCGAGCTTCAGCTCGTACATGACGCCGAGGTAGTGGCCGATCGCCTCGCTGAGCCACCAGTAGACGTCGGTGCGGGCGGCGGGGACGAAGATCCGGGCAGCCTCCCAGGCGACCCGCCTGGGCTGCTGTACCGCCATGCTCGGATGTTACGTCAAACGCGGGCGCTCGTCCCCTGCGGAAACCCGGACTAGCCGGTCGAAAAGGCGCTCCAGTTCGGCCTCCGGATCGGCGGTGAGGCCGGCGTGGACCGGGCCGGTCTGCACGATCGTGCTGCGGGGGGCGGTCAGCCAGCGGAACCTGCCGCCCAGCGACTCCGCCGAGAGCGGGCCCGCGTCGTCGCCGCAGGCCAGCTCGTAGGCGGTCAGCGCCTCGCCGACCCGCTCGACGTCGGCAGCCGGGTCGAGGGCGCGCAGGCGGGAGGCGTCCAGCTCCACCCGCGCGCACAGGTAGCCGCGCGGCTGGCAGTACAGCAGCACGCCCGCGTTGATCAGCTCGCCGCGCTCCACCCGCGGCACCACCCGGATCGCCGCGTACTCGTAGACGTCCCTGCTCACTCCGGTCCCGCTCCTGCTCGTTCTGCCGCCGCTGGCGTCGCGTTCGGTCCCGCTCATGCCCGTTCCGCCGCCGCTGGCGTCGCGTTCGGTCCCGCTCATGCGCGGCCGCCTCGCCAGAACTCGCCGACCGATCCCGGGCCGGTGCGCCGCAGCCTGGGCGCGGCTGTGGTCAGCCATCCGCCGGGGCCGTGCGCGCGCCGCAGCAGGTGATCGACGTACGCCTCGCGCACCGCTCCCGGCTCACCGTCGAGCCACTCGCCGGGGACCAGGGCCGTCACCTCCTCCAGCAGCTCGCGCGTGATCAGCGCGGCCAGGGCGGCGCCCGCCTCCTCGACGCCCTCGGCGAACGGGGCCAGCACGTGGTCGCCCGCGTCGAACGGGCGCTGCGGGTCGGCCGTCTTCCAGTTGTGGTGGAACCAGAGCGCCGCGCCGTGGTCGATCAGCCAGTTGTCGCCGTGCCAGACCAGCAGGTTGGGGTTGCGCCAGGTGCGGTCGAGGTTGTGGATCAGGCCGTCGAACCAGATCAGCCGGGCCGCGAACGCCGGGTCGGGGGCCCAGGCGAGCGGCTCGAAGCCCAGCGCGCCCGGCAGGAAGTCGACCGCCAGGTTGCGGCCCGTGCTGGCCTTGAGCAGGTCCTGCACCTCTTCGTCGGGCTCGCGGGCGCCGAGCTGCGGGTCGATGTCGATGATCTTGAGTTCGGGGGTGCGGAAACCGAGGCGGCGGGCCAGCTCACCGGCGATGATCTCGGCGACCAGGACCCGGGGGCCCTGACCCGCCTCCCGGAACTTGACCACGTACGTGCCGAGGTCGTCGCCCTCGACCACCCCGGGCAGCGACCCGCCCTCGCGCAACGGCGTCACGTAACGCGTCGCCACGACCTGTTCCAGCACGTTCGCAATCTATCGCGGGCGGGTGAGCGCGGCCTCCCGCCCTGTGCGTGCTGCACCGCCCTCTGCGTGCTGCACCGCCCTTTGCGTGCTGCATCCCGCCCTCTGCGCGCGGTCTCCCGCCCTAGGGGTGCTGGGCGCGGGAGCGGACCGTACGGAGGATCAGGTGGCGGATGAGGCCGCTGCCCGGGCGGATCACTATCCAGTAGGGGCGGAAGGCGCGGAGGGCGTCCGGGCTGGTGGTCGCCACCCGTGTCTCTGTCGTCAGGCGGATGCGGCCGCGTTCCTCCTCCAGAGAGAAGGCGAACGTGCCCTTGGCGAAGCCTGGGCGATCGAAGGTCTCGAAGGTGGTGAGCGAATCCACCGGTACGTCCTGCGACTTTCCCAGCCGCCACCACTGGCCGATCAGGCCGAGTACCAGCTCTCGGCCCGGGTCCACGACGAGAGGGGTGAAGCCGGGGTGGGATCGCGAGGTGCCGCCGGGGTGGGGCCGTGGTGTGTGGCCGGGGTGGGATTGCGAGGTGCCGCCGGGGTGGGGCTGTGGGGTGAAGCTGGGGTGGGGCTGTGGGGTGTGGTCGGGGTGGGACTGGGGTGTGCGGCCGTGGATCAGGCGGGAGGCCAGGGCGCGGGCGGCGAAGAGCGGCTTGGCGAGGGGGATGTCGGCGCCGGTCAGGCCGGTGAGCGTGTCCCATACGCGCTCACGGGAGGCGTCTATCAGGATCGTGTGCCGCTCGGACATGTCCGGGCGGGGGATAAGGCGCTCAGCGCTGGTGACCATCGGAGCCTCCGTACGGTTGCGTATGGTTCGACCGTACGCCACCGTATGGAACTATGGCGAGACTGAGTGCGGACGATTGGGCGGAGGCGGCGCTGGCCGCGCTGGCGGAGGGCGGCGTCGGCGCGGTGGCTGTGGAGCCGGTGGCCGCACGGCTCGGGGTGTCCAAGGGGAGTTTCTACTGGCACTTCGCCAACCGGCGGGCGCTGCTGGAAGCCGCGCTGCGGCGGTGGGAGGCGCAGACCGAGCAGGTCATTGCCCGGCTGGACGGTGTCGAGGACCCGCAGGAGCGCATGCGGACGCTGCTGGAGCGGGCGTTCGGGCAGGGGCGGGACGCGGCTGTCGCGTTCCGGCTGATCAGTGAGGCCGATGATCCGGTGGTGGGGGAGGTCGCGCGGCGGGTGACTGGGCGGCGGCTGGACTACATGGAGGATGTGTTGCGGGAGGCCAGGGTTCCGGAGGCTCGCCGGCGGGTGCTCTCCGCCTATGCCGGTTATGTGGGGCTCGCCGCGTTGGTGCGGATGGGGACGATTTCTGAACTGCCAGATGGGTTGGCGGAGCGGGCCATGATGGAGCTCGGGCTCACCGCGAACACGTTCTACGGCGGGTCTGCCTGACCCCTGCAATAATGACGCGTTATGTCCGAGCTCAGAGCCGATGATCCGCGCACGCTGGGCGGGTACCGGATCTCGGGCCGGCTCGGTCAGGGTGGGCAGGGGGTTGTCTACCTGGGTCACACCCATCAGGGCGCGAAGGTCGCGATCAAGCTGTTGCACGCTAGTCTGTCGGCCGATCCGGAGGTGCGGCGGCGGTTTCTGGCCGAGATCGAGGCGGTGCGGCGGGTGGCGCCCTTCTGCACCGCTCAGCTTCTCGACGCCGATCTCGACGGGGACCGGCCCTATCTGGTGAGCGAGTACGTCGACGGAGTCTCGCTCCGGGAACACGTCGCGCGGCAGGGGCCGCGGGCCGGTGGTTCGCTCCATCGGCTGGCCATCGGCACCGCCACCGCGCTGGGCGCCATTCACCGGGCGGGGGTCGTACACCGTGACTTCAAGCCCGGGAACGTGCTCCTCAGTCTCGACGGGCCGCGGGTGATCGACTTCGGGGTGTCGCGGCTGATGGACGGGACGGCCAGCACCGGCAGGATTCCCGTCGGCACGCCTGCCTACCTCGCGCCCGAACGCATCAAGGGGGAGCCTGCCGGGCCGGCCGCCGATCTGTACGCGTGGGCGCTGACTGTGGCCTTCACCGCCACGGGGCGGCATGCCTTCGCGGGTGGGACGCCTCAGGAGGTCATGGCGCGCATCCTGTACGGGAAGCCGGACCTGGGGGCGTTGGCCGGGCGGCTGAGGGGGATCGTCGACGCCTGCCTGGCGCCGGAGCCCGGGGACCGGCCGGACGCGGAGGAGGTGCTGCGGCGGCTGCTCGGGCAGGGTGCTGCCGGTGATGTTCTGACCTCGGGGGCTATGGCTGCGGTCAACCCCAGGGGCGTCGGTTCGGGGTCTGTTTCTGGCGTCCCGCTCGATCCGGGTTCGGGGTTCGTTCCCGGGGTCCCGTCCACTCCCGGTTCGGGGTCTGTTCCTGGGGTTCCGTCTGGTTCTGGGGCCTCGCGGGTTGAGGGGGGTTCCGCTGGGCTGGACACCGTTGCGTGGCGGGTGCCGGCGGGGGGCAGGGTTGAGGTCACCGGGAGCCGGGCGCTGGCTCGGCTTGTTGAGATGTCCGGGTCCGTACCAGTTCCGGAGCCGGAGCCTCCGGCGCGGCGATTAGGGTGGCCGGTCGCGGCGGGAGCCCTGCTGGTGGCGCTCGCGGTGGTCGCGTACGTGTTCTGGCCGGGCGGGGACGGGGCGAGCGGGCACTGGGCCGGTTCGGTGGCGAAGCCGAGCGCGGGGCGGGTGTTCCCCGTCGACATCCGGCTCGCGGACGGCGCGGAGTCGAGGATGCGGTGGGGTGCCGGTCTGGAGTGTTCCGGGGTGCTCCAGCCCACGGGGGAGAGGCTGACGTACGAGGTGCGGCAGGTCGCGGGTGACGAGTGCCGGCCGGGCACGCTCCGGATGCGCCCGATCGGCGACAGTGACCAGATGGCCATCACAGTCACCCGTCTGGGCCAGCGAGAAGTGACGTATTCGGGCAAGGTCGCACGGTCGTCCTGACCTCGAACGGTCACGGTCAGGTGGCGATGGCGCGTCCGCCGTTGACTCTCCGGCATCGGCTGCTTCAGTGGAAGGCGTACGTGGGTGGCGGCGAGGGGAGGGCGCCCCGTGCCAACGGCGCGGCCGCTCAGAACGGGGGATCCCCGTACGCTCGGGCCCTACGAGCTGTCCGGGCGGCTGGGCGACGGCGGTCAGGGTGTGGTGTATCTCGGCGCCCTGGCCGGGGAGAGTTATGCGGTCAAGCTGCTCCACGGGCCGGTGGGCGACGGGCGCGGGGCGTTCCTGCGCGAGGTGGAGCTGGCCAAGCACGTGGCCCGGTTCTGCACGGCGCAGGTGGTGGACGCCGGTTTCGACGAGGGCAGGCCGTACATCGTCAGCGAGTACGTCGACGGGCCGTCCCTGGCCCGGGAGGTCATGCTCGCCGGGCCGCGGCGCGGCGGCGCCCTGGAACGGCTGGCCGTCGGCACCGCCACGGCCATCGCCGCCATCCACCGGGCCGGCATCGTGCACCGCGACCTCAAGCCGCAGAACGTGCTCCTCGGCCCCGACGGGCCGCGCGTCATCGACTTCGGCCTGGCCAGGGCGCTGGACGCGTCGGCGACCCTGACCAACCGGGGCGTCGGGACCCCCGCGTACATGGCTCCCGAGCAGATCACCGCGAGCGCCGTCACCGGCGCGGTGGACGTGTTCGCGTGGGGCGGCACGATCTGCTTCGCCGCCAACGGGACGGCGCCGTTCGGGCAGGACTCGGTGGCGCCGGTGCTGCACCGGATCCTCACCGCGCCGCCCGACCTGGGCAGCTTGGAAGGGCGGCTCCGGGAGCTGGTGGCGGCCTGCCTGGACAAGGAGGCCAGGAACCGGCCCACCAGCCGGGAACTGCTGCTGGAGCTGCTGGGTACGTCCGATGGCGTGCCGGCGGAGGTGCTGCGCTCGCCTCCGCCGCACATCGTCCGCGCCGTCTCGCCGCCGCGCGGCCCGTCCGCCGATGCCGATCCCGCGCCGGTCGCGGAGCCGGAGTCGACGGGTGCTCTCGGCGCCTACCACCTGATGGATTCCCGTGACGGGATGGACTCTCCGCCGTCCGGCTCCCACCCGGCCGCTCGGAACGCGCCTCTCCCGCCGTCGTCGTCCGGGGTGAGTGAGGGGTCGCTGTCTCCGGGATCCGGTAGCGGCCGGTCGTCAGAGAAGGCGGCGAGAGTACGCGGGGCGGTCTTCCGAGGGTCGCCTGCCGGATATCCCGTGGAGCGGGTGGCGCGCCGGGATGCCGGGGGAACGGACCGGCCCGGCGGATCGGTCTCCTCTGCGTCAGGGCCGGGGGAGTCGGCGCCGCCCGGAAAGGCAGGGCGTTCGGGCAGGTCGCTCGGGGCTGCGGGGCTGGCGGTGGTGGGGGCTCTGCTGGTGACGGGCGCGGTGCTGGTGACGATGTTCGTGCCGCTGTTCCGGGAGGACGGGATGCGCGTACGGGCGGGGACGCCGACCTCGGGGCCCGTCGTCGTACCGCCCGCGTCCGAGACGGAGGACACACCCAAGGAGAGGCCGCCCACGCGGGTGCGGCGGGAGGACAGCAGCCTCCCGGTGTCCGGGAAGCCGTCCGTCCGGCAGCCGGTGAAGATCGCGGTGCCTGAAGTGGTGGGGTTGTCCCGGTCCGCGGCTGTCAAGGCGCTGGAACGTGCCGGGCTGAAGGTCGGTGACGTCTCCAAGACCGACTCGCGACGCAAGATCGGACAGGTGCTCGCCAGCCGCCCTGCCGCCGGGGCGCGCGTCGCGGCGGGGGCGGCCGTCGCGCTGGAGGTGTCCGCGGGGGTACGGGTGCCCGCCGTCGCCGGGATGCGGCGCGAGGAGGCCGAGAAGGCGGTCACCGGCGCGGGCCTGAAGGTGGGCAAGGTCTCCACCACCTGCGGCCGGAAGCCGGAGGGCGAAGTCCTCTCCTCCACACCGGAGGCGGGTGCCCGGGTCTCGGGCGGCGCCGCGGTGTCCCTGGTCGTGGCCCGGCGGGGCGCCCCGGTGCCGGGTGTGACCGGGCAGTCGCGTGACAAAGCGCTCGCCGCGCTCCGGGCCGCCGGATTCACCCCGGCGATCCGTACGCGGGTGGTCGAGGAGGAGTCCCGCTGGGACGTCGTCATCGCGCAGTACCCGGCCGCGGACACCTGCACGCGCCCGGGCAGGCGCGTCCTGGTCACGGTCGGCGCCCAGCCTCCCGGCGGCCCGGACCCCACGGAGCCGACCCCCTCCGCGACCGGCGAACCTACGACCGAGCCCTGACGAGGGACCGGCGGCGCCGCCGCGGAGTGCCGGGTCCCGGAAGCGCCGCGTGGTCGGGAGGGCGGCCTGGTACGAGAGTTGCGGGTATTCCTGGGAAAGCACCGCGCTCACCTGATGGCTCAGCGGGGGTCGGTGAGCATGGTGTCGACCATGGCCAGCAGCGTGTCCCGGTTGCCTTCGCCGAGGCTGCCGCCCACCATCGCCGCCGCCTCCGCCAGCGGGTCGCGCCGGGGGAACGCCGTCATGGCCTCGGACAGTTCGGTCACCGTCCAGGGCGCGCCGTCCTTGGTCACGCTCTTACCGGCGCTCCATCCGTTCAGCAGTGTCACCGACGTTCCCCGTACCGCGAGCACCTGCCCGTTGAGCGGGCAGCCGGGCGCGGCGAGACAGGCCGCGACGTGCGCCGTGAGCGCGGGATGGAGAGGGTCGAACGTGCCGTCCGGTGTATCGGACATGCCGGGGACGCCTTCGGTGAGCCTGGTACGGGCCATGGACGGGGACACGGCGTTGACCCGCACCCCGTACCGGGCGAGTTCCACGGCGCAGGCGGTGGTCAGGGCGGCGACCCCCGCCTTGGCGGCCGCGTAGTTGCCCTGCGTGATGCCGGGCATGAGCAGACCCGACGCGGACACGGTGTTGACCACCGCGCGGTCGCTGGAGTTTCCCTGGTCGCGCCAGTGACGGGCGGCCCATCGGGTGACGGCGAAGGTGCCCTTGAGGTGCACCGCCAGCACGGCGTCGAACTCGTCCTCGGTCATGTTCACCAGCGCCCGTCTGCGCTGGATGGCCGCGTTGTTGACCACGACGTGGAGGTCCCCGAACGCCTCCACGGCGGTCTCGACCATCCGCCTGGCCCCGTCCCAGTCGGTGACGTCGTCGGTGTTCGCGACGGCGTCGCCGCCGGCGGCTCTGATCTCGCGGGCCACCGCCTCGGCCACGCCCGGGTCGCCGCCGGTGCCTTCGGGCGTCACGCCCGGGTCGTTGACCACGACCTTCGCGCCCTCGGAGGCGAAGAAGAGCGCCTCCTGCCTGCCGATCCCGCGTCCCGCGCCGGTGATGAGCGCGACCCGCCCGTCGAGGCTGCCCATGACGACCCCTCTCGCTGTACTCGATGTATTGATGCACTCAATGTAGCAATGCATGCGATGTAGTAAAGTCGGCGGCATGGGGTTGCGTGAAGCGAAGAAGGAACGGACCCGGGAGGCGCTCATCGAGGCCGCCTTGCGGCTTTTCGAGGAGAAGGGGTACGAGCGGACGACGGTCGCGCAGATCGCCGCCGCCGCCCAGCTGTCGACGCGTACGTTCTTCCTGCACTTCCCGGCCAAGGAGGACGTGCTGCTCGCCGACAGCGCCCCCAGGGTGGAGCTGGGTGTCGCGGCCCTCGCCGAGCGGCGGCCCGGTGAGGGGCCCGCCCGGGCGCTGCTCCGGGCGATCGGCGCGATGGTCGCCGACGCCTCCGGGAAGGATCTGCCGAGCGGTGTGGCGGCCGCCCGTACCAGGCTCGTGGCGACCGAGCCCGCCGTCCAGGCGCGGCTGCTGCAGCGCATGGCCACCGCCCAGACGGCGCTCGCGGAGGCCCTGCACCGGGCCTACCCCGACGAACTGGACGCCGTGTCGGCGGCGGCCGTCACCGGCGCGGCGATCGGCGCGGTGAGTTCCGCCGCGGTCGCCGCGCTGCGGCAGGGGCAGACGCCCGAGCAGGTGCGGGCCGCCATGCTGCGGGCCCCAGCCACCGCCGCCGCCCATCTGACGGAGTGACCCGGTTCGGGAGTCGCCGGCCCCAATGGACGCGGAGCCGTATGCCCGGAGTGACTGTGGCCCGGCCGCCGGGGAGCCTTCCGGGCTTCGCTCTTCCGGAAAGCGCTCCCCTTCCCGGGAGTTAAGTGGTTGCCGCTAGAGGTCCTGGACCTCTCAGGCGTTGACGGAGAGGTCTTCGATGGCGAGGGCCGCTCGCAGGAGGATGGGGTGGACCTCGTCCTGGGGGAGGTCCATGGTGTGCACGACGGCCGACTGGAGGGCGCCGAGCAGGGCCCAGCCGCGGACCGTCGCCGCCTCGTCCGGCTCCGGGCCGACCAGCTTGCGGTAGATCTCGTCGCGGAAGGTGCGGACCGCGTCGGCCGTCGAGCCGGGCTGGGCCGAGTCGGCGGCGCCGAGGTCCTCCATGAACAGGCGCATCACGGCGCGGTGGCGCACCACGAAGCCGACGAGTGCCGTCACGAAGGCGCGGCGGTCGTCCGCGTAGTCGCCGCCCAGGAGGGCGATCATGTCGTCGGCCGCCGGGGCGATGATCTCGGCGGCGAGCTTGTCCTTGGGGTGGAAGTGGTAGGCGATCGCGGTCTTGGTGAGCCCCACGGCGGCGGCGATGTCGGCCAGCGAGGTGTTGGCGTAGCCGCGTTCGGCGAAGAGCTCGCGGGCGGCGGCGAGGATGCGGCTGCGGGTGTCGTCGGCTGTGGTCATCGTCTCATTTCCGGGGGTGCGTCAGCTTTCCCCTTGGGGCCGCTTTATCGTAATGCTGTACGACCGTACAGGACGGGCGTCCGAAAAGCAGGGGGTCTGGCGATGGCGCGCTTTCTGGGCTGGCTCGGTGGCTGGTGCGCCCGGCACGGGCGGATCATCCTGGCATTATGGGTGACGCTGGCCGTCGCCGCCATGGGCGGCAGTCTGGTGCTCGGCAGCCCCGTGAGCACCGAGGTCAGCATCCCCGGCACCGACGCCCAGCGCGCCCACGACCTGATGCGCGACGGCTTCGGCCCCGGATTCAAACAGGGCGGCACCGTACAGCTCGTCGTCTACTCTCCTGACGGGCCGCTCATCGAGGAGCCGCGCAAGCAGGCCGTCGACGACGCGGTGGCGAACATCCGCAGGCAGGAGCACGTCGCCGAGGTGAACTCGCCGTTCCGCGAGGGCGGCATCGCGTCGAACCTGCAGATCGGCCTGATCACCGTGCGGCTGGAGGGCCACGACAGCGGCAAGGTGGCCGAGAACACCCAGCGGATCTCCCAGGCCGCCGAGCCCGCGAGGGAGGCCGGGCTGGAGGTCGTCGCCAACGACAGCTCGACGCCCGCCGACAAGGAGATCAAGACCGGGCCGAGCGAGATCATCGGCGTGATCTGCGCGCTGCTGGTGCTGATCTTCGCGTTCGGCACGCTCACCGCCGCGCTGATCCCGATCTTCACGGCGCTGGTCAGCGTGGCCACCGGGCTGGGCGTGATCGGGCTGCTCGGGCACGTCATGGACGTGCCGAAACAGGCCGGGATCATGGCCACGATGATCGGGCTCGGCGTGGGCATCGACTACGCGCTGTTCCTGCTGTCGCGGTACCGCAGGCTGCTCGCCTCCGGGCTGCCCGTCCAGATCGCGGTGCGCGGGGCGGTGTCCAGCTCGGGCGGGGCGGTGGTGTTCGCCGGCGGGACCGTGATCATCGCGCTGAGCGCGCTCATGTTCGCCGGGTTCCCGCTGCTGGCCACGCTGGGCTGGATCACCGGCATCTCCGTGGTGATGGCCGTGCTCACCGCGATCACGCTGGTCCCGGCGCAGCTCGGCCTGCTGGGGCACCGGGTGAACGCGCTCAAGGTGCCGTTCCTCGGCCGCCGCCCGGAGTCGTCCGGGTGGGCCGCGCTCGGCGCCTGGGTGGCGCGCCGGCCGTGGCGGGTGCTGGCCGGCGTCCTGCTCGTGCTGGGCGCGCTCGCCGCGCCCGCGCTCTCGCTCAAGCTCGGGATGCTCGACGACGGGTACGCGGCGCAGGGGTCGGAGCCGAGGCGGGCGTACGAGCTGATGACGGTCGGGTTCGGCCCCGGCAGCACCGGGCCGCTGACGGTGGTGGCGAGCGCGCCCGGAGAGGTGACCGAGGCCGCCGCCGACCGGCTCGCCGACCGGCTCAAGGAGTTCGACGGGGTCGCCCACGTCGCCGAGCCCAAGGTCAGCGACTCCCGGCAAGCGGTCATGATCCAGGTGATCCCCGACTACGCGCCCAGCGACCCGCGCGCCGCCGACCTCGTACGCGAGATCAGGACCGTCGACGGCGGCGGGCTCGACGTGCACGTCGGCGGGGAGGTCGCCGCGCTCACCGACGCCGCCGACCGGCTGACCGAGCGGACCCCGCTCGTCATCGGCGTCGTCGTGCTGCTCAGCGCCCTGCTGTTGCTGCTGGCGTTCCGGGCGCCGGTGGTGGCGATCAAGGCGGCGGTGATGAACCTCGTCTCGCTCGGCGCCGCGTTCGGGGCGCTGGCGGCGGTGTTCTCCTTCGGCGTCGGCAGCGGGCTGGTGGGCATGGATCCGCCGGTCAACGCCTCGTACGTGCAGACGCTGTTCTTCTCGGTGCCGATCGAGAGTTATGTGCCGCTGATGCTGTTCGCGGTGCTGTTCGGGCTCTCCATGGACTACGAGGTGTTCCTGCTGACGGCGGTGCGGCAGTCCTACCTGAAGCACGGCGACAACTCCAGGGCCGTGGCCGAGGGGCTGGGGTCGACCGGCCGGGTCATCACGTCGGCGGCGCTGATCATGGTGGCGGTGTTCACCGCGTTCATCGCCTACCCGGACTCGATGGTCAAGACGTTCGGCGTGGGCCTGGCGGTGGCGATCGCCGTGGACGCCACGCTGATCCGGGGATTCCTGGTGCCCTCGACCATGGTGCTGCTGGGGCGGATCAACTGGTGGTGCCCGCGCTGGCTCGACCGGCTGCTGCCGAACCTGTCGGTGGAGGGCCACGAGGAGGAGCCGCCGGCGGCCCGCTCTGAAAGGTTCAGGGCGCAGGCAGGGGTCTGACCTGGATATTTACGGCGGCTGACGGGTAGGCGGGGGGTGCCTTGCGAGTCTCTTAAGGCACCCTCATAAGGTGAGGACGCGCATATCGCATATAAGCTGGGAGATTCCGTGTTGCACGAGAAGCTGTCGTCGATTTATGACAACGTACTGCGCCGCAACCCTGGGGAGATCGAATTCCACCAGGCGGTGCGGGAGGTGCTCGAAAGCATCGGCCCGGTTCTCGGCAAACACCCCGAATACGCCCAGTCCAAGATCATTGAGCGGATCTGCGAGCCCGAACGGCAGATCATCTTCCGGGTGCCCTGGCAGGACGACCGCGGCGAGGTCCACATCAACCGCGGCTTCCGGGTCGAGTTCAACAGCGCGCTCGGCCCGTACAAGGGTGGACTGCGCTTCCACCCCTCGGTCTACCTGGGCATAGTGAAATTCCTCGGGTTCGAGCAGATCTTCAAGAACAGCCTCACCGGCCTGCCCATCGGCGGCGGCAAGGGCGGTTCCGACTTCGACCCCAAGGGGCGCTCCGACAGCGAGGTCATGCGGTTCTGCCAGAGCTTCATGACTGAGCTGTTCCGGCACATAGGCGAGTACACCGACGTGCCCGCCGGTGACGTCGGCGTCGGCGGCCGGGAGATCGGCTACCTGTTCGGCCAGTACAAGCGCATCACCAATCGCTACGAGTCCGGCGTGATCACGGGCAAGGGCCTGGCGTACGGGGGAGCGCAGGTACGGACCGAGGCCACCGGCTACGGGTGCGCGTTCTTCGTCGAGGAGATGCTGAAGGCGCGCGGCACGTCCTTCGACGGCAAGCGGGTCGTGGTCTCCGGCTCCGGCAACGTGGCCGTGCACACCATAGAGAAGGTGCAGCAGCTCGGCGGCACGGTGGTGGCCTGCTCCGACTCCTCCGGCTACGTCGTGGACGAGAAGGGCATCGAGCTCGACCTGCTCAAGCAGATCAAGCAGGTCGAGCGCGGCCGGGTGGACGCTTATGCGGCGCGCCGCGGCGAGCACGTGACGTTCGTGCCGGGCGGCAGCGTGTGGGACGTGCCGTGCGAGGTCGCGATGCCGTCCGCCACCCAGAACGAGATCACCGGGCGCGACGCCGCCTTCATGGTCAAGAACGGCTGCGTCGCCGTGGGCGAGGGCGCCAACATGCCGACCACGCCCGAGGGCATCAAGGTGTTCCTGGAGGCGGGCGTCGCGTTCGGGCCGGGCAAGGCCGCCAACGCGGGCGGCGTCGCCACCAGCGCCCTGGAGATGCAGCAGAACGCCAGCCGCGACTCGTGGAGCTTCGAGCAGACCGAGCACCGGCTGCAGGAGATCATGAGCGACATCCACGACCGCTGCCTGGAGACCGCCGAAGAGTACGGGATGCCCGGCAACTACGTGGCCGGCGCCAACATCGACGGGTTCCGCCGGGTGGCCGACGCCATGCTCGCCCTGGGCCTGATCTAGGTCGCCGGCAGGGCGGTGGCCAGCAGGATAACGCCAACGGAGCCGACCAGCGAGGTCACCGCCATCGCACGGGCGAACCCCGGCCGCCCCGCGCCGGTCGCCCAGCCGTGCAGCGCCGCCGCCGCCATCACCGCCGCGAACAGCACCAGCTTGGCGGCGAGAATCCGCCCGTAACCCGGCTCGGCCAGGGACTCGAAGGTGACTCCCTTGTGCCAGGCGATGGCCACGCCGGTGCCGATCTGCACGGGCAGGAACACCGCGCCGGTGAACATGCCGAACCGCCGCCCGACCGCGCGCATCACCTGGCCGCGCCGCTCCTCGTCCAGGATGCGGCGGGCCAGCGGCAGCACCACCAGCGAGACCGTGAGCTGCCCGCCCACCCAGAGCGCCGCCGACAGCACGTGCAGGAACCGCACCACCGCCCACCAGGTCACTCCGTCACCACCTCCGCCGCCTTACGCTACTGTCCCGCCGAGGCGGAGGGGACGGACCAAGGGCCGCTGCGGGAAGGACCAAAGTCCCGCGCCGCGGCCGGACTCAGACCATGTACTGGTCGTGGCGGCGGTACAGCTCCGTCCACTCCTCGGGGCTGAGCTGCCGCCCGGTGGCGGCGATCTCGGCCAGCTCCTCGAAGTACGCCTCGCGGGGCGCGCCGGGCGTGAACAGGATCAGCATCGAGGCGGGCTCGCCCGACTCGTTGCGGAAGGCGTGGATGCCGCCCTCGGGGACGAACAGGAAGTCGCCCTCGGTCCCTTCGGTCCAGCCCTTGCCGTCGTAGAGCCGGATCGTGCCGGACAGGACGTAGAACGACTCGGTCATGGTGCGGTGGAAGTGCGGGCTCGGGCCGCTCGGCCGCGGGCCCATCTCCCATTTGTACAGGCCGAACGCGCCGTTCGTGGACCCGCCGGTGCCGACGTAGTGCACCCGGGTGCCCGGGCCCTCGCCGATCACCAGGTCGGGGCCCTGGGAGGCGGGCCTGACCACGCCGCTGGCCTCGCCGGTCTCGCCCAGGTACCGCGCCTCGGGATAGGACATCGTGGGCTCCCTTCTCAAGATCTTGAGACTAGCGCGCCCGGCGGCAGGATGAGGTGATGGTCGACATCGAGACCGCCGTGCGGGCGGTCGTGGCTGTGGCGCGGGAGCAGGGGCTCCGGGTGCGGGACCCCGTGGTGCTGCGGGATTCGTACAACGTGCGGGTCCACCTGCGGCCGGCGCCGGTGGTGGCGCGGGTGCCCACCGTCACGCGGCTCGGGCGGGTGCGGCCCGAGGAGGCGCTCCGCCGTGAGCTGGACGTCACGGGGTTCCTGGACGAGCTGGGGTTCCCGGTCGTGCCGCCCGCCTCCGACCTCGCTCCCGGGCCGTACGTGCGGGGCGGGGTCGCGGTGTCGTTTCTTACGTATGTGCCGCACAATCCTGAGTACGAGGTGACGGCGGCGGAAGCGGGGCGGGCGCTCGCGGGTCTTCATGAGGCGTTGCGTGCGTATCCGGGGGAGTTGCCCGCGTACGGGCCCGTACTGGATGAGACGGCACGCCTGCTGGACGTGCTGGACCTGGAGCCGGCGGCTCTGGCGCGGTTGCGGGAGGCGCACGCGAGGCTGGCCGGCGAGCTGCCGCGTTCGGGGATGCGGCCGGTGCACGGCGACGCCCACCCGGGGAACCTGCTCGCCACCGCCGATGGGCTGCTCTGGAACGACTTCGAGGAGTGCATGCTGGCGCCCGCCGGATGGGATCTGGCCGTTCTGCGTGGCACCACCGCTCTGGATGGGCGCGCCGCCGTCGCCGCGTACGGAGCGGACCCGGACGATCCCGGGCTGGCGGTGTTCCGGCGGGGGCGGCGGTTGCAGGGGGTGCTGTGGCAGCTCGCCAAGGGGCTGCGGTTCCCGGGTGAGGGCAGGGCGGCGCTCGAAGCCTGGTTGCGGGAGGGGTGACGCGCCCTCCTGGTGGCGCTGGGGCCGCCGGTCAGAGGGTGCGCAGGATCTCCTGCAAGCAGGCGTGGACGCGGGTCACGGCCGCGTTCGGCTGGGCGCCCGCTCGTACCGCAAGGTAGCCGGTGTTGATCGGCGGCACCTCGGGGGTGTCCAGGGGGACCAGCCTTCCGGACGCCAGGGCTTCGGCGCAGAGGTACGAGGGCAGGACGGACACGCCCAGCCCGGCCAGTACCGCGTTCAGCACCCCTCGCAGGTCGGGGATGACCACCTGGGCGGCGCCCGCGGGACGGCGGCCGAACCGGGTGCGCCAGTAGCGGCGGATGATCGGCAGGTCCTCGGCGTACGCGATCAGCGGCGCGGCGGCCGGGCCCCGCGGGTCCACGTCCGGGCCGAACCTGGCCGCCAGCTCGGGGGTGCCCACCAGGACGAACTCCTCGTCGTACACCGGATCGGCGCGGACGCCGCGCAGGCGGGGGCGGACGGTCGAGACGACCAGGTCCAGGCGGCCCGCGGCGAGCGCCGCCAGCAGGTCGTCCGACAGCCCGAACGTGAACCGCAGCCGGATGCCCTCCGAAACCGGCGCGGCCAGGCGCGGGATCACCTTCTCGCACAGCAGCTCCGCCGGGCCGCCCAGGTGGACGGCCTGCCCGGCCGGGAACTCGGCGCCCACCACCGACTCCAGGGCGTCGATCGACGGCGCGACGCGGCGGGCGAGCTCGTCGGCGGCGGCGGTGGGCGCGACCCCGCGCGGCAGGCGGTCGAAGAGCGGCCGGTCCAGGGCCGCCTCCAGGGCCTTGATCTGGGCCGTCACGGCGGGCTGCGAGAGCCCGAGCGTGTCGGCGGCGGCGGTGATGGAGCCGGCGCGGTGGACCGCGAGGAAGGTCCGCAGCAGATCGAGTGAGAGTGACACATCATTATTCTGATGGCAGGGATGCGGTCTGCTATTGGCGTCTGTGGGCTGGGCGGGGCGATTCTGGGCGCATGACGAAGCGCGTTCTGATTGTTCTGACAAGTCACGGCGACCTCGGCGGGGTGCGGGGCACCGGCTACTACGTGCCGGAGGCGGCGCATCCGTGGGAGGTGTTCCGGCGGGCCGGGTTCGAGGTGGACGTGGCCAGCGTGCGTGGCGGGGAACCGCCGGTGGACGGGTTCGACGACCGGGACGGGGTGCAGGTGGCGTTCCGGGCGGAGTACCAGGTCACCCGGGCCGTCCGGGACGTCGGCGGCGGCTACGACGCGGTGTTCTACGCGGGCGGGCACGGCACCATGTGGGACTTCCCCGGCGATCCGGACGTGGCCCGGCTGGGGCGGGAGGTGTACGAGAGGGGTGGTGTCGTCGCGGCGGTCTGCCACGGCCCGTCGGCTCTGGTCGGTCTCACCCTGTCCGACGGGTCCCACCTGGTGGCGGGCAAGCGGGTCGCGGCCTTCACCAACAGCGAGGAGAAGGCGGCGGGGGTGGCCGAGGTGGTGCCGTTCCTGCTGGCGGACGCGCTGGTGGAGCGGGGCGCCCGGCACGAGCCCGCGGCGGACTTCCAGCCGCAGGTGGTCGTCGACGGCCGGCTGGCCACCGGGCAGAACCCGGCCAGTGCCATCCCGCTGGCCGAGCGGGTGGTTGCCTTGCTGAGCTGAGGGGACGGCCGGTCAGGCGCGGTGGCGGCCTCGGCGGGGTCCGCGGCGGCCTCGCGAGTCGGCTCGGGGGTCTCGGGGGCCGGTGGTCGCCGAGGTTCCGGTCAGGGCCGGTTCCGGAAGGGTGAGGGTCTGCCGGAAGGTGCCATGACCGCTCGTACTGTGCTGGGCCGGGGCATAAGGGCCGTGATGCGCGGGGGCGTGAGAGCCGTGGTGGGCCGGGGCGTGAGCGGTCGCTTCGTACGGGTTCGCGGACCGGTGGCGGCGGCCGCGGAGCGGGGCGTCCGGCGCGAACGGCTCGTGGCGCAGGGCGTCGGCGGGCCTGCGGTGGCGGCGGCCACGCAGGGGCATGTCCGCCGCGAAACGGTCGTCCGGGGTGAACTGCTCGAGGCGTCCGCGGAGATCCGCCCGGCCCTCGGCCCGGGAATGGGCGCGATCGTGCCGGCCGGCGTCGGCGGGCTGGAGCGGCTCCTCGCGGATCGGGAACGGTCCGGAGCCGCCGCCCAGCAGATGGAACGGGCTGTACGGGTTGGGCAGCTCGTAGAGGCCCGGTTCGCGCGGGATCTCGATCGGGCCCGTGTCGGTGATGAGGCGGCGGGTCCTGCCGTCGTCGTCCCAGACGAGCTTGATCGGCTGCTCCGGCTCGGCGGGGCGGCGCGGCGGGCGTGAGAAGGCGTCGAACTCGCTGGTCGCCTCCGGGATGACGATCGGCTCGTACGGGAAGAGCGCCCGCAGGGACTTGAGGGCGGTGACCGGCTCCACCCCGTCGACGAGCGGCCGGGGCGCCTCCGGCTCCATCGGCTGCCGGAGTTGCCGGGGCACCTCCAGTTCCATGGGCTGCTGCAGCGGGCGGGTCTGCTTGCGCGAGCGGTGGCGGCGGTGGGCGCCTGCCGCGGTGGCCGTGGCGGGGCGGAGTCGCAGCGTCTTGGCCTTGGCGACCGCCAGGGCGGCCAGGGCGGCCACCAGGGCGGAGGTGAGCAGCGCGGGAGGGTCGACCGTGGCGGCGGGGCTCGCGGCGGAGGCGTCCGTGATGACGGGCAGCGGGCCGGTGGTGACGGCGCTGGTGTCGGCGGTGGCGGGCTTGGCGTGCTTGCCGGGCTTGGGAGCGGTCGAGGTGGCGGGGGAGGGGGCGGTCTCGGCCTGGGGGGCGGGCTTCGCCTGTTCGGTGGTGCTCGGCTTCTTGGGCTTGGCCGGGGTCTCGGCCTTCTTCTGCCGGGACTTGCCCTTCTCGCGTGTGGCGGGCGGCACCTTAGGCTGTTCGCCCAGGTCGACGTGGGGGACGAGGACGGCGAGCCCGGTGCCGTCCTGGATCGTGCCAAGCCCCGCCTTGGACTCCAGGGCCGCCGCCTCCTCGGCAGCCGCCTTGGCGTCCAGCCTCTCCTTGATCTTCCACGGGTACCCGTAGCCGACGACCTTGCTGGTGTCGCGGACCTTGCGCTTGGCGACGCCGCCGTCGATGTTGCCCTCGATGGTGTGGATGCGGCCGCCCGAGACCTTGGTCACCACGCCGACGTGGTCGATGCGGCTGATGCTGTTGGAGCCGCCCCAGTCGAAGAAGACGAACGCGCCCGGCTCCGGCTTGGTGCCCCACGCGCCCTGCTTCTTGAACCACTTGGCGTGCGCCACCGTCCAGGCGAACTCGCCCATCCACTCCTCGTAGCCGAGCTTGTTCGCCGCCCAGGCGAGGAGCATGTCGCACCAGGGTGCGGAGCTGTAGTCGGCGTCGAACTCGACGTTCCGGCCGTACCAGGCGCCGAACTTCGTGTACGCGCCGGCCTTCTCCCGGTAGCCGAGCTGGCTCTCGAGAAGCTCGATGAACTTCCGCATCTCAGGTGTCATGGAAGCCTGGGGGCCATCCTTCCGGGCGGCCAGGGGCGAGGCCCCTGGGACATCTGTGACGAGGCAGGACAACAGTAGTCATCCGTGATTCAGGAGGCTACCGCCGCGTACCGCCAGGTCAAGCCAGGGTCAAGGGATCGTATGGCGATCCTCCTGTCGAACGGGCAGGTCAGTAGTCTTACGGAAAGAAAGCCCCAAAGAGGATTTAATCGCAAAAGATCTATCAATCGAGGCGTGACTACTTCGTTACGTCGCCGTGATCTCGCGGAGCGTGACGGGTGGACCCTCTCCGAATGACGTTCGGTAGAACTGGTTCTAGACTGTCGTTCCATGACCATCGAGGCCACGTCCGAAGCCACCCACGAGTCTCTTCTCGCCCTCGCCGCGCAGACCCGTGAGCTGATGAGCGCCGTGGCCGCCACCGGCGTCGCCGACGAGGAACTCGCCGCCGTCACCGACGAGCTGCGCGCGCTGACCGCCCGGCTGGAGTCCGTCCGGGCCGAGGCGGAGGTCGGCCGGCCCCGGTGGCTGCTGGGCAACGCCGTCGTCGGCGCCGCCAACCCGTTCGCGCCCCCGATCGACATCCAGCCCGCGCCCGGCGGCGGGGTCCGCGCGGAGCACGTCTTCCGGCCGCTGCACGAAGGGCCGCCCGGCCTGGTCCACGGCGGGGTCAGCGCCATGGTCCTCGACCACCTGCTGGGCGCGGCCGTCGGCGCCGCCGGGCGCGGTGGCGTCACGGCCTCGCTCACCGTGTCCTACCGGGCTCCCCTCCCGTACGGGGTTCCCGTCGTGGCGACGGCGGAGTTCACCCGGTCCGAGGGCCGCAAGTCCTGGGCGGACGGGCGCATCGCCCTCCCGGACGGCACCGTCGCGGTGGAGGCCACCGGCCTGTTCATCACCCCGAAGTGGTTCCCCGAGATGCCAGGCGATCATTCTTGAGGCGTGCCACTCGCCGAGGTGTCCGGAGATGGGGTGGGGGAGGGGCAGGCGGGGCCGTCGACGGTCACCTCGCTGATCTGGGGGCCGTTCGCGGCGGCGGGTTCCGTCATCGCGACCAGGGCGAGGTGGGCGCGCCGGCCGCACGCGACCGGGCCGGGGTCGTGGCGGGCCGGGCTGGTGTACGTGGTCTCACCGGACAGGGTGCGGCTCTCGCCGGACAGCTCGCGTGAGACGCCGCCTTCGTCTCGGCGCAGGTACGACAGGCGCAGCCGGACCGTTCCCGGGCCGTCGGCGGTGACGCGGACGGAGCCCTCGGATCCGTTCCAGGACAGGATGCCGATTTCCGTCACGGTGGTGCGCTTCGGGGTGGGGGCTCTGGAGACGGTGGGGTCGGGGCGTGACTGTCCCGGCGGGTCGGCGCGGGAGGGCTCGGGCCTGGAGCCAGGAGTGGAGGACGGGGCCGGATCAGAGGGGGGCGCGCTGGTCGAGGCCGCTGAGGAGGGGGCGGTGCCGGAGGGCTTCGGGGCGGTGCTGGACGGCGGGCCGGTGGGCGGGGAGACCTCCGCGGGCGTGTCCGGGGGCGCGAGGGCGGTGGCCGGGCCCTGGGGTAACTTGCCGCCGGACGCCAGCAGCGAGACCGCCACCGCTGCCACGGTCGCCACCGTCACCCAGAGGTACGCCGGGCGCGGGGCGGCGGCGCGGGCGGCGGGTTCGTGTCCGGTCCGGGCCAGCGGGAAGCGGAGGGCGAGCGCGGTGGCCGGTTCGGCGAGGTGACGGCGGCCCCGCTGCTCCCATTCCTGCCCGTATCCGGCGGTCGCGTCCCGTTCCAGCTCGGCCAGGAACTCCCGGGCCGACGCGTACCGGAGCTCCGGAGCCTTGGCCAGCCCGCGCCGGAGCAGCCCCCGGAGCGCGTCCGGCACCACTTCCAGCGGCACGGGCTCCGCGAGGTGGCTGTCGCGCAGGGCCGCGAGGTCGTCGCCGCGGTAGGGCGCCCGGCCCCTGACGGCCTCGAAGAGCAGGCACGCCGCCGCGTACACGTCGGAGGGCGGGCCGGCGGCGCCGCGCGTCCAGAGTTCGGGGGCCATGTAGGGCGGGCTGCCGGGCGGCTCGTCGGGGTGCGCCGCGATGCCGAAGCCGGTCAGCTTCGCCGTCCCGTCGGCCTGGACGAGCAGGCTCTCCGGCCGCACGTCCCGGTGGGTCACGCCGCGCTCGTGCGCCGCCGCCAGGGCTTCCAGCGTGCTCTTGGCGGCCACGAGCGCCGCCTCCGGGCTGACCCTGACGTGCTCGCGGAGGATCTCCCGCAGCGGCACCCCGTCCACGAGCTCCATCACGACCGCGGCCCGCCGGGGCGTCTCGACGTACTCGTAGACCTTGACCACGTGCGGGTGGTCGATCTCCACGAGTTCGGCCACGTCCTGCCGGTAGCGGGTCATGAAGCCGTCGTCCCCGCGCAGCGTCGCGTTGAGGTACTTGATCGCGACGTACGCGCCGGTCTCCTGGTAGGTGGCCAGGAAGATCCGGCCGGTGCGCCCGCCGCCCAACTGGCGGACGTCGCGGTAACCAGGGACCACGTCCGAACCCCCTCTCCGGATTCGACCGTCTCACCGGAGGTCCCGGTTGTCACGTCCGTTTCGGGGAGAGGTGCCCACCAATATCACAATATGTGTTGATAGAGTCACTATTTGTGACTAGAAGAGTAGAAATCGGCTGGCCCACGCTGGGCACCGCCGTGATCGCCGAACTGGACGAACGGAACGCCGCCCTGGCCCAGAGCCTCTGGGACGCGCTCCCGTACCAAAGCCTGCAGGGGCATGCCCTGGTGGCGGGCCATCACCTCTACCACGTCGCCCCCATCCACGCCCTGCTGCACGCGCCCGTCACCTACAAGGTGGACCGCCGTGAGGCGCCCGACGGCACGCTGTTCGCCTCCCGGCTGCAGCACCTCGGCATCAAGTACGGGCGGCTCACCGAACCCATGCCCGCCGTACCCATCGGACAGGTGCTCCCGGAGCACCTCGACACCCTGATCGAATCCGGAGAGGCCATCTGGGAGGCCCTCTACCGGACCAAGAAGCCGGTCATCGCCGAAGTCCGGCGGGCCGGCGAGCCGGGCGGCCACCGCCTGCCCCGGCTGACCGTCGCCGACCCGGAAATCGACGCCCTGATCGGCGACGTGCACGCCGAGACCGAGCGCATCTGGCTGCGCCCGCCCGAGGACCTGGCCGCCCTGCACGAGGGCTGCATCCCGTCCGGCGCGGGCAGCTTCGAGACCGTCCTCACCACGCTGGTCTTCGTCAACGGCGAGACCCGGCCGCTGGGCTACGCCTGCTTCGCCGGGCTGGTCCGGGCCGCCTACGAGGACATGCCGCTGGAGTCGCTGCGCCACATGGCGCGCGTGCTCGCCGCCACGCCCGCCGAGTTCCTCGGCTACTGCGGGCTCACCAAGGTCCACGAGTTCACCACCCGGGCGCTCGCCGGGCTGGACCGCATCAGCAGCCGCGACGACTTCGCCGCGCTCATGGCCCATCTCGCCCTGTACGTCAACTGCGTCGGCGGCTGGAACCTCCAGCTGTTCCCGTGGCACCTCGGCGACGACCTGCGCCGCAAAGGGACACTCGAATGAGCGGCCGCGTCGTGGTCGTCGGCGGCGGAGTGATCGGCCTGTCCGTCGCCTACCACCTGGCCGAGGCCGGGGTGGGCACCGTGCTGCTGGAGCGCGGCACGCTCGGCTCCGGCGCCTCGCGCGCCACCGCCGACGTGCTGCGCGCCTACTTCGCCGGCGACCCGGTCAGCTCCGCGCTGGCCGTGCGCAGCCTGGCGGCCTACCGCGAGTTCGCCGCCCGGCCGGGCGACGACCTGCCGCTGCGGCAGGTCGGCTACCTGGTGCTGTTCACCGAGCCGGAGCAGGTGACGGCCTTCGAGGCCGACCTGCCCGCCCAGCGGGCCGCCGGGGTGGAGATCGAGCTGATCGACGCCCGCGCGGCCCGCCGGCTCAACCCGCTCATCGGCGGCGACCTGCCGCTGCTGGCCGCCGCCTGGTCGCCTCAGGCGTACGTGTCCGACACCGCGGCCATCGTCGCCGGATACGCCGCCGGGGCCAGGCGGGCCGGGGCGCGCATCCGTACCGGCTGCCCGGCGCTCGCCATCAGCGGCGGCCGGGTCGAGACGCCCGGCGGCGCGATCACCGCGGACGCGGTGGTGTGCGCGGCCGGGGCCTGGTCGGCGCCGCTGGCCAGGTCGGCGGGGGTGGACCTGCCGCTGCTCGAGCCGGTCACGCAGGAGCTGCTGGTCACCGACCCGCTGGAGGCGCTGCCCGAGCTCCCGGTCACCCTGGACGCCGCCAGCCGCCTGCTGGTCCGGCTCCGCGGTGACCGGCTGCTCATCGGCATGGGCTACCCGGACCACGACAGGGACGCCTGGCGTGCCGGGGTCGCCGCCCAGCTCGCGGTCACGTACCCGAGCCTGAGCGGCGTCCGGCTGCACACGGCGGTCACCGGGGCGCGGGACGCCAGCCCGGACCGGACGGCCTTCATCGGCCACCGGCCGGGGCCGCCCGCGTTCCTGTACGCGGCCGGGTTCTCCGGGCACGGGCTGTGCAACGCGCCCGCCGCCGGAGAACTGGTCCGCGACCTGTATCTGGGGCGCGAGCCGTGGCTGGACACGGCCACGCTCGCCGCTACGCCGGAACGAGTGGGGTGAGCCGTGAAGAGAACTGACAGCGCTGACAGCCCGCAGTTCGTGCTCGATCCGCTCAGCGCGGACGTGCACGCCGACTGCGCCAAGCTGCGCGAGCTGGGCCCGCTGGTCCGAGTGGAGATGGAGGGCGTGCTCGCCTGGGCCGCCACCCGGCACGCCACCCTGTCCGCCGTGCTCGCCCACCCGGACCTGTCCAGGGACATCAGCCACTGGGACCCGGACGGGCGGGCCGCCGTCCGCGACGGCACCGCCGTGCGCCGGATCACCTTCGACACGTCCATGCTCAACGCCGAGGGCGAGAAGCACCGGCGGCTGCGCGGCCCGCTGTCGCGCGTCTTCAACGCCCGCCGCGTCGAGGAGCTGCGGCCGTGGGTGGCCACGCTCGCCGCCGAACGGGTGGCCCACCTGGCCACCCTTCCGCCGGGGCCGGTGGACCTGCGCGAGGAGTTCGCGTACCCGATTCCGCGGGACGTCATCACCGAGCTGATGGGCATCCCGCCCGCCATGCGGGCGCGGGTGAACGAGCTGACCGACGTGGCCGCCGGCGTCGGCGACACGCCGGTGGACGTCACCGAGGCGCGGAAGGTCCTGTACGGGCTGATCGGCGAGATCATCGACGGCCTGCGCCGCACTCCCGGGCCGGGCGTGATCAGCGCCCTCGTCCAGGACGGCGAGCTGACCGGCAAGGAGTTGGTGGACACGGTCGAGCTGGTGTTCATCGCCGGGCACGTGACGACCGTCAACCTGCTCACCAACGCCGCCCGCGCCCTGCTGCGCGAGCCCGCCCAGCTCGCCCTCGCGCTCTCGGGCGAGCTGGCATGGAGCGCCGTGGTCGAGGAGACCATGCGGTGGGACTCGCCGATCGCGCACTTCCCGATGCGGTACGCGGTCCGCGACCTGGAGATCGACGGGGTACGGGTGCGCAAGGGCGAGGCGGTGGTCGCCTGCTTCGCCTCGGCCGGCCGAGACCCGGAGCACTACGGGGAGCGGGCCTGCCGGTTCGACGCGGTGGCGGAGCAGCCCGGCCACCTGTCGTTCGGCCACGGGCGGCACTTCTGCCTGGGGGCGCCGCTGGCCCGGCTGGAGGGGGAGGTGGCGCTGGCCATGCTGTTCGAGGCCTTCCCCGGCATGAGACCGGCCGGTCCCGACGCGGGCGAGCGGCCGCTGGGGTCGGTGCTCGGCAACAGCACCCGGAGCCTGCCCGTCCTGCTCGGCAGGGCGTGTGACTGAAGGGCGGGGCCCGCGCATCCGCGGGCCGCCGCCCGGCCGCCCCGGCGCGGGCCCCGCCTCAGCCCGCGCCGGACCGGGGCGTTCAGGCGAGGGCGGAGACGAGGCCGATCGTCAGGGCGGTGCGCTCGGGGATGTGATCGACGAGGACGTGCTCGTGCCGGGCGTGCGCCCCGTCGCCGACCGCGCCGATGCCGTCGAGCACCGGCAGGCCCAGCGCGGAGATGAAGTTGCCGTCGCTGGCGCCGCCCACCGCGGCCTCCTCCAGCGTCCAGCCCTGCGCGGTGGCCACCGCCTGGGCCTCCTTGAACAGCCGCTGAGAGGGCGGGTTGGGGGTCATCGGGGGCCGGTTCCACTCCCCGGTCACCGACACGGTCACGCGCGGGTCGTCCGCCTCGAGGCCGGCGAAGAGGGCGTCGATCCTGGTCATCTCCGCGAAGTCGCTCACCCGTACATCCACTCCGCAGGTCGCCAGACCGGCGGCCACGTTCCGGCCGGTGCCGCCGCTGATCAGGCCGACGTTCACGGTCGTGCCGCGCTCCGGCGCGCCCCCGGCCGCGATGCGGGTGACGAGCCCGGCCAGCGCGTGGATGGCGTTCGCGCCCGCCGCCGGGTCCAGCCCGGCGTGCGCCTCCACGCCGGTCACCGTCACGTCGAACAGTCCCACCCCCTTGCGCGAGGTCTTCAGCGCGCCCCGCAGCGACGCCTCGAACACCAGGCTGGCCAGCGTCCCCTCACTGGCGGCCTCGACGTGCGGGCGCGACACCGGGCTGCCGATCTCCTCGTCGCCGTTGAACAGCAACCGCACGCCCGGGTGCGGCAGCCCCAGCCCGCGCAGCCCGCGCACCGCCCAGATCGCCTGCACCAGCCCGGTCTTCATGTCGAACACGCCCGGCCCGGTCATCGTGCCGTCCTCGATCGCGAACGGCCAGTCCACCAGCGTGCCCGTGGGCCACACCGTGTCGTAGTGGCCGAGCAGCAGCACCTCTCCCGGCGCGGTCCCCGGGTACCGCAGCTCCAGCACGTCCCCGTACCGGCCGCCGTCGTGCCGCGTCTCCTCGGCGGGCGGGCCGAGCCGCTCGGCGGCGAGGTCGCGGAGCGCGGCCAGCCCGCGGCGGAGCGCCGCCTTGTCGTGGCTGTGGGTCTCCACCTCGACCAGCGTCCTGATGTCGTCCAGCATGGCGGGCAGCGCCTGGCGGGACCACTCGTCGATCGTCATGGGGTTCCTTTCCGCAGAGGTGAGATCATCCAAGCGTGAGAGTCACCATGCCCGGCATCGAGGTCGCCGACCACGTGTTCACCGTCCCGCTCGACCACGCCGACCCCGGCGGCCGGACGATCCGGGTGTTCGCCCGCGAGATACGCGACCCGGCCGTCACCGGCGACCTGCCGTGGGCGCTGTTCCTGCAAGGCGGCCCCGGCGGCAAGTCGCCCCGGCCCACCGGCCCCGGCCACTGGCGCCACCTGCTCCGCACCCACCGGGTGCTCCTGCTCGACCAGCGCGGCACCGGCCGCAGCACCCCGGTCTCGGCGACCGGCACCGCCGAGGAGCTGGCCGCCTACCTGCGCCACTTCCGCGCCGACGCGATCGTGGACGACTGCGAGCACATCAGGAAGGCGCTCGGCGTCGAGAAGTGGGAGACCTGGGGGCAGAGCTACGGCGGCTTCATCACCCTGACGTACCTGTCCCGCGCCCCAGAAGGGCTGCGGGCCTGCCACATCACCGGCGGGCTGCCCGGCCTCGACGCCACCGCCGACGACGTCTACGCCCGCACCTACGAGCGGGTCCGCGCCAAGATCCGCCGCCACTACGAGCGCTACCCCGGGGACGAGGAGGCGGCCCGGCGCATCGCCGAGCACCTGGCGGGCGAGGAGGTGCTGCTGCCCGACGGCGACCGGCTCACCGTCGAGCGCTTCCGCACGCTCGGCATGAAGCTCGGCATGGGCGACGGCCACGAACGCCTCCACTGGCAGCTCACCGAGGCCTGGGACGGCGACCGGCTCGCCGACACGTTCCTGTACGACGTCATGACGGAGACCGGGTTCGTCGGCAACCCCCTCTACGCCGTGCTGCACGAGCCCATCTACGCCCAGGGCGCCGCCACCCGCTGGGCGGCCGAGCGGCTGCTGCCCGAGGACTTCGGCGCGTTCGGCATGTTCACCGGCGAGATGATCTACCCCTGGATGTTCGACGCGATCCGGTCGCTCCGCCCCTTCAAGGGCGCCGCCGAACTGCTCGCCGCCGCCGGCGACTGGCCGCCGCTCTACGACCCGGACCGGCTGGCCGCCAACGAGGTGCCGGTCGCCGCCGTCGTCTACCACGACGACATGTACGTGGACGCCGGGCTGTCGCTGGAGACCGCCGGACGGGTCGGCAACCTGCGGGTCTGGGTGACCAGCGAGTTCGAGCACGACGGCTTCCGCGTCGCCGCCGACCGGATCGTGCCCCGGCTCATGCGGATGGTGATCGACCCCCGGTAGCCTCGCGCAGCGGCAGCCGCACCTCGAACCAGGTGTCGCCCGGCACCGAGCGGACCTTGATCTCGCCGCCGTGCCGCCCCGCCACGATCCGGTACGAGATGTCCAGGCCCAGCCCGGTGCCCTCGCCGACGGTCTTGGTGGTGAAGAACGGCTCGAAGATCCGGTCCTTGATCGTGTCCGGCACGCCGGGGCCGGTGTCGCCGATCTCCACGATAGCCTCGTCCTCGTCGTGCGCGGTGCGGATGGTCAGCGTGCCCTCCTCGCCCATGGCGTCGATCGCGTTGTGGATGAGGTTCGTCCACACCTGGTTCAGCTCGCCGCCGTAGCAGGGCACCGGCGGCAGCGTCCGGTCGTACTCGGTGACCAGGGTGATGCCCGGCGGCAGCTTCCCCCGGAAGATCGCGATCGTGCTGTCGAGCAGGCCGTGCAGGTCGAGGACCTGGAACGGGGTCCGGTCCATCTGCGAGTACTCCTTGGCCGAGCGGATCAGCGTCGTGATCCGCTCGGTGGCCTCGGTGACCTCGTTGAGCATCTGCGAGATCTCCACCGCCTCCGACAGCCAGCGCAGCGCGGCCGGCGCGTGCTCCTGGCCCACCTCGCGCCGCACCTTGTGCAGGTGCTGCGGGCCGAACCCGGCGTTCACCAGGGCGGGCGCCAGATCCCAGGCGTCCTCGACGCCGAGCTCGTCCAGCGCGTCGCCGAGCTCGTCCTCGGCGTCGGAGATCTCCAGCGGGCTGCGCGAGGCCGGCTTGCCGACCGCCTCCATGCACGCTTCCTGCATCTCGATCAGCGCCCGCAGCCGCTCGGGCGGGATGCCGTTCTCGGCGAGCAGGGCCAGCTCCATCCGCGACGACCTCACCAGCGAGCGCAGCTCGCTCACCGCGCGCACCGCGGCCGCCGCCGGGTTGTTCAGCTCGTGGGTGAGCCCGGCCGTGATGGTGCCGAGCGCGGTGAGCCGCTGCCGCCGGTCGATGATCTCCCGCTGCATGCGCCCGCCCGACTGCAGCCCGTCGAGCAGGTGCATCGCCATCGGGAACCACTCGGTCACGATGTAGGCGAACTTCTTGGCCGGGAGCACGAACAGCCGCGACGGCGCGGTGGCCCGCATCGTGTGCTGGTAGGTCATCGGCGCCCGCTCGCCCAGGTAGGCGGAGGTGGCGCCGCCGTAGACGCCGGGCTGGGAGGTGCGGGGCATGGCGACGGTGCCGGCGCTGACGGTCTGGGCTATCAGCTGCACCTCGCCCTCCACCAGCACCATGAAGCAGTCGGCGGGCTCGCCCTGGCGGACGATGTCCTCGTCCTGCTCGAAGGTCGCCATGTGGCCGCTGCCGGCGAGCTTGGTCAGCTGCTCGTCGGTCAGCCGCTCGAACAGGAAGAGCTTGCGCAGTTCGTCGATGTCGACTGTCTCGGTCACTGCTTCTCCAAGTAGCGGTGTACGAGCGCGACGGCCATCGCGCCCTCCCCGACGGCGGAGGCCACCCTCTTGATCGAGTCGGCGCGCACGTCACCGGCCGCCAGCACCCCGGGCACGTTCGTCTCCAGGTAGTAGGGCTGGCGGCGCAGCGGCCAGTTGCGCGGCCGCTGCCCGCGCTGCACCAGGTCGGGCCCGGTGACCACGAAGCCCCTCTCGTCCCGTTCGACCGTGTCGTCCAGCCACGAGGTGTACGGCTGCGCGCCGATGAAGACGAACAGCCACTGCGCGTCGACGACGCGCTCCTCGCCCCGGGACGACAGCGTCAGGCGCTCCAGGTGGCCGTCGCCCTTCCCGCCGGTCACCTCCGTCTCCAGGTGCACCTCGACGTTGGGGAGCGCCTGGATCTGCTCGATCAGGTAGTGGGACATGGACTTCTCCAGGCCGTCGCCCCTCACCACCAGGTGCACGGTCTTGGCGTACCCCGCCAGGTAGACGGCCGCCTGCCCGGCCGAGTTGGCGGCGCCCACGACGTAGACGTCCTGCTCCCGGCAGGACGGCGCCTCGGTCAGCGCGGCCCCGTAGTAGACGCCCCGGCCCACGAAGTCGTCCAGGCCGGGCGCGTCCAGGCGGCGGTAGGAGACCCCCATCGCCAGGATGACGGCGTGCGCGGCGATCTCGCCGCCGTCCTTGAAGCCGACCACCCGTGCCTGCCCGCGCGGCTCCAGACGGGTCACCTTCCGCGCGGTCAGCAGCTCGGCCCCGAACTTCAGCGCCTGCCTGCGCGCCCGCTCCGCGAGCTGCTGGCCGGACACCCCGTCGGGGAAGCCCAGGTAGTTCTCGATGCGCGAGCTCTGGCCCGCCTGCCCGCCGGAGGCGTGCGCCTCCACCAGCACCGTCCGCAGCCCCTCGGAGGCGCCGTAGACGGCCGCGCCCAGCCCGGCCGGGCCGCCGCCCACCACGATCAGGTCGTAGAAGTCGGTGGCCGGGGTGGTCGACAGCCCGACCGTGGCGGCCAGCGTCGACTGGCCGGGCGCCTGCAGCATCGTCCCGTCGGCGGTGACCACCAGCGGCAGCCGGCAGTCGTCCCCGGCGGCGGCGACGAGCTGCGCGCCCTCCGGCTCCTCGGCCAGCATCCACTGGTAGGGCACGTGGTTGCGGGCCAGGAAGTCGCGCACCTGGTAGGACGGCCGCGACCAGCGGTCGCCCACCACCCGCAGCTCGGCCACCTCCACCCGGTCGGTGCGCTGCCAGGCGTCGAGCTGGCCGTCGATCACCGGGTAGAACTTCTCCTCCGGCGGGTCCCACGGCTTGAGCAGGTAGTGGTCCAGGTCGACCACGTTGATGGCCTGGATGGCGGCGTCGGTGTCGGCGTAGGCGGTCAGCAGCACCCGCCGCGCGTACGGGTACATGTCCATCGCCGCCTCCAGGAACTGCACCCCGTTCATCTGCGGCATCCGGTAGTCGGCGAGGATGGCGCAGACCTCGTCACCCCGCAGCCGCATCTCGCGGACCGCCTCCAGGCCCTGCTGGGCGGCCTCGGCGCGGACGATCCTGTACTGCTGGCCGTAACGGCGCCGCAGGTCACGGGCGACGGCCCGCGACACCCCCGGGTCGTCGTCGACCGTCATGATGACCGGCTTGTCCATGCCCCTGCCTTCCAGTCGTCCCCTATGTGCAGGATGCCTTCTTCTCTGGGGTTTACGGCAGGGGGGTCAGGCGATGACGCGGCTCTCCCCACCGTCCACCAGCAGCGAGACCCCGTTCACGTACGAGGCGCGCTCGCTGGCCAGGAACGCGATCACGTCGCCGATCTCCTCCGGCCGGCCGACCCGCCCCACCGGGATGCCCGCGGCCCGCTCCGCCAGCCCCTCCTCGCCGCCGGCCAGCTCGCGCAGCCGGTCGGTGTCGGTCTGCCCCGGCATCACGTTGTTGACCAGCACCCCGTCGCCGCCCACCTCGCGGGCTAGGGTGCGCACCATGCCCGCCACGGCCGAGCGGGTGGCGTTCGACAGGGCCAGCCCGTCGATGGCCTCCCGCGCCGACCTGCTCGTCACGGTGACGATCCGGCCCCAGCCGCGGGCCCGCATCTCCGGCAGCACCGCCCGCATCAGCCGCACGGTGCCCAGCAGGTTGCGCTGCACCGCCACGTCCCAGTCGGCCGCGGTCGCGTCCACGAACCGGCCCGCGGGCGGCCCGCCGGCGTTGGCCACCAGGATGTCGATCGGGCCGACCACCTCGCGGGTCTCACGTACCAGCCGCTCGGCCGCCTGCGGGTCCTCCACGTCGGCGAGCACGGCGTGCACCACCTTGCCGTACTCCTGCAACTCCACCACCGCGTCGGCGAGCCGTTCGGGGTTGCGCGCGGCGACGCACACATCACACCCCTCGCGCGCCAGGCTCTTCGCGGCGGCGAGCCCGATGCCCGCGCTGCCGCCCGTGACGAGTGCGACCTTGCCTGAGATACCGAGATCCATGCCTGGACTATAGAGCCGCCCGGACGATCACGACGGCGGGCGCACCCGGCCGAGCTTGTCCGGATTGAGCACTCCGTACATCTCGCGGACCCGGCCGTCGCGCAGGTCCACCGCCAGCAGCTGCATGTTCTCGCCGAGCCGGCTCCACAACACCGGATGGCCGTTGGCCGAGCCGATCGCGGCGCCCCCGTACGGGTAGCGTTCCCACAGCCCGGCCAGGAAGCGCAGCACCTTGTCGCGGCCGGCGATCGGGCGCAGCGCCGAGCGGACCTTGCCGCCGCCGTCGCCGTAGAACACCACGTCGTCGTGGAGCAGCTCGGTGAGCGCGCCCAGGTCGCCCTCCGCGGCCGCCGCGATGAACCGGTTGAACAGCTCGGCGTGCTGCTCCGGCGACGGCCGGAACCGGTCGCGGCCCTCGGCCAGCCGGCGGGCGGCCCGGTGGTGAATCTGGCGGGCGTTCGCCACCGAGACCTCGATGATCTCCGCGATCCGGTCGTACGGCAGCTCGAACGCCTCGCGCAGCACGAACACCGCGCGCTCGGGCGGAGACAGGCGCTCCATCAGGTGGAGCGTCGCGATCGACACCGTGTCGCGCAGCTCGGCTGTGTCCAGCGGGCCCGCGTCGCCGTCGGCGACCGGCTCGGGCAGCCACGGCCCCGCGTAGGCCTCCCGCTTCACCCGGGCCGAGCGGAGCTGGTCCAGCGCCAGCCGCGACACCACGGTGATCAGGAACGCCCGCGGCTCCCGGACCTCCTCCCGTCCGGTCGCCGACCAGCGCAGCCAGGCGTCCTGGACCACGTCCTCCGCGTCCCACATGCTGCCCAGCAGCCGGTAGGCCAGCCCGATCAGCACGGGCCGGTGCGTCTCGAAGTCGTCGGCCTCGGTCATGCCGCGCAGCGTATCGGCCGCGCCTCGTGGGCGATCGGGCGGACCCGGATGCGGCCGGGCTTGGGGGAAACATCCCGTTTGTGCGGGTGGTAAAGGCGGGTCGGGCGTGATGAGCTTGGCGTGTGGCACGCAATCTGATCCTGTCAGGAGGCCCGTTCCACGACTTCGACGCCACCTCGGCGGCGCTCGCCGAAGTGCTGGCGGAGGTCGGGGTCGAGTCGGAGGTCACCGAGGACGTGGCGGGCGCCCTGAGCGAGCCGCCGGAGGTCCAGCTCATCACCGTCAACGCGCTGCGCTGGCAGATGGACCTCGACCGCTTCGCCGACCTGCGCGGCCGATGGCGCTTCACCCTCCCCGCCCAGGCCCGCACCACCCTCCTCGACCACCTGGAACAGGGCGGCGGCCTGCTGTGCATGCACGCCGCCTCCATCTGCTTCGACGACTGGCAGGGCTGGCCGCGCGTGCTGGGCGGCTGCTGGACCTGGCCCAAATCCCACCACCCGCCGCTCGGCTGGACGAGCGTGCGCGTCCACGGCGGCCACCCCGTCGTCGACGGGCTGCGCGACTTCGACGTGGTGGACGAGGTCTACAGCGACCTCGACGTGCTCCCCGACGTGCGCCCGCTGGCCTCCGCCAACGGCCAGCCGCTCATGTGGGCCCGCCCCGTCCGGCGCGGCCGGGTCTTCTACGACGCGCTCGGACACGACACCCGCTCCTACGACAACGAGGTCCACCGCACGCTGCTCCAGCGGGCCGCGCTCTGGCTGCTGAAACGCCCCGTCACGGTGCGGGACTGAACCCGTCCCCCCGGAAGCGGCGGGCCGACTCCGACTCCTGGGCGAGGCGGCGCAGCGCCTCCAGTGCTCGCCCGTACAAGACCGTGCCGAGCACCAGCGCCTCCACGGCGGCGTCGCGGTCGCCGCCCACCGGAATGGTGTCCAGCTCGACCTCCCGCACCAGCCGCTCCGCCGTCTCCGCGTACGTGCGGATGGCGTCGCCCATGCCGAGGCGGCGCATCCGGGCGACGGTCTGGGTCAGGTCGTTCCTGGCGGGGGCCCCGGGCGCCACCTGCCAGCCGAGGTCGGCGATGAGCGCGTCCACCTCGGCCTTCGCCGCCTCCCACTCGGGGGTCGGCTCCGGCTCGACCTGGGGGCTCAGCGCGTAGTGGGCGGTGCCGAGCAGCTGGTGGAAGGGCAGCGACTCATCCTCGATGGCGGTCACCACCTTCTTGACGGCCGCGATCGGCAGCCTGCCGACCTCCACCATCGCCCTGATCAGGCGGAGCCTGCGCAGGTGGGAGTCGTCGTACTCGGCGCGGGTGGCGGCCACCTGCTCGCCGGGGTGGAGCAGGCCCTCGCGCAGGTAGTACTTGATCGTGGGAATGGCGACGCCGGACCTGGCGCTCAGCTCGGACATCCGCATTCACTGGATAGTAGCACTATCCACCCCATGGCAGGTGGCGGGCCGCGCTCACCGTGATGAAGCGGACCTTCGACCCGGACTCATCCAACGCGTTACCGGACCTGCTGCCCCAGTCCATGCCGCCGCCACGGACCCTGGCACGCTGCGGCTGTGCAAAAGCGTGCCCTTCTAGAGGGAGAGACGCCGTAAAGTGATCGTTCGTGTTCAGAGAGTCACGTGCGTACGTAGACGAGTCCATGCGGATCGACGAAGGCCTCTACGTACTGGCTGCTGTCATCGTGCCCTGCGAGTATGCGGACGATCACCGGGCCGCGCTGCGCGCTCTGCTGCTGAGAAAACAGCCCCGGCTGCATTGGCGTGACGAACGACCGAAACGCCGTCTGGAGATCGCCCGCGCTGTAGCGGTCCTCCACCCGAGCACAGTCGTCGTGATCGGCACTCGTCTCATCCCTGCGAAGCAGCGACGAGCACGACGCAAGTGCCTGGAACGACTTCTCTGGCACCTGGCATGCCGTGACGTGCCACGCGTCGTCATGGAACGGCGCAACGCTGAAGGCAACAGGGAAGACCTGGACATGGTCAACGCGCTACGCGCCCGCGACGCCCTGCCCCAGGGCATGCATGTTGAGTGGGTCAGCCCTCTGGTCGAGGAACTCCTCTGGCTTCCCGATGTGGTCGCGGGCATCATCGCGAGGGCTGAGGCGGGCGACCGGACTCTGAGGGATCTACTTCTCGGTGATCATCTGATCGAGCACGTAGGCTGCGATTGACGCGGACAGCGCAAAGCCCGGGTTCCCGTCAATTCCGGCGGTAAGCCCGGGCTCACTTCCTCTCCCCCTCGCAGGGGGCGGCATGGAGATGATACCCCTCGGGCACCTGTTTGCACATCGCTTTCCGTCAGTGGTCCGTGACTCTCCGAGCAGTCAGGACCATGCGCCTCGTACGAACCCGGGACCATTGTGAGGAGGGTGATCACTCCTATGAGTGCGTTCCCGCTCCGTGGCCCGAGGATGATCGACGGCTGTACTACTGATGGGAGGGCCAGGCGATGGGTGCTGGTGTGTGTGGCGGTGATGGTAAGTGCCTGTTCGCTGGACACCGGTCAGGACGGCGTAAGTCCTGACAGCCGCTCGACGGGGTTCCCGGCTCTGGTGGCTCCTGCAAGCCCTCATGGTGTGCGGCTACTTCTATAGGACGAGGAAATCTCATCGTTCAGCGCAGGGATGATGACAGTATGTGGCTATGCGCCTACCCCGAGCGAAATCGTTCAACACCGCCGGCCCCTGTGATCCTCGGCTCCATTACATGCTCCCGCCCACACCGCGGCTTCCCGAGGCTCGAACGCTGATCGAGATGGACCGGTACTTCGTGGTCCACGCGCCCCGGCAGACCGGCAAGACAACCGGTCTGCGCACCCTGGCCTCCGAGTTGACGGCCGAGGGGGAAGTCGCCGCCCTGGCGTTCTCCTGCGAGCGCGCGAAGGTGGCCGGTGACGACGTGGGCTGGGGGGAGTCGATGCTGCTTGACTCGATCCGCGAGGCCGCCGATCGGTCGGGCTGGCCGAAGAAGCTGATGCCGCCGGACCCCTGGCCGCAGGCAACGCCGGGCAGCCGGATCAGTGCGGCGCTGAGCGCCTGGTGCCGCCGGAGCCCGCGCCGGGTGGTGTTGTTCTTCGACGAGATCGACGCGCTGCAGGGCAACAGCCTCGTCAGCTTCCTCTGCCAGCTGCGCGACGGTCACAACGCCCGGCCCGACGGGCACCCGTTCCCCGCGTCCGTGATCCTGTGCGGGCTGCGCGACGTCCGTGACTACAGGACCGCCGTCGGCGCAGATCCGGGCCGGTGCAATCCGACCAGCCCGTTCAACATCGTCACCAAGTCGCTGCGGCTGAGTGACTTCAGTGCCGATCAGATCGCCGATCTGTACGGTCAGCACACCGAGGCGACCGGGCAGGAGTTCACCAAGGACGCGGTGGAGCGGGTGTTCGAGCTCACGCAGGGCCAGCCGTGGCTGGTCAACGCTCTCGCCCACGAGGTCGTCTTCGAGATGGGAGTGAGCGGCGCCGTCACCGTCGGTCACGTGGAGGAGGCCAAGGAGCGGTTGATACGGGCGCACGCCATCCATCTCGACTCGCTGGTGGCCAAGTTGCACGAACCCCGGGTCAAGCGGGTGATCGAGCCGATCATGGCCGGCACGCTGCCGAGTCTGGACGAGCGAATCGACGACGATGTCTCCTATGTCCACGATCTGGGTCTCATTCGCGGGCCCATGGATCTGGAGATCGCCAATCCGATCTATCGCGAAGTCCTGCTCCGGGTGCTGGGCGATCGCACGGCGCGGCTGGTCAAGGCCGATCCGCGGAGCTTCGTGATGCCGGACGGCCGGTTCGACCTGGAGCGCCTGCTGCGGGAGTTCGTCGTGTTCTGGAGGGAGCACGGCGAGGTGATCATCCACCAGGAGGGCTATCACGAGGCCGCCTGTCAGATCATCCTCATGGCCTTCCTGCACCGGCTGATCAACGGCGGCGGCTGTCTCGACCGGGAGTACGCCGCGGGCACCAAACGCCTGGACGTGCTGGTTCGCTGGCCCTACACCGGCCCGGACGGCGAGCGCCTGGTGCAGCGGGAGGCGATGGAGCTGAAGGTCTGGCGGGCAGGCAAGGAAGACCCTCTCCCTGAGGGGCTGGCTCAACTCGACGGCTACCTGGACCGCCTCAGCCTCACCACCGGCGTGCTGGTGATCTTCGACCGGCGCCCTGAGGCGGCGCCCTGGAACCAGCGAGGCACCTTCGACCAGGCCGTCACACCTGCCGGTCGCCGGGTCAGCGTTCTGCGTGCATAGCGCTGGAGGCTCCGCGATACAGAGTGTGCCCGCGTTGACGGGAAATCGAAGCGCTATTCAAGCCATTTCTCAACGACTGATCGTGATGGTTTGACTACGCGCTGAGTTTGGCGGGGAAGTGCTTGAATTGGAAAATTCCAATTACCGTAACTCAATACAGTGAGCCCCGTTGGGATTCGCTGGGATGCCTGTGTGTGTTACAAATTTATCCTCTTTTTATTTGTGATCCATGTCATATTGATCATGGTGAGCCTCCGGTCGATGATCAAGGGCGACATGCCCAACTCACAACCAGTAGAGGATGTTTGTGAACGAGTTAGGCAACAGGCCTCGCATCATCAGCAAATCCAAACGAAGAATCGCGTCGGCAACGGTGTTCACGATGGCGGCATCGTTGCTGGTCGCCGGACCGATCAGACAGGCCGTGGCCGACCCTGATCCGCAGAACGCGAAGGCGACCGGCCCTGCGGTCACCACCTTCCCCCGCCCCGAGGACCCCGACGCGGCCCTGCGCGCCGCAGTGGAGGAAGCGAAGAAGCTCAACAAGCCCGTCACCGTCGAGGAGGCCTTCACCGAGACCTCCCGGACCTGGGCGTACCCGGACGGTCACCTGACCACCGAGTCCTACTCCGGCCCCACCCAGCTCAGGCAGCGCGACGGCTCGTGGGCTTGGATCGACCCGTCGCTGGTCGAGCAGAACGGCGTGCTGAAGCCCAAGCTGGCCAAAGCCAAGGTGCGCCTGTCCACGGGCGGATCCGGCCCGTTCGCGACCATGATCCTCGACCGGAGCCGCTCGTTCAGCCTCTCCTGGCCGACGCCGCTGCCCAAGCCCAAGATCGAGGGCAACGTGGCGACCTACCCCGGCGTTGCCGGGCCGTCGGGAGACCTGGTAGTGACGGCGCTGGCGACCGGGCTCCGGCACGACATCGTGCTGCGGGAGCGCCCCACCGGCCCGGTGGAGTTCCGCATCCCGGTGGAATCCAAGGGGCTCAAGCTCAGCGTGACCAAGTCCGGCGGGCTCACCCTGAAGGGCGACAACGGAAAGAAGGCGGCCTCGGCCCCGGCGCCGCTGATGTGGGACGCCGCCGCCGACAAGCCCTCCGCAACCAAGCCGGGCCGGCAGAAGAAGATCAAGACCAGCGTGGAGTCCAAGGACGGATCCACCACGCTGGTGCTGAAGCCGGACGCAGCCTGGTTGGCCGACCCCGCGACGCAGTATCCGGTCACCGTCGACCCCACTACCACGCTGGGGGTCACCCAAGAGGTCGGCATCGCGTCCCCCGACTACCAGACGGTGGCGGGCATGGTGGGCAGGGCGGCGGACTACTCCGGCGCCGATCAGCTCTTCCGCACCCTGATGGCCTTCGATACCGCCTCGATCGCCGGCAAGCAGGTGACCAAGGCCACCATGCAGCTGCGGCTGCGTGACGATGTGATCAACTGCAGTGAGTTCCAGGGCATCGTGGCCCAGCGGATCACCAAGTCCTGGGTGGCCGACAACACCTACTGGGGCAACCAGCCCACCAGCACCGAGGAAGGCCGCGCCGCGATCGACCCGTGCGCGCTGCCTGGCACCAGCGGTGCGGTCTGGAGCTGGGACCTGACGGCGATGACGCGCCTGTGGGCCTCGGGAACGCCCAACCACGGCCTGCTGCTCAAGCTGACCCAAGAGACCGCGCCCCCGCGTAACGAGGTTGAGTCATTTTCGTTCTGGCCGCAGCTGTTCAATCAGGACGTGCCGAAGCTGAGCGTGGACTGGGTGCTGCCGCCGGAGATTCCCACCGTGACCGCCGAGTCCATCGACTCGATGGACGGCAACGACGCGATCGCCCGCAGCACCAACGTCAAGGTGACCTATAAGTCCAGCGTGCCCGAGGCGACGCCGCTGAACTACACGGTGACGGTCAACGACTCCACCATGGCCCCGCCGGCCGTCGAACTGCCCGGGGGTGAGGCCGCGTACTGGAAGCTGGACGAGACCTCCGGCACCACCCTGACCGACTCGTCCGGAAACAACCGGAACGCCACCCTGAGCGGCGCGCACACCCGCACGCCGGGCCAGCTCGGCCAGGCGGTGACGTTCACCGGAGGGCACGCCGCGACCAGCGGGCCGGTGATCAACACCAACCAGAGCTTCACGGCGAGCGCCTGGGTGCGCCTGGATAACAGCACACAAGAGCAGAACGTGCTGTCCCAGATGGGCACGAATTTGCCCGGTTTCACGCTTTCCTATCAGACGTCCGACGCTCCGGAGTACGATCAGCGCTGGGTGCTGTCCATGATCAATCGGGACATCCCGGACACCATCCATGAGACCGTCATTCAGTCGGAGCATCTGGCCAAGATCGGCGAGTGGACGCACGTGGCCGCCCAGTACGACAAGGACGCAGGCAAGATCCGCCTGTACGTGGACGGCGTGCTGGCTGGCGAACGGGACCACACCGTCAGCTGGAATGCCCGAGGCGCTTTCGAGATCGGCCACTCAAGCGCTCTCGACGGCCCCCTCAAGGGGGCGATGGACGACATCCACGTCTACCAGCGGGCGCTCAGCGCGAACGAGCTCCGCGCTCTGGTCGGCGTGCCCGGCACCACCTCGCACAACAACATCCCGTCAGGGCAGGTGCTGGACAAGGTCTTCACGCTGGACAACCCGGCCAGCTTCAAGTTCGTGGTGAAGGCATGTCGCGCCGGCATCACCCCGCCCTCGTGTAACGAGAGCCCGGCCTACCGCATCACCAGCGATGCTCCGGTACTCCCGTCGGACACCCAGACCGGCATGGCCGACCCGACCCAGCCGATCCTCTCGGGCATGGTCAACCGGCCCTCCGGGAACCCGGTTACGGCCAAGTACTACCTGTACGACAGCACTGGTGCTCCTGTCGGCTCTGCTCCGCTGGGCAGTCGTACGGTCAACGGCGGCCAGCGTGCCTCTTTCCAGATTCCTGCCAACACTGTCCAGCCGGGCAGCAGCTACAAGTGGCAGATGGTCGCCTGCGTCAACGCTCCTCAAGGTCAGGATCCGGCACCCGATCCGGACCCGGATCCGACGCCAACCCCCGATCCTGATCCCGATCCGACCCCGACCCCGGATCCCGATCCGACGCCTGACCCGACGCCCACCCCTGCACCAACCCCGACTGGGCTGGTTGCCGCGTACGGGATGAACGAAGGCAGCGGCTCCACTGTCAACGATGTGACGGGCACCAACCACGGCACTGCCATCGACACCTCCTGGGTCACCGGCAAATATGGCAAGGGGCTGTCCTTCGACGGCATCTTCGGTCTCGTCGCCGTCAACGACCACCCTTCGCTCCGGCTCAGCTCCGGAATGACGCTCTCGGCCTGGGTGAAACCATCGAGGGTTGACGACTGGTACGCGGTCATGGGTAAGGACTACGACACCATTTACGACCTGTCCTATGGCCTGCACGCCTCCGACGGCTCCACTCCTCTTGGCTGGGTAACAACCCAGGGCGAGCCCAAGGAGGTGGGGGGCACCAGCCGGCTCCGAGTGAACACCTGGAGCCACCTCGCCGTCACCTACGACGGCAGGTGGGCTCGCCTCTACCTCAACGGCAACCAGATCGGCGAAGAGCGCATCTCCGGCAACATCCAGAACGACGCCGGAGACTTCCACATCGGCGGCAACACCATCTACGGCGAGTACTTCGACGGCGTCATCGACGAAGTCCGTGTCTACAACCGCGCCCAGACGGTTGTCGAGATCACCACCGATATGAACACCCCGCTGGGCGGTGCTCCTTTTACAACCAGTGGGCAAAAGTTCACCAAGGGTGCGACAGTTGCCGTTGAGGACGGACGAGGTAGCGAGGCCTGTACTTCCAAGACCGCTCCCGTCACCTTTACCACGCCTGGTACACCGCCGCCGCCCCCTGCCGAGGATGTCCGCAACCTGACGCTGGGCAAGGACAGTTTCGTCATCAAGACTGCCAAGACCGACCCGACCGCATGCGCTGGCTCGGCCTGCAAGGTGGTTGACGATACGGTAATACGGATAGGAGGGAGTGGAGTAAATAATACGGCCGCAATGATCGGGTTCAGGATAGACGAACTTCCGGATGGGGCTGTTCCTATCGAATCACAGCTCATGCTCGGCACGCCAGCATGCTCGCCAGTTGCGTGCCCAGAAAATACGAATATAGCGATCAGCCGCCTAGAATCTCAGGTCACTGAGGACACCACAATCAGTAATATCATCGAAACTGCGAATAGTGACTCGAGATACGAGGTGAATATCGCACAGCCTGCTGTTGATATTGTGGGTGATCAGAATTCATGGCTACTGCTCAAGGCTGACAGCATGACGCCCATCACTTTTGGTGATGTCACTTCACAGGCTCAGCCTAGCCTTACGATTACCTATCGGCCGGCTGCTCCCCCGAGTAAAGTCGAAGATATCACTGTGCATCCCGGAGATAGTGGCGGTATCGTCTCTTGGGGGCTTCCTGTAAGTACTGGGTCTCTTGCCCTGATAGAAGAATACAGGGTAGAGGTGCTGACTGTAGCGGGGGAGGTCGTGGCATCAACTAGTGCAGACAAGCCATCTATCACGATCACAGGTCTGACAAATGGTCAGACGTATACAGTAAGAGTAGCTGCTAAAACTTCCTTCGGCCGAGGAAGCTGGGAGACGGTTTCGCTTACTCCGAGACCGCTCGCCACCTCCTCAGTGCCGGAATGTGTGTCCGTTGGTACCGAGCAGCTCAAAGTCACTGTGCAGGAGTACTATCTGAGACAAAGTGGCGTCGTCGAGGGCAGCTACCCTGACGTATGGTCCAGCACAGTTAGTTCCGCACGGTCCTCAGGTCAGGCCGCGCTGGACCCGCGCAATCCTGTCACTGCCAAACTGTCTCTTACCAATCCGACTCTCACCGCGGAGAAGGAAGGGCTAGACCTAAGCTATACGGAACGTACTGATACGTCAGTATCCATACGCAACGTATTTGCCTACAACGGTCCGGATGGCAGTCCGACGCTTCGAGCGACTGTTGATCGCAGTTGGACAGACGTCACCAGAGATAAGGATGGAAACGAGAAGTCTAAGCCGACAGAACTTACCGACACCTTCGACTACTCGTTTAGTTCGTGTGGACACATAAGGCATGTGTCTGTTGTCGTAGATGTCGACGTCAGCGACATGGATATGATGCTCGATGGGTCAGGAAATTGCGGAGGTGCCCCATCGACCTTCGCCCAGAACCGGACCATGTACAAGGCCTCTTCAAGTGATACATGGTGTGGAAGAGAAAAGTCGGGCGACATGGTCTACGACTATACGGCGAGATGCGATTTCGGACAGCGTATCTGTTCCATACGCACATATGGTAAGCAGAGTCCCCTGTCCGGGATGACCATCGAAGCTGGAGGAACGCTTCGATGGTCGGGTAACCACAACTATATCTTAGGTGGACCGACCACAGTGCGAGTTGAAGAACTCCAGGGGTGGGTTCACGTCACGGTCACACCGGCATTTAGAGCTGCAAACAAGAATCTGGTAAAAAACCTCAAGATCAATCTTAGTACAATCGCGAAATTCTCCATGACTGTTGGGTCTGTATCTGTCGATACGGGTGGAGCATCAACAGGATTCGGCAAATCGTCCGATTCTGCCTATTATTCGCTACAATCTGATTCAGGTCACCTGAAGGCGCAGATACCTCTTCCCGGAAAGATCCGGCCCTTCTCTGTAGATTGTGAGGGGGGGATACTAGGCTTGTGCTGGTTCGACAGCATTCGTCACGACATGAGCGTCACTGTGACGTTCCCATTCAGGGGCTACAACGGTGATCCGATGAGAACGGAGAGCTGCTGGGTCAGAGCGTCAACCCAATACCTACCCGGGTAAGTCAACGGATTGCATAGACTGGTAAGTCTGCCGGCGGCCTTTCGGGGTACGCCGGCAGACTTGAATTAGAAAGTAGACATGCTCATGCAGTCGAGAGGTAACGCTCGGAAGCTCGCCGTGACTCTCATGTGGGCACAGGCTGGAGTTGTTCTTATCGGGCTAACGGTGAAGATATTTATAATACTCACAGGCCGTATAGTGTCCTGGGAGCTATCTATACTTCCCCCTGTTTCGATCTTTGTTCTCGCAAGTGTTCTCCTCCCGCCGATCTTGGCGCTATCTATTTTGCGTGATAAGAGGTGGGGAGAGAGTGGTGCGATCATTGTGGAGTCGGCTGTAGCGATCTACTCGACCATCACTGTGATTGGCAAGATGAATGCCAGCCAGCTATTTAGTTTAGCAATTTCAGTAGCCATAATCTACCTATTGATAGTCCGTCGAGGCGATAAGGTAAATGTCAGTCGATAATAAGTAGTCAGATGGGTACTGGTGCAGTCTCTTGAATGGGTCACCTGCCTCAATGACTCACGGGGCGGTCGTCCCTCCTGATCCATTTCGGCTGATGGAGGCTACCACCTGATCGTCCTGTTCGTCTCGGGCGATCGAGGAAACGTGGCCCTCGCACGCAACTGGCGAGCCCGGTGGACGTCTTCGCCGGGCTCGCCTTGCCTATTGTCGTGCCCGAAGTCATTTGTAGAGGTAGCAGTGCGGAGACTGGCTTGGTGGGCGCTGCTCGTCGCATGCCTGGCGCCAGCGGGTTGCTCGCCGGGCGCGTTTTCTGAGAGTCCATGGCGAGGACGTGCGGGTGGTTGTAGAGCCGCGGTGGCTGAGACGGCCGCTCACGGAAGTGCTCGGCAGGCAGGACTTGGAGATCAGGACGGATTCCGACGGCTTGGCCGTCATTCCCCGGTTGCGGAACTGGCAGCTCAGCGAGGCCAACCGCGAGCTGGGGCAGGAACCGGACCAGATTCGAGAGACCACACAGGTTCTTGGCACGCTCGAGAACTTGATACGCGCCGGGGATACTAGAGTGATGCTGGTCGTCGGATTCGCGAAGCCCCATGAGCAGGGCGATTTCAAAGTCAGATGGCTGACGGCTGGGTATGACGCTGCGTGAGTAGTGGGAGCGTGCGCAGGGGGTTGCCGCCGATCGCTTGCACTGTCTCCTTGATCTTGGTGATGCCGTGGATGGTGAACAGGCCGAGGGCCAGATTGCGCAGCGTGGCCATGGTTCGCGGGCCGTTGCCGAGGTAGGCCTGATGGTCGTCTTCGTGCCAGACGGTGTCGCGGGCACGATGCTCCAGATTTTCGATGCCCCAGTGCCGGCGAGCGTGGGCGGCGATCTCTGCCGCCGACAGGTGGACGCGGCTGGTGACCACGATGACGACCTGCTTGCTGCGGGGCTGGCCTGCCAGGTCAGCCACGTCGCGGCGGATGACCGCCAGGCGGGCGGCATACGGCAGGCCGATGCCATCGCCGGTGATGTCGGTGGCCCAGGTGGTCCACCGGTTGATCCGCCCGTGTCCGCGTTCGGTGCTCACATGAGCGGGTCTTCGGCGATCAGTTCGCATCCCAGCCTCAGGGCGGCGGCATACAGCGATGACCGGTTGCCCTTGATCGTCAGCAGATAATCGGCTTGATGCTTTTCGACCAGGTCGCGGGCGGTGGTGGCGCAGGTGTGCGCCGCGTCGGAGGTGACCAGCGCTCCGGCGATGTCGATGCCGGCCAGCAGGGAGCAGACCTGAGTGGTCTCGGTGGTGCCCTCGGGGACGGCGATCTGCCCGAGTACCACGGCGTCCCGGCCCTCCCCGCGGTGTGTCATCGCCGAGAACAGCACCAGCCGCCCGTCGGAGTTCCAGCCGCCGTGAAGATCCTTGCCGTCCAGCGCGATCGCCCACCCTTGCTCATCGCAGGACGCGTGCGCACGCAGCCATGCGCCCACTGCGGCGTCGAGTTCGCCCGCGTCCACGCTGATCAGCACGCGTCGCAGGGTGGCCGCGCTGGGGGCGAGGTACGGGCCGAGTCGATGCCGGCGCGCGCCCAGCAGGCCGAGCAGGGTCTGCGGCAGGTCAGCGGCCGTCGAGCCCAGTTCCCGATAGTTGGCGGCGCCGGTCAGCGTCGTCACCACGGCGACTCCCAGCACGGCCACCAGAGGGTGCCGGATCCCGCGTGGATCACGTGGATCGGTGATACCTGCCAGCATCTCCAGCAGTGGTCCAACATCGGTACGGGCGTGAGAAACTGACACCGATGGCCTTCTTGTAGGTGATTTGGAAGCGTGAGAACTCCCATGATCACAGACAGAAGGTCATCCTTGTTTCGGTGTCACGATACGTAACGGCGACCGATTCGAACACGGGGGAACGATCGCCCCAGATGGGCGACATTGAAATCACCCTGCCCCATGAGCGAGACCGAAGCGCTCAAGATCTCGGCGTCTCACCCCGATGTCGTACTCTTCTCCCCACCGCGCAGCAATGGAGTGTTTCCGATCTCGTGGGACCATTCCGGCTACTGCCGTGCACGCGGGTTCGATGACTGCGATCCCGCCGTAGGCGCGTCGCTGACGTCGCGTTTCCGGCTTTTGGGCCGAGTTGCTGACGCCGCAGGACGCCGCTCTGCTCGCGCCTTTCGAGCTGGAAGTCTCGGAGCTGAAGGAGACAGCGGTCGCGAGGCTGTGGCACGGGGCGATCTACAACGTGTGGTCGGAGCGCGCACGGGAAATCGTCAAGGATCCACGCGTTAGCCTCGGGCTTTCACGGGGAATTTGAGCCGGGCTGATCGTTTACATGAGAAAAGTGCCTCTGAGCTGGGAGGATGGGGCTTGTCCAGAGTCCT
>NZ_JBFAOH010000031.1:0-70647 GCF_040675175.1 Nonomuraea sp. NPDC049649
AGGACGGCGTTATCTCGGGCTGGAGGTGCTGGCCGAGTGCCGCAAAGCCATCGAGAAAAAGGATGAACAAGACAATAATGATACAAATGTGACAGTTGATGCTATTGCTGCTTAAATAGCACCAGATCGCAGAGTGGCTTCATTCTCATACACCACGATCTTGGACGCGGCCCTGCTGGAAGACCAGGACCTTGGTGGCGTGGGCGGACCAGCGTCCCTTCGCCTGGGTCGACGACGAGATCACCGACGCCGATCGGGACTGGGTGTCCGCCCACCATCCGGGCCGGTCCTTTCTCCATCACGTCCCGTCGCCCCGCGGCCTCACCGACGACGACTTCATAACCCTCGAACGCTGGCTCCGGGCAGTCTGATCCGTCGAAGATCCACAGTTGCCCCTTGCTCGCGAGGTGCCCACGAAGCCACTCGGCACTGAGCAACGATCTGCATCACGAGGGGTGATAAGGGCTGCGAGTGGTGACACGCGAGCTGCGAGTGGTGACACGCGGGCTAGGAATGGTGACACGCGGGCCGCGAGTGGTGACACGCGAGCTGCTAGCGGTGACACGTGGCTCCGCAGGGTGACACACGGGCCTGGGTGGTGACATTCAAGCTGCAAGACGCAGGGGAAGGCGTCGTTCACCGATGCCGAACGGGCCGCGCTGGCACTCGCCGAAGATGGCGCCCGGCTCGCCGACGTCGCCCCGAGCGTGTCCCACGAGACCTGGTCCGAGCACCCCAACCGGCACCGTGTCGCTCATCCCGCCCACCCTCGACCTCACCCGCACTGGTCAACAGGAGACCACTGCAACGCCCCACGCCCGGGGTGCAGGGGCCGGGAGGCCCTTGCCCAGGGGTGCGGGGAGCTCGGCTCCCCGCTGAGCACAGCCCGAGCCGATACGCGCGGAGCGCGCCTTCAAGCGAGGACCTTGCCTTCGAGCCCGGCGCGCGTGGAGCGCCTTCAGACGAGGACCTTGTCCGTTCACACGAAGCGCATCTTCAGACAACGACCTTGCCTTCAAGCCCCACCGAACAAAGATCAGGAGTCGGCCAAGGTCGCCAGCACCTGTTCCCCGTACTTCGCGAGTTTGTTCTCGCCTACCCCACTGACCGTGCCCAGTTCCTCCAACGACCCCGGCATCCGTGTGGCGATCTCCCGCAGGGTCGCGTCGTGGAAGATGACATACGCCGGAACCCCCTGCTCCTTGGCCGTCGCCGCCCGCCAGGCCCGCAGCCGCTCGAACACCGGCACCGCCTCCTCCGGCAGCTCGACCACCGGCCGGGACTTGGCGGAGGCGGCGGGCTTGGGGGCCCGGCGGAGGTCGCGGCGGAGGTGGACCTGCTGCTGGCCGCGGAGGACCGCCGCGCTGGCCTCGGTCAGCACGAGGGCGCCGTAGTTGGGCTCGACGGCTAGCAGGCCCTGGGCGAGGAGCTGCCGCGCCACCCCGTGCCATTCGGCGTTGCCCAGCTCGGTGCCGATGCCGAAGACGGTGAGCGAGTCGTGGCCGTGCTGCAGCACCTTGGCCGTCTTCTTGCCGAGGAGGATGTCGACGATCTGCCCGACGCCGAACTTCTGCCCCCGTTCGCGGGCCAGCCGGAGCACGGTGGAGAGGATCTTCTGGGCGGGGACGGTGCCATCCCAGGATTCGGGCGGCGTCTGGCAGGTGTCGCAGTTGCCGCACGGGCCGTCGGCCTTCTGGCCGAAGTAGTCGAGCAGCATGGCCCGCCGGCACGTCACGGTCTCGCAGAGGGCCAGCATCGCGTCGAGATGGCGGGCCTGGCGGCGGCGGTGCTGTTCGTCGCCTTCGAGGGCCATCCGCCGGTGCTGGACGACGTCCTGCAGCCCGTACGCCATCCACGCGGTGGCGGGCAGCCCGTCGCGCCCGGCCCGCCCGGTCTCCTGGTAGTAGCCCTCGATGGACTTGGGCAGGTCGAGGTGGGCGACGAAGCGCACGTCGGGCTTGTCGATGCCCATGCCGAAGGCGATCGTCGCGACCACGACCAGCCCGTCCTCGCGCAGGAAGCGGGCCTGGTGGTGGGCGCGGGTGCGGGCGTCGAGCCCGGCGTGGTAAGGGAGCGCGGGGACGCCGTTCTCCACCAGGAAGGCGGCGATCTTCTCGGCGGAGGAGCGCGACAGGCAGTAGACGATGCCGGAGTCGCCGGGGTGCTCGGTGCGGAGGAAGTCGAGGAGCTGCCGCTTGGGCTCGCTCTTGGCGGTGATGCGGTAGTGGATGTTGGGCCGGTCGAAGCCCGCGACGAAGTGGCGCGCCTCGCGCAGGCCGAGCCGGTCGGCGATCTCGGCGTGGGTGGCCGGGGTGGCGGTGGCGGTGAGCGCGATGCGCGGCACCTCGGGCCAGTGGGTGTGGAGCTCGGACAGCGCCAGGTAGTCGGGCCGGAAGTCGTGGCCCCACTGGGCGACGCAGTGGGCCTCGTCGATGGCGAAGAGCGCGATCTGGCCCTGCTTCAGCAGCCGCACCGTGGACTCCAGCCGCAGCCGTTCGGGCGCGAGGTAGAGCAGGTCGAGCTCGCCGGCCCGGAACTGGGCCTCGACCAGCTGCCGCTCGTCGAAGTCCTGCGTCGAGTTGAGGAACCCGGCCCGCACGCCGAGCGCGGTGAGCGCGTCCACCTGGTCCTGCATGAGCGCGATCAGCGGCGAGATCACCACGCCGACCCCGGACCGGACCAGCGCGGGGATCTGGTAGCACAGCGACTTGCCGCCGCCGGTCGGCATGAGCACGAGCGCGTCGCCGCCCGCAGCCACATGCTCGATGATCTCCTGCTGCCCCGGCCGGAACGTGTCGTAGCCGAACACGCGGCGCAGGACCTCGGTGGCTGTATTCATGCGGCTACCTTACGTGTTCGTGACCGCGCTCGCGCCGGGTTCGCCCAGGGCGATCGCCGCCGCCGCGATCGGGGGAAGCTGACCATGAAAGCACCGTACTGAACAGCCTGTCGCTGGGTAGACGGGCGGGGACCCCGGCGGTGGAAGCGGTGGTGATGGCGATGGCTCTGTCGGAGCGGGAACGACGCATTCTCGAGGAGATCGAGGACGCCCTCGTGCGCGACGACCCGAGGCTGGCGAGGAAAGTGTCGGGGGTGGGGGCAGGGAAGAGCCATCACCCGCGCGGCTGGGTCGTCGCCGTGGTCGTCGTGCTGACCGTGGTGCTACTGGTGCTGGCGGTCGCGCTGGCCTGAGCGCAGGCGGTGCCGGATGACGAGCAGGTCGATCGCCGCGATGATCGCCACGGCCGCGGCGATGGCCGCCTCCCACGCCCACACGGCCTCGCCGGTGCGCATCGCCTGGACGACGAAGAAGATCGCCGCCAGGGTGCCCACCACGAGCGCGCCGATCGACAGGGCCCGTCGTGCGCCGTAGGGGCTGCGGGCGGTCAACGGCTCCGTTCCCTCACGGTTGCGCAGCCACATAGAGACGCACTCCTCTCAGGGGTTCAGGCGAGACAGCGCAGCGCCGACGCCAGCCGCGGGGTGAGCCCGCGGCCTTCGGGCAGCCGGCCCACCGTCGCCTCCACGAAGTCGGGATAGGACAGGGCGGCCTCGGCGTCGCCGGCGTGCACCCAGATCTGCTCGGCGGTCTGCTCCACCTGGACGCTCCGGTCCTGCTCGCCGAGCGCGAACCGGCCCACTGCGACCCGCCAGAGCGTCCGGCCGTCCTCCTCGTCGGGGCGGACGGGGGCGCCCACGTCGTCGGCGTGCGTGGCGTACTCGGAGTCGTAGTGGAAGGTCTGCTCGCCCACCGGGTAGGGCCCGGCCAGGGTCTCCAGCATCGCGTCGCGGCCTAGCTCGCGCATCCGGCGGCGGGTGTCGCCGTTCTTGTCGCGCCACTCCTGCAGCACCTCGCCGACAGGCACGTCGCGCCGCTGCCGGACGCACCACTCGTTGAACTCGTTGTAGCCGGCGATGCCCTCGTCCTCCATGAGCCGCACCAGCTCGTCGAGGGTGCCGTCGAGGCAGGCCTGGTTGTAGAGCTCCTCGCCCGCCAGGTGGCCGAGCACGTCGCGTACGGTCCAGCCCGCGGCGCGGGACGGCCGCCGCCAGCCCTCCTCGTCGAGCTCGGAGAAGAACCAGTCGAGCCGGGCCGCCTCGGCGTCGAAGATGTCGAACGGGTCGTACTCGCGCAGCAAGTCCTCTGCCATAACGGGACGCTACCCGCAGGATCCCGGATCTCACCGGGGACGGCGAAGGCCCGGCCGGAGTCCGGCCGGGCCTTCTGATCAGTGCTGCTGATCAGTGTTGCCGACTAGCGGCGCCAGTTGTAGACGCGCACGTTCTCGGTACGGCTCGTGGCCTTGTCCAGCCTGTGGTCGCCCTTGAAGACGGCCTTGTAGGAGCCGCTGCGGAGGGCGCGATCCTTGACGGAGAACTTGCCCCACCGGTCGGTGCGGTCGGACTTGACCCACTTCCAGGCGCGGGTGCCGGCGGCGCGGAAGTAGATGTCGACCTTCTCGCGGTTGACGGCACGCCAGCTCCTGCCCTGCTGGTAGACCAGCCGGCCGGAGAGGCTGACGGCCTTGCCCTTGCGGACGCGCGACGGCGAGGCGTCGAGGGTCAGCCGGGTGTCGGCCTTGACGCGGACCTTGCGGACGTCCACGTGGAAGTAGGACGTGTCCTTGGCGATGCGCTTGCCCCGCTTGTCGAAGGCGACGGCGACGGCGCGCCACTTGCCCTCGGGGTCGTGCGAGGTGAACGGCACGGCGAAGCGCCAGTTGTTCAGCCGCTTGACTTCCTTGGCCCGCATGGTGCGGGCGCGGGGGCTGACCGGCTCGACCGTGAGCTCGACCTTCTTGGCCCAGCGGTGCGCGTCGATCTTGAAGTTGGCCGTGGTCGTCTTATGGCCCCAGACGACCACAGGGCTCGGCGAGATATCGCGGATCTTGACGGTAGGCGCCTTCGTGGCGGCGACGGCGGTGCCGCCCGACAACAGCATGGTCCCGCCGGCGACGGCGGCGACGAAGCCTACGGCGATTTTGCGCATGAGGGTGCTTCTCCCCGTACATCTTGTGGCGCCTGCCCGGGATGACCGGCGCCCTTCTTGTCTGGCGCCTGCCCGGGATGACTGGCGCCCTTCCTTACTGCTTAGAGCCACAGTACGGGGCATAGGTTCGCTAAAGTTACGGGAAATTTTTGATCACGACGGCGACCTGCGGCAATAGAATGAAAATCCGTTTTGCGGTGAGTCGACCGCTAGGCTCGGGTTTCATGACCGACGTCTACACCATGGGAGAGGCGCTGGGCGTGGTCTCCAGCGGCCAGGTCCGTCACCAGACCGAGGCCAGGCTGGACCTTTGCGGCCCCGAGTTCACCCTGGCCGTGGCCCTGGCGCGGCTCGGCCACCGGTGCGCCTACCTTGGCAAGGTCGGCTCCGACGAGCTGGGGGCGCGCGTGCTGACGGTGCTCCGCGGCGAGGGGGTCGACGTCGCCGACATGCGCGTCAGCGACGGGGTGCCGACCGGGCTGCTGCTGCGCGAGTGCCGGGTGGGCCGCGAGCCGCGCGTCACCCACTACCGCACCGGCGCGGCCGGTTCCAAGCTGTCCCCGGGCAACGTGCCGATCGACCGGATCGGCGCCGCCGGGATGCTCCACGTGACCGGCCTCACCGCGGCGCTCGGCAGGGACCCGCGCGACGCCGTGCTGGCGGCCGTGAGCGCGGCCAAGAGCGCGGAGGTGCCGATCTCGTTCACCGTCGAGTACCGGCCCGAGCTGTGGCCGTCGGTACGGGAGGCGGAGGAGGTGCTGACCGAGCTGGCCCGCCAGTCCCACCTGCTCTTCGTCCGCCAGGACGAGCTGGACCTGGTCAAGCCCGCGCTCACCGCCGAGCGGGAGGTCGTGGTCCTGCGCGGCGCGAAGGGGGCGAGCGTGCGGGCCGACCGGATGCGCTACGACGTCCCGGCCCCGCAGACGCCGGTGGTCGACACCTGCGGGGCCGACGACGCGTTCGTGGCCGGTTACATCAGCGCCGCCCTGGACGGCCTGACCCCGCCGGAGCGCCTGCGGCGCGGGACGGAGCTGAGCGCCGCCGCGATCTCCTGCGCCAGCGACTGGGAGGGCCTGCCGACCAGGGCGGACCTGTGATCACTCGATGTTCAGCGTGAACGTCGAGGTGGTGTTCCTGATGTCCTGCGCGTTGCCGGCCATGCGCAGGTTGCGGAAGGTGGCCGAGCCGACGGCCGGGCCCTGACCCGCCTCCGGCATCTCGTTCGCCCAGATGCCGAAGCCGGACTTGGCGTCGAAGGCGTCGCCGCTCTTGCGCGCCCCGGTGATCGACACGTCGGTGAACACGGTGTCGGTGACCGGGTTCACCGGCTGCCCGCCGTCGTACATCGTCTGGAACATGATCCCGCTGTACGTGGGATCGACGATGTCCAGGTTGCTGACCCGGATGCCCTGGAAGGTCTTCGACGCCGAGAACAGCCACATGGCCGGGAACGTCTGCGCGCCCCAGAAGTGGCCGCCGGCCCGGACCAGCGAGATGTTCTCGAACCGGGTGGGCGGGTTCGCGCCGAAGCCGTGCATCGGGTATCCGAAGTCGAGCGAACTGATCGTGATGCCGGAGTAGACCAGCGTGTCGGCCACGTAGATGTTGCGGAAGGTGTTGCCGTACCCGCCGTAGACGGCGACCCCGGCGGCCCGCCAGGTGAGCAGCGAGGTCAGGTTCTCGTAGACGTTGCCGTGCTGCTCACCCCCGTTGTTGTCGGTGGCCGAGAACAGCGCGAAGCTGTCGTCGCCGGTGGATCGGGTCTCCACGTTGGTGACGTGGTTGCCGGTGCTGCCGTTGGTCATGTTGAGCCCGTCGGCGAACACGTTCCTGATCCGTGCGTTGCTGATCGTCATGTTGTCGGTGTTGGAGCCCCAGTACATGCAGACCTGGTGCTCGACCCAGAGGTTGTCGATCGTCATGTCGGCCACGTTCGAGAAGTCGAACACCTTGCCCGGCCCGTCGATGCGCGAGGTGTAGTTGCCGAAGTAGGCGAAGTTCGCGAACGTCGAGCCGTTGGCGGTGGCGTCGGCCCGGAAGCCGACGTCGGTGTTCGACTGCCCGGACGGCGAGTGGAACCGGGTGTACCAGGGCCCGGCGCCGACGATCTTGACGGCCTTCCCGTACACCTGGAACTTGCCGGACGTCTGGTAGTCGCCCGGCGGGAGGTAGACGCCGGCGAGCGCGCTGTCCATGCGGGCCCGGTCGAGTGCGTTCTGCACGTCCTGGTGCCCGAACCCGGACGGCACTGCGTACTTGGCCGGGTCGGGGTTGGCGATGGGGGAGACCTGCTCGAAGTCGACGAAGTCGATCGTGTAGGTGGAGGTGTTGGCCGCGTCCTTCTGCAGCCTGATCTTGCTCCCGGCCGGGACGGTGGTGTCCAGCATCAGGTTGGCCTCGTCGTAGATGTGCCGCGGCGGGCCGGAGCCGGGGTTGTTGTCGGGGCTCGCCTCGGGCCCGTACAGCCAGGCGTAGCGCGAGGTCAGGTTGAGCGTCTTGTGGAAGGCGCCGTCGACGTAGACGTTCAGCGTCGCGTCGATGCCGCCGCCGCCGGGCGCGTCCGGGATGGAGAAGCGGGTGACGAGCGTGTTCGTGGGCGCCTTGCTGGTGAACTCGACGTACGCGCCGGTGCTGCCGAGCGTCACGGCGCGGCGGCCGGACGCCTCACCGGCCAGGTCGCCGATCGTCCGGTTGGGGCCGATGCGGGTGGCGCCGCCGCCGATGGCCGCGTCCTCCGCCTCGTACGTGTCGTACGGCATGGTCGCGCCCCGGCCGATCGACAGCGGATGATCGCTGGTGTTGTTGTCCCGCCGGTCCGGCAGTTCCGCGGAGTCGGCGGCGAGCACGACGCGGACCGTGTGCCGGCCGTCGGCGGCGGTCCAGGTGCCGAGCGAGACCGGGGCGGTGGTGGCGCCCGGGGCGATGACGCCGCTCGCCGAGCCGGTCAGCGTGCGGACGGTGGCGCCGGAGCCGTCGAGCAGGGTGAGCGTGATGCCGTGCGGGCCGGCGCCCGTGGCGATCGTGCCCTGGTTCCTGACGGCGACGGTGAAGGTGACGGTGTCGCCGCGGGCCGGGTTGGCCGGGGTCCAGCCGACGTCGGCGACCAGGTCGGAGGTGTCGGGCAGAGGGACGGCCGTGCCGAACACCTGGAGCTCGGCCACCTGCCCGCCGGGCGCGCCGGAGTTGGCGGTGATCCGCAGCCGCACGTCGGCGGCCCGCGCGGTGACCGGGATGGTCACGCGGTTGCCGGTGGCGGGGTCGAAGGTGTACGAGGCAGGCGCGACGAGCCGGGTGAAGCCGGACTCGCCCTGCTCGCGGCCGAGCACCTCGACGGTCTGGGTGCGCTTGGCCCAGATCGCGTCCGGGTTCAGCCGGAGCACCACCGAGGTCAGGTCGGCGTCTCCGCCGAGCGCCACGGTGAGCGTGTTCGGGTAGGCCTGGCCCTCCCAGTAGGTGCCGAGGTCGCCGTCGTTGGCGTTGGCCGCGACGTAGGTGTGGGTGTGGGAGGAGGCGGAGATCTGCTTGCCCGCGGCCAGGTCGGTGCCCGGCGGGTCCGGATCGGGGCCGGGGCCGTCGCCGCGCTCCCCGTACACCTCGAACTCGGCGAGCTGGGCGGCGGGCCAGCCGGTGTTCGCAGTGATCAGCAGCCGGACGTAGCGGGCCTCGCCGCTCAGCGCGACCGTGGCGGTCGGGGTGAAGCCGTACGGGGCCGGCGCCACGAGCGTGCTGAAGCCGGTGCCGTCGGTGCTTCCCTGGACGGTGATGGTCTGGGTGCGGGTGGGCCAGCCGTCCGGCAGCCTCAGCGTGAGACCGGTCAGCGTGGCGGTGGCGCCCAGGTCGACCTGGATCCACTGCGGGAACGAGCCGTTGGCCGACTCCCAGTAGGTGGCCGTGTCGCCGTCGGTGACGTTGGCGGCCCGGTAGACGTCGGTGAAGCTGCTGGCGGTCGCGGTCTTGCCGGCGGCGAGGTCGGTCTCGGCTGCGGCGGCGGGGATGGGGGCGGCGAGGAGTCCCAGGAGGAGGGTCAGAGCGGCTAAGAGTGCGCGCATGGGGGGTGGCCCTTCGCAGGAGAACAGTTGGCCGCACCATAGGCTTTCCGGCAGATGCGAGCAATATCTCGACTGATTTGCGCAAGAAATGGATGAAGATGTGCGTATCACGTAAGTACTTGCAACGGCTTGCGTTAGGCAACGTATAGTTTGCGTCATGACGCGACGACTCGCAGAGGTGGCCAAGAAGGTCGGAGTGAGCGAGGCGACCGTGAGCCGCGTGCTCAACGGCAAGCCGGGGGTGTCCGACGCGACCCGCGAGGCCGTGCTGACGGCGCTCGACGTGCTCGGCTACGAGCGCCCCACCCAGCTCCGCGGCGACCGGGCCCGCCTGGTCGGCCTGGTGCTCCCCGAGCTGCAGAACCCGATCTTCCCCGCGTTCGCCGAGGTGGTCGGCGGCGCGCTGGCCCAGCAGGGCTTCACCTCCGTGCTCTGCACCCGCACGGTCGGCGGCGTCTCCGAGGCCGACTACGTCGACCTGCTGCTCCAGCAGCAGGTCAGCGGCGTGGTGTTCGCCGGCGGGCTGTACGCGCAGGCCGACGCCGCGCACGGCCACTACGAGCTGCTGCACGAGCGCAAGCTGCCCACGGTCCTGGTCAACGCCGCCGTCGGCCACCTCGACTTCCCCCAGGTGTCCTGCGACGACGTGGTCGCCGCCGAGATCGCGACCGGCCATCTGCGGGCGCTCGGCCACGAGCGGATCGGCATGGTGCTCGGCCCCCGCGACCACGTGCCGTCGCGGCGCAAGCTGGAGGCGTTCCAGGCCGCGGGCGGCGACGCCGAGCTGGTCGAGCACACCATGTTCTCCCTGGAGGGCGGGCACGCCGCGGCCGCCCGGCTGATCGGGCGCGGGGTCACCGCGGTGGTGTGCGCCAGTGACCTGCTCGCGCTCGGCACGATCAGGGCAGCCCGCCGCGCCGGGCTGAGCGTGCCCGGCGACGTGTCGGTGGTCGGCTTCGACGACTCGGCGCTGATGAACTGCACCGAGCCGCCGCTCACCACGGTTCGCCAGCCGATCGACGCGATGGGCCGGGCCGTCGTCGACCTGCTGGTCGCGCAGATCGACAAGGCCGTGGTGCCCGCGGACGAGCTGCTGTTCGAGCCGGAGCTGGTGGTCCGCGCCTCCACGGCGCGAGTCCGTACGTGACGTAGTCGTTATCTTGCAATCTTCCGTCTGAATATTGCGTAGATAAGTCGCTGATCCTATGGTGTGGGCACCTCGCATCAGAAGGGTCAGATCATGAAGAGATCCGCTGGGCTCTTAGTCGCTTCCGCGCTCGGACTCGCCGCCTGCGGCTCCGGCCAGCAGGCTCCCTCCGCCGGCGGGGCCGAAGAGGTCACCATCACCGTCGCCTGCCAGCCCGCCAAGTCCGCGCCCAAGGAGCGCCAGGCCTGGGACGACGACGTGGCCGCCTTCATGAAGGCGAACCCGGGCGTCACGGTCAAGAGCACCGACCAGCAGCCCTGCTTCGACCCCAAGACGTTCGGCCCCAAGCTCGCCGGCGGCCAGATGGAGACCGTCTTCGTCGTCCCCGTCACCAACTACGACGACGTCATCCGGCAGGGCCAGGCCCTCGACATCACCCCGTACACCGGCGAGATCAAGAACTGGAACGACCTCCGTACCGACGTCCGCGAGCTCGTCACCCACGACGGCAAGGTCTACGGCGTCCCCAACGTCAACTACAGCGTCGGCCTCGTCTACAACCGAAAGCTCTTCACCGAGGCCGGCCTCGACCCCGACGCCCCGCCCGCCACCTGGGCCGAGGTCCGCGAGGCCGCCAAGAAGATCGCCGCGCTCGGCCCCGGCCACGTCGGCTACGGCGAGTACTCCGGCGGCAACACCGGCGGCTGGCACTTCACCCAGGCCATCTACGGGCGCGGCGGCAGCATCCTCACCCCCGACGGCACCCCCGATGGCAAAAGGGCGGCCTTCAACTCGCCCGAAGGCAAGGCCGTCCTGCAGACCCTGCACGACATGCGCTGGGTCGACGACAGCATGGGCAGCAAACTCCTGGTCGGCTGGGAGTCGCTCATGATGGCCATGGGCAGCGGCAAGGTCGGCATGATGCTCGGCGCCCCCGACGTCGTCACCGACGTGGTCAACAAGTTCCGGGGCAGCGCCACCGACTACGGCATCACCGGCTTCCCCGAGGCCAAGGCGTCGCTCAGCGGCGGCGAAGCCTTCATGATCAACCCCAAGGCGACGCCCGCCGAGGCCGAGGCCGGCATGCGGTGGATCGACTTCCGGTTCAACACCGTCGGCAAGGGCCGCTTCGACTTCGCCCGCGGCAAGGCCAACGGCAACCCCGTCGGCGTCCCCGACAACGACGTCTACGGCGACTCGCCCACCGGCCAGGCCATCCAGGCCGAACGCGAGAAGCACGCCACCCTGCCCGTCGGGAACTACGCCGGCTACGTGCGGGCCGCCGCCGGCACCCCGCCCAAGGCCGAGCCGCCGCACGCCCAGGAGCTGTACGCGATCCTCGACGTGGTCATGTCGGGCGTGCTCAGCCGCGAGGACGCCGACCTCGACAAGCTGCTGGCCGACGCCGAGACCAAGGTGAACGCCCTGCTGGCGGCCAAGGGCTGATCGGATGGCCGTGCTGAGGCGCAACCTGACGGCCTACGGGTTCCTGTGCGGGGCGCTGTTCTGCTTCGCGGTGTTCGCCTGGTATCCGATGATCAGGGAGTTCGTCCTGAGCTTCCAGGAGACCAACCTGATCTCCCCGCCGACCTGGGTGGGGCTGGACAACTTCGGGTACGCGGTCAACGACCCGGCGTTCGGCGGGGCCTGGCTGGCCACCCTGGAGTTCACCGTACTCGCGCTGGTCTTCGGCTACGTCGTGCCGTTCGCCGTCGCGCTCGTGCTCAACGAGCTGCGCCACGCCCGGGCCTACCTGCGGTTCGTCGTCTACCTGCCGGTCATGCTGCCGCCGATCGTCGCGGTGCTGCTGTTCAGGTGGTTCTTCGACCCGGGGCCCGGGCTCTTCAACCAGATCCTCGACGTCCTGCACCTGCCCGGCCTGGCCTGGCTCGACTCGCCGACCACCGCGCTCTTCTCCCTCGTCATCGTCTCGACCTGGATGAACATGGGCACCGCCACCCTGATCTACCTGGCGGCCCTGCAGAACATCCCGTCCGAGCTGTACGAGGCCGCCGAGCTTGACGGGGCCGGCCTGTGGAAACGGGTCAGGCACGTCACCATCCCGCAGACCCGGCTCATTCTGCTGCTCCTGCTGATGCTGCAGATCGTGGCCACCATGCAGGTGTTCATCGAGCCGTACATGCTCACCGGCGGCGGGCCGGAAGGCTCCACCGTCACCGTCGCGTACCTGATGTTCCAGTACGCGTTCACGTACCAGAACTACGGCGCGGCCGGCGCGCTCGGCATGATGCTCATGATCGTGCTGCTGGTCTTCGCCGCCTTCCAGCTCCGGCTCACCCGGGAGGACACCCGATGATCTCCGTGGGCGCGCGGGCGGTCGCCGGACGGCGGGCGGCGCGGCGCCGGTCGCGGCCGATCGAGGCCCGGCACCGCACCCTCGTCTCCCCGCTGGAACTCAACAGCCGGTGGGGACGGCGGATCTACTGGGCCGTGCTGATCACCGTGGTGGCCGGCTTCACGCTGGTCTTCGTCTTCCCGCTCTACTGGATGATCACCGGCGCGATGAAGACGGGCGAGGAGATGGCGCAGATGCCGCCCACGCTCTTCCCCGCCGACCCCACCCTCGACGCCTACCTGGAGGCGTGGGACCTGTTCGACCTGGGCACGCTGCTGTGGAACACCGCCTACTACTCGCTCGGCGGGTGGGCGTTCTGCATGGCCGTCGACGTGTCGGCCGCCTACGCGCTGTCGAAGCTGCGGCCCATGTTCGGCGGGGTGATCCTGGGCGCGATGCTGGCCACGCTGATGATCCCGGCCATGGTCGTGCTCATCCCGCTCTACGTCACCGTCGTCGACCTCGGACTGCTGAACAACCCCTGGGGGCTCTGGTTCCCGGCCGCCGCCAACGGGTTCAACATCTTCCTGCTCAAACGGTTCTTCGACTCGATCCCGCGCGAACTCATCGAGGCCGCGCAGATCGACGGCGCCGGCGCCCTGCGGGTGCTCTGGTCGGTGGTGCTGCCCGTGTCGCGGCCCATCCTCGGCGTGGTGTCGATCTTCACCATCGTCACCTCGTTCAAGGACTTCGTCTGGCCGCTGCTCGTCATGACCGACAGCGACAAGATGACGCTCAGCGTCGGCCTGTCGCAGACCGCCGGGATGGTCACGCAGAACGCCGTCATGGGCGGCCTGGTCGTCGCGAGCATCCCGACGATCATCGTCTTCTTCGTCTTCCAACGTCACATCATGGCGGGCCTCACCGCCGGATCTATCAAGGGATGAGCATGTCGAACACGTGGTGGCGGGGGGCCGCGATCTACCAGGTCTACCTGCGCAGCTTCGCCGACGGCAACGGCGACGGCGTCGGCGACCTGGCCGGGCTCCGGTCCCGCCTGCCCTACCTGAAGGACCTCGGCGCCGACGCCATCTGGCTCAACCCGTGGTACCCCTCGCCGATGGCCGACGGCGGCTACGACGTCGCCGACTACCGCGGCATCGAACCCGTCTTCGGCACCCTCGCCGAAGCCGAGAAGCTGATCGCCGAGGCCCACGAGCTGGACCTCAAAATCATCATCGACGTCGTGCCGAACCACAGCTCCACCGCCAGCGCCTGGTTCCAGGAGGCGCTCGCCGACCCGGCCGCCCGCGACCGGTTCTGGTTCCGCGACGAACCCAACGACTGGCAGTCCATCTTCGGCGGCCCCGCCTGGACCCAGGTGCCGGACGGGCAGTGGTACCTCCACCTGTTCGCCCCCGAACAGCCCGACTTCAACTGGGACAACCCCGAAGTCCACCAGGAGTTCGAGGACGTGCTGCGGTTCTGGTTCGACCGCGGCGTCGACGGCGTCCGCGTCGACTCCGCCGCCCTCCTCTACAAATCCGACACCGCCTGGCAGGACCTCGACCCCGTCCACGACGTCTACCGCCACTGGCGCCGCGTCGCCGACTCCTACGACGACCGCGTCCTCATCGGCGAACTCTGGCTGCCCGACCAGGAAAGCCTCGCCCGCTACCTGCGGCCCGACGAACTCCACACCGCCTTCAACTTCGACTTCCTGTCCTGCCCCTGGGACCCGCACGAACTGCGCCGCGTCATCGACCTCACCCTCACCACGCACGCCACCGTCGGCGCCCCGCCCACCTGGGTCCTGTCCAACCACGACGTCACCCGGCCCGTCACCCGCTACGGCCGCGCCGACACCGGCTTCGCCCACGGCGGCGCACTCCACGGCACCCCCTCCGACCCCGAACTCGGCTACCGCCGCGCCCGCGCCGCCGCCCTCCTCGCCATGGCCCTCCCCGGCGGCCTCTACGTCTACCAAGGCGAGGAACTCGGTTTGCCCGAAGTCGAAGACCTCCCCGACGAACTGCGCCAAGACCCCATGTACGCCCGATCCGGCGGCACCAACCCCGGCCGAGACGGCTGCCGGGTCCCCCTGCCCTGGTCGGGCGACGAACCGCCGTTCGGCTTCGGCGGGCCGTCACCCTGGCTGCCCCAGCCGGAGAACTGGCGCAAACTCACCGCCGAAGCCCAGCTCGCCGACCTCGACTCCATGCTCAACCTCTACCGCACCGGCCTGCGCCTGCGCCGCTCCCTGCTCGGCGACGGCACCCTCCACTGGCTCCCGTCCGGAGACGACCGCGTCCTCGCCTTCACCCGCGAATCCGGCGTCACCTGCGTCGCCAACCTCGGCCCCGAACCCGTCCCCCTCCCGGACGGCGAGGTGCTGCTGGCCAGCGGCCGCCTGGAAGACCGCCTCCTGCCCCCCGACACCACCGCCTGGCTCCGCACCACCTGACCCTTGCCGGGGCGGGCTAGCATCGGTGCGGTGAAGCGCCTCCGCCCGATGCCGCCCGCCCAGCTCGACCCCGACGCCCGCGCCCTCTACGACCGCATCAACGCCGGCCCGCGCGGCGCCTCCATGCTCGACGACCAGGGCGCGCTCATCGGCCCCTTCAACGCCATGCTCCTCAGCCCCGCCCTGGGCGACCCCCTCCAGGAACTGGGCGCCGCCATCCGCTACCGCTCGTCGCTGACGGACCGGTGCCGCGAACTCGCCATCCTCGTCGTCGCCGCCCACTGGTCCAGCGCCTTCGAACAGCAGGTCCACGAGAAGATCGCCGCCGATCTGGGGTTTTCCTCCGATCAGCTCGCTGCGATTCGTACGGGCGAGTCCCTGTCTTTGGAGGACCCGGAGGAGGCCGCCGTCCTCCGCGTCACCCGCGCCCTGGTGACGAAGGGGGACCTGGACGACGAAGAGTACGCCCTGCTACCGGAGCCGACCCTCTTCGAACTGACCACGCTGACGGGCTACTACGCCACCCTGGCACTCCAACTCCGCGTCTTCCGCGTCTGACCTGGCTCGACGCCGCTGGTCCGCCCTGACCGGGGGGGTGGTGCTCAGCGCGCATCAAGGATCTCCCGCGCCTTCCGCGCCCGGCAATGACGTGGGACGAATCGGCAGGAATCGTTCTTGTTGACCGGGACGGTCCAGGTAATGGCAAGGTCCTCGCGGGGGACGCGCTTCGCGCTCCGGAGCTCGGGCTGTGCTTAGCGGGGAGCCCAGCTCCCCGCACCCCTGGCCGGGGCCCCCGGCCCCGGACCCCGGACTCGGCCGACTTCCGCCCGGGTCTTTTGCGGGCCAAGATCACTAGTCGCCTTGAGAACGCGCTCGGGTGAGGCATGGACGGCATGGCCTCAGTCAGTTGCAGTAGTTCTTGTCAGTGGGCATGCAGGGGGCGTCCTGGCGATGAGAGCGTCCGGGATGAGCGGTGCCTATGCCTCAGTGAGCAGGTAAAGCAGCGCGTTCATGCTTGTCCCGCTCACGATGTCGCGCTTGTCGATCAGCCTTCGGATCTCCGAGAGCGGCACCCACTCGATGCGCTCGGCCTCCCACGGCTCGGTGGGCGGCCCGACGTGCTGGGCGGTGTCGGCCCGGAAGATGTGGTGCTCGGAGTCGGAGATGCCGCTCGTCGGCTGGGTGTAGAGCATCGGCCGCAGCGGGCCGGGCCGCCACCCCGTCTCTTCCTCGACCTCGCGGGCGGCCGCCGCGATCGGCTCCTCACCCTCGTCGATCTTGCCGATCGGGATCTCCCAGCCCCACGTGTCCGTGATGAACCGGTGCCGCCAGATCAGCAGCACCCGGTCCGACTCGTCGGTGACGACCGCGCCGGCTCCGGGCGCCGTGCGGATGAGCCGGTGGTCGAGATGCCTTCCATCCGGCAACTCCACATCGGCCACCCGGATGTCGAGCCAGCGGTCGGTGTAGAGCGGTTCTTCCGAATGGACCTGCCAGCGCATGCGGCTGCTCCCAGCGTGGACGGCTGCTTCGGCACCACGGTACAAGGCAACATCCACTTCCGGCTCCGAGCACGTGGGCTGTGGCGGGCCGTGGGCGGTGACGCCGGTCGTGGTCTGACGGCGGGCCCGGTCGCTGAGCGGCAACCGGGGTTATGGCTCACGGGATGCTCGACGTCCCGGGTTCGTGTTTCCCGGGTTTCGTGCGGGGCGTCCGGGATTTACGATTTTCAGGTATCCGAGGTCATGTCCGGGTCCGACCTCCAGACCGAAGCCGCTGTCTCCATCGTGTTGCTCGGTATCCGGGGTTCTGTCCGGGTTGCTCGGCTTCTGAGGTTCATGTTTCTTGGCTCGCTCGGCACCCTAGGTTCACGTTTCCTGGACAACTCATCTCACTCTCGGAACTCGCCTCGCGCCGGGGTCCGGGGCCGGAAGGCCCCGGCTAGGGGTGCGGGGAGCTCGGCTCCCCGCAGAACACAGTCCGAGCAGGGGCGCGCGAAGCGCCTGCTTGCGCGAGGGCCAAGAACGTGGCCCTCGCGTGAATGGGGAACCGCGCTGCGAACAGCTCTCCGGGGTGACGAATCGCCGAGCCGGGTCAGAGGCCAGAGGACGACGACCGGGGGCGGCGGAGGAAGAGTCCGCCTGCTCCGGCCGCCAGGATGAGGGCCGAGCCGGCGAGGATGAACAGCCGGCCGTCCGGCCCCGCGTCGCCGCCCGCCCCCGTGGCCACTCCCTCCCTAGGGGTGATCGACTTGCGGGGCTGTTCGGGCTCGTCGTCCACGGTGGGGTTCACGGTGACGAAGGTGGTCTTGGTGGCGGTGGCGGTCACGGTGGGTGAGGCCGAGGCCGAGGGGGAGGCGGAGCCGTTCCCGATGGTCAGCGGATATGTCTTGAGGGAGTTCGGGTTCGCCGGCTCGCACTCGATCAGGGGTTCAGCAGGCCGCAGCCCGAAGTTGACCGAGGCGGGTTTCACGGTTCCGGTGCCCGCCTGCTTCGGGGTCGTCTTCATCTCCACCGACCCCGGCAGCGGAATCGGCTCACCGACGGTGACGGCAGCCAGGTCGCCGACCCCGGTGGCGGAGGTGAGCTGGGAGATCCCCGAAATCGACGCGTACGCGTACATCTTGAGCCCGCTCGTCGGCAGCCCGTTGGGGGCTTCCAGCTCGCCGCCCTGCACGTAGACGCCCTTCCACCCGATCGTGAACTGTTCGCCGACCTTGGGGTTGGCGGCCGGCATGGTGAGCATGGTCCGGATCCGCACGGTCTGGGTGGCGCCGGAGGCGGGACGGCAGGTGTAGTCGACCACCTCGCCGGGGTCGTCGGAGCCGCCGACGGTGACGGTGACGCTCTCGCTGCTCGTGGTGGTGCACAAGGTCACATCGCCGGGGACGTCGGCGAGGGAGAGCCTGAGGCTCCCGGCCTCGGCGGAGGGCTTGATCGTCACCTGGCCGCCCGCGGTGGCCTGAACGGTGCTCGTGACCGGCGTCGCGGGCACCGTGGTCGCGCCCACCGGGACGCTGCCGCCGGTCGCGGTCAGGCCCGGGTGGGTGCCGCCGGTGACCGTGAGCGCGCCCTCGACCCGGACCTGGGTGGCGGCGGTGGCGGCGGTGCGCAGGGTGAGCTGGGGGATGTTCCACTTGGCCGGGAACGATCCGTTCGCGGTGTCGGGCACGGTGATCGGCACGTTCAGCGTGGTGTTGCTGAAGGGCCCGCCCGAGCAGGTGTACGCGACCGTCAGGGTTTTCTCGGCCGCCTGCGCGGGTGCGGCGGCGGACAGGAGCACGAGGCCGATGACCGATGCCACCACGGCGAGCTTCGGCACGATCCGTCTCCCTATCGGTGGGGGTGGAAGGGACCGCACCACCATGGCACCCTTTGGTCACATCCGTGTCGAGATCCACCCGGGGAAAATGGGTTGCCGGGACTCATAGCCTGAAATTCATGAGGCCGCTGTCCGAATCCGAGATCCGCACGTCGTTCGTGAACTGCACCAAGGGCGAGGCGAAGCGTCTGCACGTGCCGCGTGACCTGCCCGCCCAGCCCTGGGACGACCTGGACTTCCTCGGCTGGCGCGACCCGAAGGCGCCCGACCGCGCCTACCTGGTGGCCGAGCACGACGGCCGCCCGTTCGGCGTCGCGCTCCGCCTCGTCACCGCGCGCCACGGCCATCAGCGCCGCAGCATGTGCTCGCTCTGCCTCACCACCCACACCGGCAGCGGCGTCGCCCTGCTGACCGCCCGCAGGCGGCGCGGCGACGCCGACTCGGTCGGCGCCTACATCTGCGCCGATCTGGGGTGTTCGCTGTACGTGCGAGGCAAGCGCAAGCCGGAGTTCGGCGAGCGCCTGGAGGAGTCGCTGACCCTCGACGAGCAGATCGACCGTACGAGGGCCAATCTCGACGCCTTCCTCGGCCGGGTCTCCGCCGCCTGATCAGGTGCGGGCGCGGCAGGTGTCGCGGATCTTGTAGAAGTAGGACAGGTACTGGTCGTGCACGTCACGGCCGGAGACCCGGACGATCGAGTCGTCCGCGTTCTCCAGGTGGGTGAAGTTGGCGCTGCCGGTGTAGACGCGGGGCGTGATGTCGTCGTCGTAGAAGCCGTCGGTCATCATCAGCTTGGTGTGCGGCACGGCCGAGCGGTCGCCGGCGGTGAAGCGGCACGGGGTGACCTGGATGCGCAGGCCGTTGGAGGCGGTCTTGGCCAGTTCGGCGCGGATGGTGTCGTCCATGTTGTTCTGGTAGTAGACGACGTCCACCCAGCATCCCTTGCCGCGGAGCCGGACGAGCTCCTGGGCGATGGCCTTGCGGTGCTGGTTGAAGGCGGTCAGCGCGAGCCGGACGTCGGTCTGGCGCTTGACGCCGTCGGTGTCGCGGTAGCCGCACTCGACGAGTTTGAGGACGTTGGCGATGTGGTCGCCGCTGTTCTTGGCCCGGGGCAGGAACAGCGCCTTGTGCTTGGACCCGGTCGGGGTGGCCCAGAAGTAGCCGGGGTCGGGCGCGCGGTTGCGGCCGGTGCGCAGGTCGTCGAAGTAGCGGTGGTAGCCGTCGTAGACGGTGGCGTCGGTGAAGGTGTAGGCGTCGTTGTAGGAGTTGTAGAGGTACCAGTCGGTCAGGTTCGACGAGGTCACGAAGACGACCTTGTCGTGCGCGACGCCGCCGGCCTCGATGCCGGAGAACGTGGCGAACTTGCTGTGCAGGTAGTTCCTGGCGATGCAGCCGCGCCCGGCGGGGCAGCTCACGACGTAGGAGGCGGCGCTCTCCGAGCCGCCGAGCGCGGAGCGCAGCCGGGCGGCGACGGGCGCGTTCTTGTCGGACCCGTTGAGGATGACCTTGACCTTGACGCCGCGCCCGTGCGCGGCGATCAGCGCGTCGGCCACCTCGGTGGAGCGCTGCCCCTCGGTGAACTCGAACATCACGAACCGGATCTCGCCGCCCGCCCTGGCGGCCCGGATCAGCCTGATGAGCTGGTCCATGACGGCCGACTGCTGAGCGCTGGGCGTGCCGGGCGTGCCGGAGTCGGCGACCGGGTCGTTGAACACCGGCGCGTTCACCACCGGCGGGCCGGTCACGTCCGCCGCCGCGGCGCCGGCGGGCAGCAGGGCGGCGGCGAGACATAACGCCGCGGCTATGGCGGTTTTCTTCATCTGGGGCAACCTTCCGCGTGACAGTTTTCGGTGCCCGACTGTCATACGCGGAGAGATGGCCTGTCAAGGGCCCTGTCAGGCCGACTCGCGGATCACCAGCTCCGTCGGGAGGATCACCGGCTCGGCCGGGCCACCCTCGAACAGGGTCAGCAGCAGCCGCACCATCGCCGCCGTCTGCTCGATGACCGGATGGCGGACCGTGGTCAGCGGCGGCTCGGTGTACTGGGCCGCCTCGATGTCGTCGAAGCCCACCACGGCCACGTCGTCGGGCACCCGCCGGCCCGCCTGCCGCAGCGACTGCAGGGCGCCGACCGCCATCAGGTCGTTGGCCACGAACACCGCGTCGAGCTGCGGATCGTCGCCCAGGAGCTGCCGCATGGCGACCGCGCCCGACTCGCGGGTGAAGTCGCCCATCGCGACGATCGAGCGGCGGTCGGAGTCGCGCAGCACGTTGCGGTAGCCGGTGAGCCGGTCCTGGCCGGCGATCATGTCCTGCGGCCCGGCGATGGTCGCTATGCGTCGCCGCCCCTGCTCCACCAGGCGCCGCACGGCACGCTCGGCCCCGCCCACGTTGTCGTTGTCCGCGTACGGGATGTCGATCGGAACGGCGGGCCGCCCGTACGAGACGACCGGCACGCGCAGCCGCGACAGCGCGCTCGGCAGCGGGTCGGCGCCGTGCATGGAGATCAGCATGACCCCGTCGACGTGCCCGCCCGCGATGTAACGCTCCACCCGGGCGTGGCTCTTGGGCGAGGAGGCCAGCATGAGCACGACCTGTTTGTTGACCCTCTCCAGCTCCAGGCTGGCCGAGCGGATCACCGTGGCGAACAGCGGATCCTCCGAGAACACCCGGGTCGGCGGCTCGGAGACGACCAGGGCGATCGAGTCGGTGCGCTGGGTGACCAGGCTGCGCGCCGCCGAGTTGGGCACGTAGCCCAGCTCGTCGATGGCGCGCAGCACGGCCTCGCGGATATGCGGGGCCACCGTCGTCTGGCCGTTGACGACGCGGGACGCGGTGGCGCGAGAGACGCCCGCGCGGGCGGCGACCGCCTCCAGTGTCGGGCGTCTCATGGCAGCATCAGAGGGAAGAACACGGAGAAGAATCTACAGCCGGTTGGCCGCGATGACATCGCGGTACCAGAGCGCGCTGTCCTTCAGCACCCTGGCCTGCGTCGCGTAGTCGACGTGCACGATGCCGAACCGGCGCCGGTATCCCTCCGCCCACTCGAAGTTGTCCAGCAGCGACCAGACGAGGTAGCCGCGCAGGTCGGCGCCCGCCTCGATGGCCCGGCCCACCTCGCGCAGGTGCCCCTGGAGGAAGGCCACCCGGTCCGCGTCGTGCACCCGGCCGTTCTCCACCACGTCGTCGAAGGCCGCGCCGTTCTCGGTGACCATGAGGCCCACGTCCGGGTAGTCCTTCGACAGCCGCACCAGCAGCCGCGACAGGCCGTCGGGCACGATCGGCCAGCCCATCGCGGTGACCGGCGCGTCGGCGGGGCAGAACCGGATGTCCTCCGAGCCCGGCCAGGCCGCGTCCGCGGGCTGCCCCGGCCCCGCCTCGACGACGCACGGGTTGTAGTAGTTGATCCCGATCAGGTCGATCGGCGCGTTGATCAGCTCCAGGTCGCCGTCCAGGATGTGGCCGGTGCCGCCGTTGCGCTCGGCCGCGGCCAGCACCGCCTCGGGGTAGCGGCCGTAGATGGCCGGGTCGAGGAACTGCCGGGTCAGCAGCGCGTGCACCCGGTCGACGGCCGCCGCGTCCTCCTCGCTCGGCACCGCCTCCGGGTCGTTGACCTGGGCCGGGGTGAGCACGGGGGAGGAGTTGACGACCAGCATGATGCTGCCGGCGCCCGCCTCCCGCAGCCGGGACGCGGCCAGGCCGTGCCCCAGGAGCAGGTGGTGGGCCGAGCGCAGGGCGTCGGCCGGGTTCTTGCGGCCCGGCGCGTGCACGCCGTTGCCGTAGCCGAGGAAGGACGAGACCCACGGCTCGTTCAGCGTCGCCCAGTTCTGTACGCGGTCGCCCAGCCGTTCGTGGACGACGGCCGCGTACTCGGCGAAGCGCAGCGAGGTGTCGCGGTCCGTCCAGCCGCCCCGGTCCTCCAGCGCCTGCGGCAGGTCCCAGTGGTAGAGCGTCAGGTACGGCGCGATGCCGGACTCCAGCAGCTCGTCCACCAGCCGGTCGTAGAAGGCCAGCCCGCGCGGGTTGGCCGGTCCGCGCCCGTCGGGCTGGACGCGCGGCCAGGCCACCGAGAACCGGTAGGCGCCCAGGCCCAGCTCGCGCATCAGCGCCACGTCGTCGCGGTAGCGGTGGTAGTGGTCGCAGGCGACGTCGCCGGTGTCGCCGTCCACCACGTTGCCGGGGGCGTGGGAGAAGGTGTCCCAGATCGACTGGCCCCGCCCGTCCTCCTTGACCGCCCCCTCGATCTGGTAGGAAGCCGTTGCGGCACCCCAGACGAAGTTCTCCGGGAAGATCATCCCTTGACCGCTCCTTGCATGATTCCACCGATGATTTGCTTGCCGAACAGGGCGAAGACGATGACGAGCGGCAGGGTCCCCACCGCCGTGCCCGCCAGGCCCAGCACGTAGTCGTTGACGTATCCGCTGGCCAGCGTCGAGAGCGCCACCTGGACCGTCGGGTTGTCCGGGGTGAGCACGACGAGCGGCCAGAAGTAGTCGTTCCAGGCCGACATGAACGTCAGCATCCCCAGCACGGCCGCCGCCGGCCGGGCGGCGGGCAGCACGACATGCCAGAACAGCCCCCAGGTCGTGCAGCCGTCGACCCGCCCCGCCTCCAGCAGCTCCGTCGGCAGCGCCCTGCTCAGGTACTGCGTCATGAAGAACACGCCGAAGGCGTTGACCAGCGCCGGCACGATCAGCGCGTAGTTGGTGCCGGTCCACTCCAGTTTGATCATGAGCATGTAGAGCGGGATGATGCCGAGCTGGGCGGGCACCATCATGGTCGCGACCGTGATCACGAGCATGATGTTCCTGCCCCTGAACCGCAGCTTGGCGAAGGCGAACCCGGCCAGCGTCGAGAAGAACATCACCGCGACCGAGATCGACCCGGCCACGATGAACGAGTTCAGCAGCGCCAGCCCGAACGGCACCGTGTCGAAGACCCGGGCCACGTTCGCGAAGAAGTTCCCGCCCGGCAGCAGCGGCGGCGGCACCTCGGCCAGTGCCGAGTTGTGCCGCGAGGCCACGACGACGCTGTAGTACAGCGGGAACGCGGAGAAGAACGCGACCGCCGTCAGGGTCAGATAGCGCAGCCTCATATCACACCGCCCTTCACCCGCCGGGTCACCAGGTAGTTGACGCCGGCGACGGCCACCACGAACAGGAACATCACCCAGGAGGCGGCCGAGGCGTAGCCGAAGTCGAACCGGGTGAACCCGTGCTCGTAGACGTAGAGCGCCAGGGTCTGGAACTGCCGGTCCGGCCCGCCCGTGACGATCCCGCCTCCGCTGCTGGAGCCGAAGAGCAGCGGCTCGGCGATGACCTGCATGGCGCCGATGGTCGAGACGATGACCACGAAGATGATCGTCGGCCGGATCATCGGCACGGTGATCCTGACCAGCTGCCTGAGGTGGCCGGCCCCGTCCAGGGTCGCGGCCTCGTACAGCTCGCGCGGCACGGCCTGCATGGCGGCGAGGAAGATGAGCGCGTTGTAGCCCGTCCACCGCCACATGATCATCACCGAGAGGGCGACGTGTGAGGTCGCGGTGCCGGCGGCCCAGTCGATCTGGCCGACGCCGAACCACGACAGCACCCAGTTGATCAGGCCGAAGTCCCGCCCGAACAGCTGGCTGAAGATCACCACCACGGCCACCACGCTGGTGACGTTGGGCACCAGCAGCGAGATCCGGAAGAAGGTCTGGAAACGCAGCTTGCTGTTCAGCAGGTGCGCCAGCCAGATGGCCAGCACGAGCTGCGGCGCCGTCGACAGGAAGCCGATCGACAGCGTGTTGAAGGTGGCGTTCCAGAAGTAGGCGTCGCTCAGCAGCGTCCCGTAGTTGCCCAGCCCGACGAAGGTCTGCTCCTCGTCCAGGAGCGTCCACTCGTGCAGGCTGACCCAGGCCGTGTAGGCGAGCGGGAACAGGCCGAACGCGCCGAACAGCAGGAAGAAGGGCGCCACGTAGGCGTACGGCGACACCCTCGTGTCGAGGGTGTGCCGCACGCTCGTCCTACGCCTCCGCCCTAGCGGGAGAGGGAGAGCGCTCATTTGATCTTCTTGACGTCCTCGAGCACCTGCGCCCACGCCTCGTCCGGGGTCTGCTTGCCCTGCTCGACCCGGCCGAGGCCGTTGCCGATGGCGACCCGGACCTCGGCCTCCTTCGGCCCGAGGTGCTGCGGCTTGAGCGCCTTGGCGGCCTCGGAGTAGATCCGGCCGATCGGGGCGTCACCGAAGAACTCCTTGGTGAACGACTGGATCGACGGGTCGTCGTACAGCTCCGGAATGGACGGGAACGTGCCCTCCTCCTTGAAGACCTTGGCCTGGTTCTCCTTGGAGGTCAGGAAGTCGATCAGCTCGGCGGCCTCCTTCGGGTGCTTGCTCTGCTTGGGCACCATCAGGTGGGAGCCGCCGCTGTTGCCGGAGCCGCCGGGCACGGCGGCGATGTCCCACTTGCCGGCGGCGTCCTGGGCCTGCTCCTGGATGAAGCCGGTCATCCAGGCCGGGCAGATGATCGTGGCGAACGAGCCCTTGGCGAAGCCGGTGTTCCACGGCGGCGAGAACGCGGCGAGCTTGGCGCTCAGGCCCTCGGCGGTGATCTGGTTGGACAGGTCCCAGGCCTTCTTCACGTCCGGGTTGGAGTCGACGATGATGTTGTCCTGGGCGTCGTAGAGGCCGACCGGCGCCTGGTTCACCATCGCGCGGAAGATCTCACCGGGGGAGTCGACGAACTTGGCGCCGTCGACCTTCGCCTCGGCGAACTTCTTGCCGGTGGCGATGTACTCCTCCCAGGTGGGCCAGAGCTTGCCGACCTCGTCCCGGTCGCTGGGCAGCCCGGCCTTCTCGAACAGGTCCTTGCGGTAGCACATGGCCAGGCCGCCGACGTCGGTGCCGAGGCCGAGGAGCTGGCTGCCGTCCTTGCTCAGGCCCTGCTGCCACTTCCAGTCGAGGTACTCGCTCTCGCGCTTGTCGAGCCCGTACTCCTTGAGGTCGACGAACCTCTGCGGCTGGGCGGTGAAGGTGCTGATGTAGCCCACCTCGGCGGCCTCGATGTCGCCGGCGCCGGCGTTGGTGGCCAGCCGCTTGACCAGGTTGTTGTGGTGGTCGTTGAACTGGGTGACGTTCTCGACGATCTCGATGTTCGGGTGGGTCTTCTTGTACTCCTCGTAGAGCGGCTTGAAGCCGAAGTCGCCGAAGAGGTTGATGGTCAGCTTGATCTTCTCCGCGGGCGCGGCGTCGGCGCCCGTCGCGCCGCCGCCGCCTCCGCCACCGCAGGCGGTGGCGAAGCCGAGCAGCGACGCGGTGATCAAGGGTACGGCGATACGCCGGAAACGAGGAGTCATGGAAGCCCTCCGGGACTGGGAGCCTTTGAGAGAGATGAGAGAGCGCTCTCCGAAAACTTTCGGCCAGAGAGAGGGGGCCTGTCAACGGCTGTTGGGTAACGATAGGCGTTATGAAGAGAGCGATCTCAGGGCTGGGAGAGCTCTCGGAGCCGGGTCGCTGCGCGGTCCTTCCAGCTCGGCTCGGTGACCAGTTCGAGGCAGCGCCGGAAGTTCTCCAGCGCCTCCGCCCGCCGTCCCCGCCGCACGCTGAGCTCGCCCAGCGTGTAGCAGGTCAGCCCTTCCCCGTACGAGTCACCGGCCGTCACGAACATCCCCCGGCACCGCTCCAGAGTCTCGGCGGCCAGGTCAAGACGGCCCAGCGCCCCGTACGCCTCCCCGAGCCGGCGCAGCGTGATCCGCTCGTTGGCCCCCCATCCGAGCTGCCGGGCGAGCGCCAGGCTCTCCTCGTACTGCCGGATCGCCTCCTCGACCCGCCCCCTCTTGAACGCCGCGATGCCCAGCGCCCGCCGGAACTTCGCCCCGTACTCCGCGAGAGAGCGCTCCCTCACCAGCCCGAGCCCCCGCACGCACACCGACTCCGCCGCCTCGTACTCGCCCCTTTCGAGATGGCAGCCGCTCAACGTGATCAGACTCTGCAACACCCCGTTCGCATCCCCGGCCGCCTCGAACCACCCCAGCGCCTCGGCAGCCCGCTTCACCGCCCCCGCCGTCGCCCCCGACATCAAGTCACAAGCAGCCAGCCCCACCAGCGCATAAGCAGCCGCATGCCGCTCCCCCCGCCCCTCGAACTCCCGCAGCAACACCCGCAACTCAGGACCCGCCGCACGGAACTGCCGCCGATCCAGCGCGATATCGGCCAGCAGCAACCGGGTCAGCAGCTCCGTATCGGTGCCCGCCGTCCTCCGAGCCACGCCCTCCAGCAGCCGCACCGCCTCATCCACAAACCCATGCGCCACCAGAAACGGCATCAGCCGATGCGCCAACTCAGCCGCCTGCCCCGGCGCGGCCACCTCGACAGCCGTCTCCAACGTCTCCCGCTCCGCCAGCAACCAGACACACCCCTGTTCGGCTGCCCCGCCATCCGGAGACGGCGGGTTCAGCGGGGGGATGTTGGGCGGTGGGTAGGCGGCCGAGGCGACGCGCACCCGTGCCACCGGCCAGCGCCAGCGCTTCTACGGCGGTCTCGGCCTCCCGAGGCGGCACGCCCATCAGCGCGGCCACGGACCAGTCGGCCGAGCTCTCCAGCCCGGCCAGCCCCACCAGCCGGAACGCCCGCCGCGCAGGCTCGGGCAGAGCCTCGTAGGCCATCGCGAAGTGGGCGCGCAGATCCTGCCCGGCCAGCGCCAGCTCGTCCAGCGGCGCACCGGGTTCGGCCAGCCGGGCGGCCAGAGCCTTCAGCGGCCAGGCGGGCCGGGCAGCCAGCCGCGCCCCGGCGATCCGGATCGCCAGCGGCAGCAGCCCGCAGGCCAGCAGGATGGTCCGCGCCGCCGCCGGATCCGCCCGCACCCGGGCCAGGCCCGCCAGGCTCTCCAGCAGCTCCCGCGCCTCGTCCTCGGAGGGCGTACCGAGCTGGACGGTCACCGCGCCGGGCAGCGTCGTCAGCGGCCCCCGGCTGGTCACCAGCACGGCACTCCGCGGTGTCCCGGGGAGCAGGTCCCGTACATGCGGCCCGTCGGCGGCGTCGTCCAGGACCACGAGCACGGCCCGGTCGGCGAGGAGCGAACGGAACAGCGCGGCGCGTTCCTCGGTGCTCTCGGGCATGACACCGCCCTCCACCCGCAGCGCCCGCAGCAACTCGGCCAGGAGCGCCCCCGGCTCCCTGGGCGTCGAGGCACCGGACAGCCGCAGGTAGAGCTGGCCGTCGGGATAGTACGGACGCAGCAGGTGCGCGGCCCGCACGGCGAGAGTGCTCTTGCCGATACCGGGCGGCCCGATGATCGCAGCGATGGGCAGCACTGTGGTGTCGGCCGGGCGGAGCGCGGTCAACAGTGTTTCGAGTTCGCTTTCCCGGCCCACGAAGTCGGCGATGTCCGCGGGGAGCTGACAGACCGTGTCCTTCCTGGCCGGAGCGGCCACGACGGGCGCCGGGGGAGGGGGTTCCGCGCCCGATAAGATCGCGGACTGGAGGCGCCGCAGCTCAGGCCCCGGTTCGAGGCCGAGTTCGGTGACCAGGGTGTCGCGTGCCTGCCGGTAGGCGTCGAGCGCCTCGCCGCGCCGCCCGGACCGCCACAGCGCCAGGATGAGCTGCTGCCACCCCCGTTCGCGCAGCGGCTGCTCGGCCGCGAAGGCCCGTAAGTCGCCGATCACCTCGGCGTGCATGCCGAGGTCCAGCCGGGTCTGCGCCCAGTCGGAGCGCGCCTCGGCCAGCCGTTCTTCCAGCTCCGCCAGCCGGGCGGTCATGGCGGGGCCGAACCGGACGTCTTCGGCGGGCCGCCCGCGCCACAGCGCCAGCGCCCGTTCGAGCCGGGCGGCGGCTACCGCGGGGTCGGGTGCGGTGCGGGCCAGCCGGGTCTCGTCCTCGAAGGCGAGCAGGTCGACCTCGTCCGGGCCGGCTTCCAGGAGGTAGCCGGGACCTCTGGTGAGGAGCCGGGCGCCGGGCAGGGCGCGGCGGAGCTGGGTGATGTGGGTCTGGACGTTGGCGACGGCCGAGGCGGGCGGTTCCTCCCAGAGGGCGGCGATGAGCCGGTCGCGGGAGACGACGGTGTTGGCGTGGAGGAGCAGGGCGGCCAGCGCCGCGCGGGGCTTGCCGCCGAGGTGGACTTCGCGGCCGTCCGTCCGGGCCACGACAGGCCCGAGGATGCCGAACGCCGCGGTCGCCAATGCCCTCCGCTCACACGTGTGGCCGGTCTGTGGCGATTCTATGGCGCGGCTCGTCAAGATCAATCGCGTTCGAGCGCAACGGAAGGAGGTCCCCATGAAGATCGAGGTCCGCAAGGTCGAGGCGGTCAAGGCGACTGCCCTCGCCGTCTGAGCCTGAGCGCTCCCGGGTGGGAACGGTGTCCCCGTTCCCACCCGCTTTTCGTCTGCGAGGAGGAACAGTGCGGATTGCGCTGAAGGAATGCGCGTGGGAGTCGCGCGGCGGCGACCTGTACGTCATGAGCGACCCCCGCGAGGTGGTGACGCTGGCCGACGAGGAGGGCCAGGTGGCGGCGCTCTTCGCCGCGCTGGAGCGCGGCCCGTGCACGGTGCCCGAGCTGCGGGACCGGCTCGCCGAGGGCGGCGTGGAGCTGGGCGAGGAGGACGTGCGGGGCGCGGTCGGGGCGCTGGACTCGCTGGGCCTGGTGGAGCAGGCCGCCCACCGCACGCTCGGCGATCCGGACCTGGACGCCCGGCACTTCTCGAACCTGGCCTTCTTCGGCAATTACGCCCGGCTGGATCGGTCGCGCGCCGAGTTCGTCCACCGGCTGCGCCGCTCGCACGTGCTCGTGCTGGGGGTCGGCGGCGGCGGTTCCTCGGTCGTACAGGCCCTGGCCGGGCTGGGCGTGGGGCGGCTCACGCTGGTCGACCGGGACGACGTGGAGCCGCGCAACTTCGCCCGGCAGTTCCTCTACCACCACGCGGACATCGGCCGGTCCAAGGTCGAGTGCGCGGCGGCGTGGGTGCGTGACTTCGACCCGGGGATCGAGGTCCGCCCGGTGGACCGGTGGATCTCCGGCCCCGAGGACCTGAAGGACCTGGTCGACGGCGTGGACCTGGTGGCGGGCGGCCTCGACGGGCATCCGGACGCGAACCTGTGGATCAGCGATGCCGCAGTGAGCGCCGGGGTGCCGCTGGTGGTGGGCGGGATCACCCACTCGGAGGTTGTGTACTACTCGGTGTCGCCGGGGCGGAGCGCCTGCGTGCGGTGCGACTGGAGCGACCGGCCCTCGCCGGACGAGGCGAGCGGCCCCGGCTTCGTGGAGCGGGTCCGCGACCGGCTGTCGCTGAGCAACCTGCTCATCGGGCCGCTGGCGATGCAGGTCGGCTCGCTGGTCGCCTACGAGGCCATGCGCTACCTCACCGGCTTCGAGGAGCCGCAGGCGGCCGGGGTGTACGTGCGGCTCGACCAGCGCGACGGCCTGGTGCCGGCAAGGCACCCGTTCACCCGCGACCCCGATTGCCCGGTGTGCCCGCGATGAGCGGTCAGACGGTGGCGCTGCGCCCGCTCAGCCTGGTCGAGGAGGGCGACGAGGTCCTCGTCGGCGACCCGGAGAGCGGCACGTTCGTGGCGATGCCGGCGGTCGGCGGCGTGGTGATCGCGGCGCTGCGCGACGGCGCGAGCATGACGGAGGCCGCCCGGCGCGCCGAGGAGTTCGCGGGCGAGCCGGTGGACGTGCCCGCGTTCGTGGAGACGCTGCGCGACCTGGGCTTCCTCGACGAGGGGGAGCGGGCGCCCGTCGCGACCGCCCCCGTGCAGGGCCGCCGGTGGCTGCGCGGGGTGCCCGCGTGGCTGGCCAGGCCGCTGTTCGGCCGGGTGGCCTGGACGGTGTACGGGCTGGCGGCGATCTTCGACGTGGCGGCGCTCGTCCTGGTGCCGTCGCTGCGGCCGGTGCCCGCGCAGGACGCCTTCACCCTGGACGACGCCGGGCTCAGCGTGATCCTGCTCTACGTCTTCCAGCTCGCCCTGGTGGCCGTGCACGAGTGCTGGCACTGGCTGGCCGCCCGGTCGCTGGACATCCCGGCGCGGTTCGGGGTGGACCGGCGGATGGCGTTCCTGGTGTTCGAGACCGACCTGTCGCAGCTGTGGTCGGTGCCCCGGCGGCAGCGGTACGGCCCGCTGCTGGCGGGGCTGGCGGCCGACGCGGTGATGCTGGCCGTGCTGCTCGCCGGGCAGCTCGTCGCCGCCTCGCCGTTCCTCGCGGCCTGGGCGTTCGTGCTGCTGTTCCAGATCGCCTGGCAGTGCATGGTCTTTCTCCGTACGGACCTGTACGCGGTGCTGGTCACCCGGCTGGGCTGCAAGGACCTGTGGCGGGTCAAGTCGCTGATGCTGCGCCGGGCGTTCGGCCGGCTGACTCCCGAGCAGGAGGCGGAGCTGGCCGGGGCCGATCCGGCCGACGTGCGGGCCGGGAGCTGGTTCCGCTGGGTGTGGCTGGGCGGGCTACTGGTGGTGGCCGCGTGGCTGGGCTTCTTCCTGCTGCCGGTCGTCTCCGGGCTGCTGGCCTGGACGGCCGCCGAGATCGCCGCGGGGCCGGGGACGTGGGGCTTCTGGTGGGCGCTGGGCTGTGCCGCCATGACGCTGGGCCCGTGGCTGCTCGCCGCCGCGCTGGCCGTGAAGAAGCGGCTCCGCCGCTAGCTGAGCACCCGCCCCACCATCCGCGCGTACATCCGCCCCGGGCTGGGCGAGGAGGTGAGGAAGCCCGGCAGCATCGGCAGCGCCACCGCGAACGGCTCCAGCAGCCGGTAGAGCTCGTCGGCGTCGGCGGGCCGGTCGGCGGGCGACTTCTCCAGCAGCCGCCCCAGCAGGGCGCTCAGCCCCTCGGGCAGCCCCGGGATGGCCGGCGGCCGCTCCTTCACCTGCCGCTCGAACACCACGTAGTCGGTCGGCCCGGTGAAGAGCTGCCTGCCGGTCAGCATCTCGTGCAGGACGCAGCCCAGGGCGTAGAGGTCGCTGCGGGGCTCGGCCACGCCGTGCTGGATCTGCTCCGGGGCCATGTACGCGGGCGTGCCCAGGATCTGCCCGATCCGGGTGAACGTCGTCACGTCGGCGTCGCGGAGCATGGCCAGGCCGAAGTCGAGCACCTTGACGCTGCCGTCGGGGCAGAGCATGAGGTTGGTCGGCTTGAGGTCGCGGTGGCAGATCGACAGCGTGTGCGCGGCCGACAGGACGGCGCAGGCCTGGGCGGCGATGGCGGCGGCCCACGGCACCGGCAGCGGCCCGTGCTCGCTCACCACGTCGGCGACCGTGACGCCCTCGATGAACTGCATCACCTGGTAAAGACGCTGCTCGTGGGTGCCGAAGTCGTACAGGACGGGCGCGCCCGGGTGTTCGAGCCGGGCCAGGATGCGGGCCTCGCGGATGAAGCGGTGCTCCAGCTCCTGGTCGTGGCCGCCGGGCAGGCGGAGCAGCTTGACCGCGACCTTGCGGTCCAGGTGGCGGTCGTGGCCCGCGTAGACGGCGCCCATGCCGCCCTGGCCGAGGGGAAGGTCGTCGAGCACATAGCGGTCACCGATGACCATATGACCCCCTCCTGCGCCCTTCCGGGGAAAAGCTACACCGTCAGGACTGCGGGTGCAGGTGGCCGTCGGTGAGCCCGTCGAGGCCCAGCCGGATCAGCGTATGACCCAGCTCCGAGGTCTCCCGCAGCGCGTCCTCCAGCACCGCGAGCTGCCGGAACGCCTCCCCGTACGCCCGCTGCTCCTTGAGCGGCAGCCGCGGCAGGCGGGTGCGCCGCACGTCGAACCTGCTGGAGCCGGTCGACGCGCGGCTGCCGGCCGCGCGCAGGAACCCCGCCAGGAAGTCGGGGTCGAGCCTGCGCGCGTCGACCCGGTAGAGCGTGAGCTGCGGCCCCAGCACCCCGCCGCCGTCGGAGATCACTCGTACGGACGAGTACGACGCGACCACGTCGCCCGGCTGGACCGCGACCACGCCCTGCCCGCTGGTGGTGCGGCCGGACGGGGGAGCCCCGGTGGCGACGTCGTCGGCGGTCAGCACCGGCAGGTCGCCGTCGCCGACGGCCATCCGGGGCGGCGCCTGCGCGACCGACACCAGGCCCTCCTTGATGAGGTCGCCGACCGTGGTGACGGGCTGGTCGAGCGGCTGCTCCAGCACCCTGAGGTCGGGCGGTGTCGCCGTGGCGGCCAGGAACCGGTCGCGGGTCTCGGCGAACGCCCGGCCCAGGTCCTCGCGGCGCTGGTGGCGGGCGGGGGTCATGTCGACCTCGTCGGCCAGCAGGTCGATGATCCGCACGGTCTGGCCCGAGCCGTCGCGCAGGTAGGCCCGCCAGGCAGGCTCCACCGCGGCCGGGTCGCCGGCGGCGTCCAGGATCAGCACGTCCGACGGCGGCCGCTCGCCCGGCGCCGGGCGGCGCAGCAGCCACAGGTCGCAGCCGGGCAGCGCCACCACGCCCCGGAGCGCCCCGGCGCGCAGCAGGTTGGCCCGGATGCGCCGGCCGGCCTTGCGGCTCGCGGCGGCGGCCGGCATGAGGATCGCGACCGGGCCGCCCGGCTTCACGTGGGTCAGGCAGTGTTGCACCCAGGCCAGCTCCGGCTCGCCGCGCGGCGGCAGGCCGTACTCCCACCGGGGGTCGCCGACCAGCTCCTCGTAGCCCCAGGCGCGCTCGTTGAACGGCGGGTCGCAGATCACCGCGTCGGCCTTCTCCCCGGCGAACGCGTCGTGCCGCAGAGAGTCGCCCGCGGCGACGGTGACGTCGGCGCCGCGCAGGCGCAGGCGGGTGGCGGCGATGGAGGCCGAGCTGCCGCTCAGCTCCTGGCCGAGCAGCCGCCGGCCCCCGGCGGCGGGATTCCCGGCCGCGTGCAGCAGGAGGGTGCCGACCCCGCAGGCGGGGTCGAGGACGGTGCGGGCCTCGCCGACGAGGGCGACCATCAGGGCGGCGATGTCGTCGCGGGTGACCGACAGCTGCCGGGAGTGGGCCTCCGTGTAGCGCTCGACGAGGAACTCGTACGCGGTCAGGGCGTCGTGGTGGTCGGCCAGCTCCGAGACCAGCCGCGCCTGCTCGGGGTCCAGATCGCTCTCACCCGAGGTCAGAAGGGCTCCCGCCTCGGCCACCGCCTCGCCGAGCCGCAAATCGCCCGCGGTTTTCAGGCGCTGCCATGCCCGGTCACCCGGCGACAACTGGTAGGACTTCCCATAGCGGCGTAGCCACGCCTCGACTTGCGGCAGCGAGAAGAGGGGTTGATTGGCCGTGCCGCCGATGGGCAAGGGGAAGTCGTCATGCCGCCGGCGCCAGTTGCTGACGGCGGCCCGACCGACACCGGCAAGCCGGGCGATGTCCCCGGCGGTCAGGGTCGGGTCGTGGCTCATGAAGGCCACCATAGTTCAACCGAGTCTTCAGCGCATCTGCTTGTGAAGGCTTTCAACCAGTGATTTACTGCGGGGTATGAAGCACAACATCCGCTATGCCGCCGGATCAGACGTGGGCCGCCGCCGGGAACAGAATGAGGATTCCGGGTACGCGAGCGGCCGGTTGCTCGTGGTGGCTGACGGGATGGGCGGGCATGCGGCGGGCGAGCTGGCGAGCGCGGCGGCGATCGCCGTCATGCGCGAGCTGGACGCCACGCTTCCCGAGACGGGTGCCGATCTGGAGGCGGCGCTCGACGGCGCGGTCCGCGAGGCGGCGCGCAGGCTTGTCGAGCTGGCCGAGATCGACCCGGCGCGCCGGGGGATGGGCACGACGGTGACCGCGATGCTCTTCGACGGTTACCGGTTCGCGCTGGCCCACCTGGGCGATTCTCGTGGATACCTGCTTCGCGACGGGGCGCTTTACCAGATGACCAAGGACCACACGCTGGTCCAGTCGATGGTCGACGAGGGGCGCATCACCGAGGACGAGGCGGCCGTCCATCCGCGCCGGTCGATGGTGCTGCGCGTGCTGGGCAGTGAGGGCAGGGCCGAGCCTGACCTGGCGCTGCGGGAGGCCGACCCGGACGATCGCTATCTCCTCTGTTCGGACGGGCTCACGACGGTGCTCGGGCCCGAGGTCCTGCACGAGGTGCTGACCACGGTGACAGACCCGGCGGCGGCCGTCCAGAGGCTGATCGACCTGGCGAACGAGGGAGGCTCGCCGGACAACGTGACCGTCATCGTGGCCGACGTCGTCGCCCCGGGCGCGGGCGACGACCAGGTCTTCCGGGTGGGCGCGGGCGCGTAGCACCACGGGTCTCAGCTGCCTCACAACCGAAATATCGTCCCATAGCTTGACACTTTGCGGGTGTCACGCGCACATCCGGGATGCCGCGATTACAGTCCATCGTGATCTGCCATGTCTCAGGGGGGAGTCGCGCTGGACCCGATCGCGGAGAAGTTACTCAAAACGGTCCGGAAGGAACTCGGGTACCGGGAGAAGGCCGGCCAGCACACGAAGTTCGGCCACTGGTACGCCGAGCGCGTCCAGGATCCCCAGTACAAGAACGCGCCCTGGTGTGACATGTTCATCGCCTGGGCCGCCGACAAGGCCGGCATCAGCGAGTACGTCGGCGAGTTCGCCTGGACCCCCTCCCACGCCGTCTGGTTCATCCAGCAGGGCGCCTGGACCCAGGAGCCCGAGCCCGGCGCGCTGGTCTTCTTCGACTGGAAGGGCGGCAAGGACTACAAGGGCATCGACCACGTCGGCATCGTCGAGCGGGTCAAGGGCGAGAAGATCCACACCATCGAGGCGAACGTCGACCGGGTCTGGCTCAAGCGCAAGGTCCGCGACACCGACAAGGTCGTGGGGTACGGGCTGCCGCGCGTCGTCAAGGCCCGCGCCGAGCAGGACGGCATCCTGAGGACCGAGCAGCCGTTCCCGTTACGCGAGCGCGCCGACCCCGCGAGCAACCCGCTGGACCTGATCGGCACCCCGATCGCGCTGTTGCTCATCATCGTGGCCGGCACCGTGGCCATCGCCTTCCGCCTGGCGGGCCGCCGCCGCGGCCATCACCGTCGCGGGCCGTGGAACGCGCCACCGGCCCAGCCGGACATCGAGCGCATCGGGCCCCAGTACGTCATGCCCGACGAGACCCCGGGCCGCGAGCCGGTCCCCGCCGGGGCGCCGCGCCGCCGCCGCCCCTACGATCCCAAGACCTGACCGTCAGGACGCCAGCGAGATGACGACCTTGACGTGCTGGCCCTTTTCGAAGGCCTCCTCGGCCTCCTCCAGCGGGATCCGGCGGGTGATGAGGGAGTCCAGCCAGTCGCGGTCCGCCTTCTCCAGGGCCTTCGCGGCGTCGCGGTAGTGGCGCAGGTTGGCGTTGACCGTGCCGAAGACCACGTCGTTCTCCAGCACGATGTCGCGGTTGATCTGCCCCGCGTCGGCCCGCATGAGCCGCCCGCCGCTGGAGACGCCCGTCAGGCAGACGATCCCGGCCGCCGCGGTCTTCAGCATGGCCTCGAAGACCAGCGGCCCCGCGCCGGTCGCCTCGATGATGATGTCGGGCAGGTAGCCGCCGATCGCGTCCAGGCTGTCGCCCGAGTGGTAGGTCGCGCCCAGCCCGGCGACCAGCTCGGGTTTGAGCCCGCCCTCCGCCTGGTCCAGGACGTGCACCTGCAGCCCGCGCTGGCGGCCCATCATCGCCGCCAGCAGCCCGATCGGCCCGGCCCCGGTGACCAGCACCTTCTCCGGGTCGAACCAGGCCCGTGAGCCGATCCGCCCGATGTGGTCCCACGCCTTGGCGAGCACGGAGGCAGGCTCGACCAGCACGCCCAGCTCGCCCAGCGCGGGGTCGACCTTGACCGCGTAGTCCGCCTCGACCGTCCACTTCTCGCTGCCGTAGCCGTCGCGCTGCTTGATGCCCCGCTCGGTGTAGCGGCCGTTGCGGCACATGTCGAACTCGCCCCGGGCGCAGGCCCCGCAGGGCACCGGGTCGGGCCGGCGCACCACGCCCACCACCAGGTCGCCGGGGGAGAACGCGGACCCGTCGGGGGCCTCCAGCACCCTGCCCAGCGACTCGTGCCCGAGCACCATCGGCCCGTCGGAGGGGAAGCCGTACTCGCCGGAGACCAGTTCCCTGTCGGTCCCGCAGATGCCCAGGGCCAGCCCCTGGACCAGCAGCTCACCTGGTCCGGGCCGGGGGTCGGGGACCTCTGTCACGCCGAGCGTGCCCTTCTTGCCCGGCACCAATGTGATCGCACGCATGCCGCACCCCTACCCCGGGAAGCCTGGGAAATAGTAGGACGTCCTAGTATCTTCGTGACAGGCCCGGCGAAGAAGGAGTGAGCAGGCGTGCATGTACCGGTGAACCCCGTGCGGTTCGTGACAGCGGCGGCGCTGTTCGACGGCCACGACGCGGCGATCAACATCATGCGGCGGATCCTCCAGACGCAGGGGGCCGAGGTCATCCACCTGGGCCACAACCGGTCGGTGGACGAGATCGTCACCGCCGCGATCCAGGAGGACGCCCAGGGCGTGGCCATCAGCTCCTACCAGGGCGGCCACGTGGAGTTCTTCACCTACCTGGTGGACCTGCTGCGCGAGCGCGGCGCGGGGCACATCAGGGTGTACGGGGGCGGCGGCGGGGTGATCGTGCCCGAGGAGATCGAGCTGCTCCACTCCCGGGGCGTCGCCCGGATCTTCTCGCCCGAGGACGGCCAGCGCCTGGGCCTGCCCGGGATGATCAACAAGCTGATCGAGGAGTGCGACGTCGCGCTGGAGGACCCGCCCTCGGTGGAGGCCGTCGTCTCCGGCGACCAGGCGGCGCTCGCCCGCGCGATCACCCTGATCGAGGCCGGCCGGGCACCGGCGGAGCTGGTCGAGGGCCTGCGCGCGGCCGGGCGGAACGCCCCGGTGCTGGGCATCACGGGCACCGGCGGGTCGGGCAAGTCCTCGCTCACCGACGAGCTGGTCCGCCGGTTCCGGCTGGACAACGACGACAAGCTGCGCATCGCGGTCGTCGCCATCGACCCGACGCGCCGGCGCGGCGGCGGCGCGCTGCTCGGCGACCGGATCAGGATGAACAGCCTGAGCCCGCAGACCTACTTCCGCTCACTCGCCACCCGGGGCGCGCCCAGCGAGGTGCCGCCCTGCCTGGACGACGTGATCGCCGCCTGCCGGGCCGCCGGATACGACCTCGTCGTGGTCGAGACGCCCGGCATCGGCCAGGGCGACGCCGGCATCGTGCCGCACGTGGACGTGCCGATCTACGTGATGACGCCCGAGTTCGGCGCCGCGTCCCAGCTGGAGAAGATCGACATGCTCGACTTCGCCGAGGCCGTGGTGATCAACAAGTTCGAGCGGCGCGGGGCCGAGGACGCGCTGCGCGACGTGCGCCGGCAGATGGTGCGCAACCGGGAGGCGTTCGGCGTCAGGCCCGAGGACATGCCGGTCTTCGGCACGATCGCGGCCCGCTACAACGACGCCGGCGTCACCGCGCTCTACCACGAGATCAAGCGCCTGCTGATGGACAAGGGACTGCAGGCGGGCCCCGGCCTGCTGCCGCCGGTCGAGGGCCGCACCTCGCGGGCCTCCGCCGCCATCGTGCCGCCCTCCCGGACGCGCTACCTGGCCGAGATCGCCGAGACCGTCCGCTCGTACCACGAGGAGACCCGCGCCCAGGCCGAGGTGGCGCGCCGCCGCCAGCAGCTGGAGGCGGTGCGGGCGCTGCTCGGCGAGGAGGACGAGCGGCTGGCCCGCCTGAGCGAGCAGGCCGAGCGCGAGCTGACCGGCGAGAGCCGGGCGCTGCTGGCCGGCTGGCCCGAGACCAAGGCCCGCTACAGCGCGGACGAGTTGGTCGTACGGGTGCGCGACCGGGAGATCCACACCCCGCTCTGGCGCGAGACCCTGTCCGGCAACCGGATCCCGCGGGTGGCGCTGCCCCGCTTCGAGGACCACGGCGAGCTGCTGCGCTGGCTGCGCTCGGAGAACCTGCCGGGCCGGTTCCCGTTCACCGCGGGCGTGTTCCCGTTCAAGCGCGACGACGAGGACCCGACGCGGATGTTCGCCGGGGAGGGCGACCCGTTCCGCACCAACCGGCGCTTCAAGCTGCTGTCGGAGGGCCAGCCGGCGACCCGGCTGTCGACCGCGTTCGACTCGGTGACGCTGTACGGGAACGACCCCGACCTGCGGCCCGACATCTACGGCAAGGTGGGCACGTCCGGGGTGTCGATCGCGACGCTCGACGACATGAAGGTCCTCTACGACGGCTTCGACCTGTCGGCGCCGAACACGTCCGTGTCGATGACCATCAACGGGCCCGCGCCGACCATCCTGGCCTTCTTCCTCAACACCGCCGTCGACCAGGCGCTCGATCGCTTCCGCGAGGAGCACGGCCGCGAGCCGACCGAGCAGGAGGCCGCCGAGCTCCGCGCCCGCACCCTGTCGACCGTGCGCGGCACCGTGCAGGCCGACATCCTCAAGGAGGACCAGGGCCAGAACACCTGCATCTTCTCCACCGAGTTCTCCCTGCGGATGATGGCCGACATCCAGGAGTGGTTCATCCGCAACCAGGTGCGCAACTTCTACTCGGTGTCGATCTCCGGCTACCACATCGCCGAGGCCGGCGCGAACCCGATCAGCCAGCTCGCCTTCACCCTGGCCAACGGCTTCACCTACGTCGAGGCGTACCTGGCGCGCGGCATGGACGTGGACGACTTCGCGCCCAACCTGTCGTTCTTCTTCTCCAACGGCATGGACCCCGAGTACAGCGTGCTCGGCCGGGTGGCCCGGCGGATCTGGGCGATCGCCATGCGGGAGCGGTACGGCGCGGGGGAGCGGTCGCAGAAGCTCAAGTACCACATCCAGACCTCCGGGCGGTCGCTGCACGCCCAGGAGATGAACTTCAACGACATCCGCACCACCCTCCAGGCCCTGATCGCCATCTACGACCACTGCAACAGCCTGCACACCAACGCCTACGACGAGGCCGTCACCACCCCGTCAGCCGAGTCGGTGCGCCGGGCGATGGCGATCCAGCTCATCATCAACCGCGAGTGGGGCCTGGCCCGCAACGAGAACCCGCTGCAGGGCTCGTTCATCATCGACGAGCTGACCGACCTGGTGGAGGAGGCGGTGCTGAGCGAGTTCGAGCGGCTGTCGGACCGGGGCGGCGTGCTCGGCGCGATGGAGACCGGCTACCAGCGCGGCAAGATCCAGGACGAGTCGATGCTGTACGAGACGCGCAAGCACGACGGGTCACTGCCGATCATCGGGGTGAACACCTTCCGCAACGGCGACGACGGCGACGATCATGTCCCGCAGAAGCTGGAGCTGGCCCGGGGCACCGAGGAGGAGAAGCGCTCGCAGCTGGAGCGGCTGGAGTCCTTCCACGAGCGGCACCGCGACGAGGCCCCGGCCGCGCTGGCGAGGCTGCGCGAGGCGGCCATGTCCGACGGCAACGCCTTCGAGGTGCTGATGGACGCGGCCCGGGTCTGCTCGCTGGGCCAGATCACCGAGGCGCTCTTCGAGGCGGGCGGCCAGTACCGCCGCAACGTCTAGAAGACGAGATCCTGGAAGGTCCCGTCGGCGGAGCGGTTGAAGGCCGTGTCGCCGTAGGAGGCCGCGAACATCACCGCCGCCACGAGGAGGACGGTGGCGGCCGGCGTCCCGGCCGCGGCGGCGGCTCTGCGCGCCACGGCCGGTCAGTTCTTGCGGCCGACCCCGCACAGCCCGAGCGAGGCGGTGGGATCGTCGAGGAAGTCGATCGTGTCGCCGTCGTCGGGCCGCCACTGCGGCAGCCAGACCAGCCCGGGTTCGAGCAGTTCGAAGCCCTCGAACAGGGCCTCGATCCCGGCCCGGTCGCGCGGCGCGACCTGCGAGGTGGACTTCTTGTAGACCTCGGTGCCCCCCTCGACGGCGTCCGGCCGGGAGTCGCTGGCGGCGTGGCTCAGGACCAGGTAGCTGCCGGGGGCCATCGCCTCGCGCAGCGTCGCGATGATCTCGCGCGGGTTCTCCGAGTCCTGGACGAAGTGCATGACCGCGAGCAGCAGGACGGCGACCGGCTCCCGGAAGTCGATGACCCGGCGGACCTCCGGGTGGTCGAGGATCTGCTGGGGCTTGCGGACGTCACCCTGGACGGCGACCTTGTCGCGGCCGTCGAGCATCGCCCTGGCGTGCACCATGACGACCGGGTCGATGTCGACGTAGATCACCCGGCTGGTGCCCAGGACGCTGTCGGCCACCTCGTGCACGGCGCCCTGGCTGGGCAGGCCGGTGCCGATATCGAGGAACTGGCGGATGCCGGACTGGGCCAAGTGGCGTACGGCCCGGCCCAGGAAGGCGCGGTTGGCCCGGGCGGCGACTCTCGCCTCCGGCACGAGGGCGAGGATCTTCTCGGCCGCCTCGCGGTCGGCGGGGAAGTGGTCCTTGCCGCCGAGGTAGTAGTCGTACATGCGCGCGACGTTGGGCGTGTTCGGATCGAACCCCGCGGACTCTGGCTCCAACCGGCGGCCCCCCACATCCGGAGATGAGAAACTTTCCAAGATTCTAAGTGCAGGAGACGCGGTGTGTGGTGAGAATGTCTGTCTTTACGGATGACAATTCTGACAAGCAAGATGACACAGGAGTCCCGGTTCCGGTTCCGGGCACGGTGTCGCGGATCGTCTCGCTCGTCCCGTCGCTGTCCGAATCCGTCGCCGCCACCCTGCCGGGCGCCCTGACCGGCGCCACCGACTGGTGCGCGCACCCGCCCGGCCTGGACGTGACCCGGGTGCGGGGCACCAAGAACCCCGACCTCGACGCCATCCTGCGGCTCCGCCCGGACGTCGTGCTCGCCAACGCCGAGGAGAACCGCGCCCCCGACATCGAGGCGCTGCGCGCGGCGGGCGTGCCCGTCTGGGTGACCAGGATCGAGACGCTCGACCAGGCCTTCAGCTCGCTGGCCCGGATGTTCACCCACGCCTGCCGGACCGCCGTCCCCGCCTGGCTGACCAGGGCCGAGGAGGTCTGGCGCGAGCCGTACCGCGGCCCGCGGCGGACCGCGGTCATCCCCATTTGGCGGCGCCCCTGGATGGTCGTCGGCCGCGACACCTTCACCGGCGACGTGCTGGCCCGGCTCGGCGTCGACAACCTGTACGCGGGCCATCCCGAGCGCTACCCGAAGATCCCGCTGGACGAGCTCGTGGCCGCCCGTCCGGACCTGGTGGTGCTGCCCGACGAGCCGTACGCGTTCAGCGACACCGACGGCCCCGAGTGCTTCCCCGGCCTGCGCTCGGTGCCGGTCAGCGGGAGGCTGCTCACCTGGTACGGGCCCTCGCTCGTACAGGCCAGGGCGGAGCTGGAGCGGGCGCTCAGGTGACGGCGCCGGCGCGCGCCAGCGCGGCGTCCACCGCCTGCGGCGACAGCACGTGCTCCATGACGAGCACCGCGGTGCCGACGACGCCCGCCCGGGCACCCAGCGAACTGGTGACGATCTTCAGGTTCCGGGTCGTGTACGGGAGACTCCTGCGGTAGACGCTCTCCCGGATGCCCGTCAGATAGTGCTCGCCGGCCTCGGCCATGTCGCCCGCCAGCACCAGCACGCCGGGGTTGAGCAGGCTGACCGCGGTGGCGAGCACGATGCCGAGCGTCCGCCCGCCCTCCTGGACGCGTGCCATGGCCGCCGGGTCGCCGGAGCCGACCAGCCGCACCACGTCGCGGCTGGTGGCCAGGCCCAGGTCGGCGGCCATCGCCTGGCCGCTGGCGAGCGAGGCCACGCAGCCGCGCGAGCCGCACGTGCAGACCCGGTCGTCGGTCTCGGAGAGCCGGACGTGGCCCAGGTTGCCGGCCGCCTCCTCGACGCCCCGGTAGATCCGGCCGCCCAGCACGATGCCGGTGCCGATCCCCGTGGAGACCTTGACCAGGACGAGCGAGGCGCAGCCGCGCCAGGACGACCACCACTCGCCCAGCGCCATCGCGTTGGCGTCGTTCTCCACCAGGACCGGCACCCGGAACCCGGCCCGCAGCTCCTCGGTGATCGGGTGGTCGTCCCAGCCGGGCATGAGGAACGACCGGATCATCCGGCCGGAGGCGTGGTCGACCGAGCCCGGCAGGTTCACGCCGATGCCGCACACCTGCCGGGGCGGGCGGCCGGTCGTGTCCAGCAGCCGCTGGAACGCCTCCCGAACCCAGGTCAGCACGGCCTCGGGGCCCCGGTCGATGCGCATCTCGACGTGCTCCTCGGCCAGCGGCCGGGCGGCCAGGTCGGTCAGCGCGACCCGGGCGTGGCTGGCCCCGAGGTCGGCGACCAGGGCCAGGCGGCTGGTGGCGTCCACGTCGAGCACCGACGGAGGCCGGCCGCCCCCGGAGACCCCGACGCCGGACTCGTGGATGTAACCGGCCTCGATCAGCCGGTCCACCCGGTCGGTGACGGTCGACCGCGACAGCCCGGTGAACTCGATCAGCTCCTTGCGGGTGCGGCAGGTGCGGTCGCGGATGAGCTGGAGGATCTGCCCTGCCGTCAGCATGGTCTATCCCTTCTCCGCCCCCGCCGTGAGCCCCTCCGTCAGCAGCCGCTCACTGGCGAAGAAGATGATCACGATGGGTAGTGTCAGCACCACAGATCCTGCCATGAGCACCGTCGTCGGGATCTCGATGCTGCCCGCCAGCTGCGAGAGCCCGAGGGAGACGGTCCAGCTTCCCCGCTTCTCCACCAGGAAGAGCAGGGCGAACAGGAACTCGTTCCAGGCGATCATGAACGCGTAGAGACCGGTGGCCATGAGCGCGGGCCTCGACAGCGGCAGCACCACCCGCCAGATGGTCGACAGCCGCCCGCAGCCGTCGATCGCCGCCGCCTCCTCCACGCTCTGGGGCACGGTCTCGAAGTAGTTGCGGAGCATGTATACCGCGACCGGCACGGTCTGCGCGATGTAGACGAGGATCAGCCCGGCCAGCGACCCGCGCAGCCCCAGCATGGTGAACAGCACGAACAGCGGGATGGCCAGCACGATGGCCGGGAAGAGGTAGACGGCCAGGAACAGGAAGTGCACCTGCCGCCGCCCGAAGAACCGCAGCCGGGCGACCGCGTACGCCCCGGGGATCGAGATCAGCAGCGTGACCGCCACCGACGCCACGGCCACGATCCCGCTGTTGCGCATGAAGGTGAGGAACCCCTGCGGCCCGAGCACGTCCGCGTACGTGGCGAGGGTGAACTCCCGCGGCCAGAACGACCCGGGATCCAGGATCAGCTCCTGCACGTCCCGGAACGACAGCATGACCATGTAGCCGAACGGGAACGCGGTGACCAGGAAGAGCACCGCGATCACCACCGGCCGGAGCACCCCGAGCAGCGCCCGCTCGAACCTATCCCTGCTCATCGCGCTCACTCCCGCCGAAGAACCGCAGATACAGCACGAGGAAGACGACCATCACCACCGCGAGCACGATCGCCTGCGCGGCCGCGGCCCCGAGGTCGCCGCGGGCGGTCAGGAAGTTGTAGACCCGCACGCTGACGACCTCGGTCCCGGCCCCGCCGCCGGTCAGCAGGTAGACGTCGTCGAACTTGGTGAAGGTGAACACGAACCGCAGCACCGACAGCAGCGCGATGATCCGCCAGAGCTGCGGCAGGATCACGTGGCGGAAGCGCTGGGTCGGCGTGGCCCCGTCGACCAGCGCCGCCTCCTCCAGCTCCGAGGGCAGCGCCTGCACCCTGGCCAGGATGAACAGGAACGCGAACGGGAAGTACCGCCACGCCTCGAAGGCGATCACCGTGAGCAGCGCCACCGGCACCTCGACGCCCAGGAACGTGCCGCGAGCCTGGGTGAGGAAGGCGACCGGCTCGGCCAGCCAGGTGTTGACGATCCCGTACTGCGGGTTGAGCATCGTCTCCCACAGGAACGTCGCGGCCACCACCGGCGCCACGTACGGGATCAGGATCGAGGCCCGCACCAGCGTCCGCCCGCGGAACCGGTCGCGCAGCGCCAGCGCCGCCACCAGCCCGATCGCGATCGACAGCACCGTGCCCGCCACCGTGTAGACGAGCGTGTTGACCAGGGCCGACCAGAACCCCGGCTCGGTGAGCACGTAGGTGAAGTTCTCCAGCGTGTAGTTGCCGAAGATCCCGGCCTGGCGGATGTTGATCAGCCGTACGTCCTGGAACGCCAGCATGATCGCCCACAGCAGCGGCACGACCACCACGACCAGGGTGATGACCAGCGTGGGGGAGATCAGCGTCAGCCCCGCCCTGCCCTCCTGCTCGGGCAGGGTGCGCCCGCGCCTCATTCGCGGATCCCGCGCTTGATGGTCTCGACCTCGCGGGTGGCCTGGGCCGCCGCCTGCTGCGGGGTGATCGAGCCGGCCACGGCCGCGCTCAGCGCGGTGGGCACGGGCAGCTCGCCCATGACCGCGCCGGCGAGCTTGCCCTGGCCCTGCGGGATGCCCCAGCGGTCGAACGTGTCGGGGGCGGTGCGCAGCGCGTCGAGCACCTCGGGCGGGTAGATGTCGCCCAGCGGCTTCTTGGTGTCGACGCCCGCCTCCAGCGCCTCCCACTTCTCCGCGAAGTTCGTGCGGGTGGGGAACTTGCCCTCCGGCGCCATGCCGAGCCACCGCTCGTAGCCCTCGTTCATCATGTACGAGACGAACCGGGCCGACGGGTCCGTCGCGGAGTCCCGCATGATCGCCCAGGAGACGATCTCGCCGTACTGGGCGGGGGCGCTCCCGGCGGGGCCTTTCAGCGCGGTCACCACGCCGGTGTTCTCGGCCAGCCACTGCGGGTTGCCGCGGCACTGCTCGCAGCTCGGCAGCGCGTCGTTGCGCAGCCCCGCGAGCTCGTCGAGGATGAACGACGACCAGATGGTCATGGCGGCCTTGCCGGCGAAGTAGGTGGCCCGGGTGGAGTCGACGTCCTGGCTGCCCTTGACCGAGTATTTCCTGGCCAGGTTCGTGTAGAACGCGAACGCCTGGACGCACTGCGGCGAGCCGAGCGTGACGTTTCCGGCGTCGTCCACGAGCTCGCAGCCGTTGGCCAGCGCCACGTGCTCGAAGCTCTGCGCGGTGAAGGAGTCCTTGGGCGCGACGGCGAGCGTGATGCCGGCGACGCCGCCGGTGTTCAGCTTGGCCGCGGCGGCCTCCAGCGTCTCGTAGGTGTCCGGTGGCCGCAGGCCCGCCTTCTCGAACAGGTCCTTGCGGTAGAGGATGAGCTGGGCCCAGCCGTCGCTGGGCACCGCGAGCAGCTCGCCGTCGCCGGTGTCGAGCTCCAGCGCGCGGGCGGAGAACGTGTCGCGGCCGAGCTGATCGACGATCTTGCCGGGGGTCTCGGTGTCGAGCAGGTCGTTGGCCTCCAGCTCGCGGACGGACGCCAGGGGCAGCGCGCCGATCACGTCGGGCAGGTCGCCCGCGGCCGCGGCCGTGGTGATGACCTGGCTGAACTGGTCCTCGGCGATGCCCACGAGCTCGACCTGGATGCCGGTCCGCCGCGTGAACTCCTCGATGATCTGCTCCTGGACGGCCATCCGGTCCTCGAGGTTCTCCTCGGTCCAGACGGTGATCTTGTTGCCCGCTTCCTGCTCGTTGCCGCCACCGCAGGCCGTCAGGCAGGTCGCCGACAGGAATGCGACGGAGAGGACGGCGGTCACCTTCTTCGGCATGTGCGCGCTCCTCCGCTCGGGGATATGCCGCCACTTACCCGCCGATCAGGTCGCGCAACGTCGGGCGGCGATCCGGGCGTGCCCGGCGCGTTAAAGCGAGTGCCCGGCCTCGGCGAAAACCTGGTCAGTGGCAGACGCGGCAGACAGCGCGGAAAGGGATCAATCTGATCGGATTCCGATCATCGGGTGGGGCGGTTCCGGCTGGTCCCGGCGCCGGGAGCCCCTGCTTGGACCGACATGTCCTAAAAAGGGGGTATGGTCACTTTCCAAAACTGGATGGCTGAAACCCCTTTTACCAAAGCTTCTCTCATGAGGGTCGTAGACTTTAGAGTGATCCGAGCACGACTATCGAGTGCTGAGAAGTACTAAACCCGTGACTTTTGACTGATCAATAAGCGTAAGTGTTGGGGAATGCGCGTCATCACCTTCGAAGAACCGGGCCGCGTCTCTGCCGCCCTGGAGCCGCCCGCCGAGCTCGTGCCGGGCAGCGTGCGCGTTCGTACGATGTACTCGGGCGTCTCCGCGGGCACCGAGCTCACCGCCTATCGCGGCACCAACCCCTACCTGCACCGCAAGCGGGACACCGAGCGACGCCTCTTCCTCGACGGCCGGACGCACGCCTACCCGCTGACCGGCTGGGGCTACCAGGAGGTCGGCGAGGTGGTGGAGGCCGCGCCCGAGCTCACCGTCGGCGACATAGTTTGGGGGATCTGGGGTCACCGCGCCGAGGCAGTCGTCCCGGCCGACCGGCTCGCCGGCCATGTGATGCCACCCCGCGCGACGCCGCTGCACGGAGTCTTCGCCCGGGTCGGCGCCATCGCGCTCAACGCCGTGCACGCCGCCGACATCCACCTCGGCGACCAGGTCGCGATCTTCGGTCAGGGCGTGATCGGCCTGCTCGCCACCCGGCTGGCGGTGCTCAGCGGTGGCTGGGTGGTCGCGGCCGACGCCATCCCGGCCCGGCTGGAGCTGGCCAGGAAGTACGGCGCCGCCGAGACGTTCGACGTGCGGGCGGGGTCGGTCGCCGAGTTCACGCGCAAGCGGGTCGAGGGCGCCGACACCGCGATCGAGCTGAGCGGCAGCCACCACGGTCTGCAGGAGGCCATCCGCACCGTGCGGCGCGGCGGCCGGGTCGTCGCGGCCGGCTTCTACCAGGGTGAGGGCGCCGGGCTCCGGCTGGGCGAGGAGTTCCACCACAACCAGGTGCAGCTCGTCTCCTCCCAGATCGGCGGCGTCGCCTCCTGGCTGGCGCACCGGTGGGACGTCGAGCGGCTCCAGCGCACCTTCATGGAGGTCGTGCACCGGGGCGAGCTCGACGTCGGCGACCTCGTCAGCCATGTCGTGCCCGTCGACGACGCTCCGGCCGCCTTCGACCTCATCGACGAGCACCAGTCCGAGGTGCTCCAGCTCGTGTTCACCTTCGAGGAGTCACAGTGAAGCTCGCCGCCCAGGAGCAACTCCTGCCGGGAAGGTCTCTGCAGGAGAAGTTCGCCTTCGCCGTCGAGGCCGGGTTCGACGCCATCGAGCTCCGGGGCAAGGGCGACTTCCACTTCGCGGGCCGTCTCACCGAGCTGAAACGCGCCAAGGCCGACGGCGTGGTCATGCCGACCGTCTGCGTCGACATGCCGCACTTCATCGGCGACTTCGACCCGGCCAAGCGCACGGACGCCATCCAGCAGCTCCGCTCCCAGCTGTCGGTCATCGGCGAGCTGGGCGGCATCGGCGTCATGACCCCGGCCTCCTGGGGCCGGTTCTCGCTCCGGCTGCCGCCGTTCACCCCGCCGCGCAGCCCCGAGGAGGACCGCGAGGTGCTGGCCGAGGCGCTGGGCATCCTCGGCGAGCACGCCCAGCGCAACGGTGTGCTGATCATGCTGGAGCCGCTCAACCGGTACGAGAACCACATGGTCAACACGTTGCGCGAGGCCGTCTCGTACTGCTCGATGGACTCGATCAGAGTCGTCGGCGACACCTACCACATGAACATCGAGGAGGACGACCCCTGCCGCTCCCTGGCCGAGGCCGCTCCCTACCTCGCGCACATGCAGATCAGCGACTCCAACCGGAACCAGCCGGGCACCGGTCACCTCGACTGGGCCGCCCAGCTGGCCGCGCTCGACGCCGTCGGCTACGACGGCTATCTCGCGCTCGAATGCCGCCTGCGCGGCGAGCCCGAGATCGTTCTTCCCCAGACAGCCGCCTTCATCAGGAAATATCTATGATCCTCCGCGACGCGCTGCGCGTCCTGATCGCCAACTGGGACGGCAGCTACACGGTCCCCTCCCGCACGCTCTACCCCCACCAGTGGAGCTGGGACTCCGCCTTCATCGCCATCGGGCACGCCCGCTGGTCGCCCCGGCGGGCCAGGACGGAGCTGCTCAGCCTCTTCGGCGCCCAGTGGGAGGACGGCAGGGTGCCGCACATCGTGTTCAACCCGGCGGTGCCGGACGCCGCCTACTTCCCCGGCCCCGAGTTCTGGGCGACGCGGTCGCCGTCCGGCTACGCCACCTCCGGCATCGTGCAGCCGCCCGTCCACGCGATGGCCGCCTGGCGGGCGCACCTGGCCGAGCCCGACCACGGCTTCCTGGCCCGGATCTACCCGCGGCTGGTCGCGCAGCAGGAGTTCCTGCGTACGCAGCGGCGCGGCATCGACGGGCTCATCTCGATCGTGCACCCCTGGGAGTCCGGCATGGACAACAGTCCGTGCTGGGACCTGCCGCTCAACGCCGTCGAGCCGATGCCCGACGGCGTGTGCCGCCGCGACCTGGCCCACATCAGCCCGGCCGAGCGGCCCACCGACCGCGACTACGAGCGCTACATCGCGCTCGCCCGCGCCTACCGCGACACCGGCTACCGCGGCACCTGCGCCTTCCAGGTCGAGGACCCGCTCTTCAACACCGCGTACGGGATGGCCGAGCACACGCTGGCCGAGATCGCGGCCGTGCTCGGCCACGACCCCGCGCCGCACCGCGCCGAGGCGGAGCGGATCACCGCCGCGATGGTGGATCACCTCTACCAGGACGGCCTGTTCCACCCCCGCGACGCCATCACCGGGTGCCTGATCCGCTCGGGCAGCGCCGCCGGTCTCACCCCGCTCATCCTGCCCGGGCTGCCCCGCGACGTGGCCAACGCCCTCATCGGCACCGGGCTCGACCTGTTCGGCCTGAAGGACGGCGTGCTGCCGAGCTTCGCCCCGGCCGCCCCCGAGTTCGACCCGGTCCGCTACTGGCGGGGGCCGAGCTGGATCAATCTGGCCTGGCTGGTCTGGCAGGGGCTCAAGGACCGCCGGCCCGACCTGGCCGCGATCCTCGCCGACGGCATGATCAGCGCGGTCACGACGTCCGGCTTCCACGAGTACTTCGACCCCTTCACCCTGCGCGGGCACGGGTCCGGCGACTTCAGCTGGTCAGCCGCCCTGGTCGTGGACGTCATCGCTGAGCACGGCCTGAAGGGCGTGCCGCTCACGGCTCGCGAGCTGGGCCAGCAGGCGGGGGCCCGCGGCGAAGCCGACCACATCGGTGATCACGTGCCGGCTTGACGCGCTCCCCGGCCCGCAGTGCAGGCCGGGGATTCAGGCCGTGCCGCGCGTGCGGCACCTCTGCGGCTTCCTGTTCCACCGGGTCCTGCCCTCCGCTAGGCGGCGGGTCTTACGGTCCCTCCGCAGGCGTTCAGCCTCTCCGCCCGTCCGGCGGCGAGGATGTCGAGCGCGGCGTTGACGTCCCGGTCGTGTGCCGCCCCGCACGGGCAGGCCCAGGCCCGGACGTTCAGCGGCATGGACCCGGCCAGCCGGGTGCGGGCCAGGCCCTTCACCTACAGGTCCTCCACCATCACCGCTTGGTTGTCGCGGATGATCGTCGTGGAGAGCTGGTGCGTGAAGTCCCGGCGCGCATCAGCCACCCTCGCGTGGGCGCGGGCGACCTTGACGACGGCCTTCTTTTTCCTGTTGTTCGACCCCTTCGACTTGCGCAGCAGCCGTTCGGCGCGGCGCAGAAACCGGGGGTTGTCGACCTTCCGGCCGTCCGACAGCACCGCGAAGTGTGTCAGCCCCAGATCGATGCCCACCTCGGCGACGCTATCCGGCAGCGGGTCGGTGGCGGCCTCGACCACGAACGAGGCGAAGTACCGGCCCGCCGCGTCCTTGATCACAGTGACGCTGGAGGGCTCGGACGGGAGGCGGCGGGACCACTTCACCGGAATGTCGCCGACCTTCGGCCCTCTCCGCTTCCCGGACGCCGACGCGAAGTAGTTCCGGCATCCGGTGTTCACTGGCACCCAACCGGGGGAACAAGTTGTGGTCGGGTTCCTACTTCGCGGGGAGCGTGGGCGGCGCTTCGATCAGCGTCCTGCGCCAGTACATCGAGCAGCAGAACCGCCCGGCCTGAACCGTCAAGACGCGGTTCGCCTTGACGGCGAATCGGCTCGCCCTGTCCCGCTACGCGGCAAAGTCCGCTTCAGCTCTGGGCTGAAGGTCGGAGCATTGCGGACGAACCCGATAGCAGCTCAGGGCGGTGAGCAGGGCGATGCTCTCGTGCGACAGCCGCTCCATGGGCGATCCCGGCGATCGTCACGTCGGGGAAACCTGATAGGACGTGGGCATGACGGGCGGCGACATTACCGGCTCCGACGATGCCCACCCGGGTGGTGTCGGGAGACATAACCCGGCATATCCCACCTGTCTCGGAGAACAAACGAACATGTTCGAAGAGTCATCGCAGGGGAAGGTGTCGCCGACCTGACCTCCAAAGATCGGGGTTGACTGCATGGAAACAGATCTGGGGGCCTTGGCGAGGGTCCGGGAGTGGTACGGGCCCCACTTCAGCACGGCCGCCGAATGGCCGGTCGACGCCCTCCTGCTGGCCAAGGGCAGCACCACGGTAAGCGTGGTGCTGCCGGCCCACAACGAGGAGTCGACGGTGGGGGAGATCGTCACCGAGATCCGCCGCGACCTGGTGGAGCGGGCGCACCTCGTCGACGAGATCGTCGTGGTCGACTCCCTGTCCACCGACGCCACCGCCGCCCGCGCGGCCGCGGCCGGCGCCCGGGTCGTCGCGCAGGAGGCGGTGCTCTCCCAGCTGCCGCCGCTGACCGGCAAGGGCGAGGCGCTCTGGAAGGGCCTGGCCGCCACGTCCGGCGACATCGTCGTGTTCGTGGACGCCGACCTGCGCGACTTCGGCTCGCACTTCGTCACCGGCCTGCTCGGGCCGCTGCTCGTGGACCGTGACATCCACTTCGTGAAAGGCGCCTACGAACGCCCGTACACGGGCGACGACGGGGTGCCCCGCCCCGGCGGCGGGCGTGTGACCGAGCTGGTGGCCCGCCCGCTGCTCAACATGTTCTGGCCGGAGCTGTCCGGCTTCGCCCAGCCGCTCGGCGGCGAGTACGCGGGCCGCCGCGAGTCGCTGGAGCAGGTCCCCTTCGTCACCGAGTACGGCGTCGAGTTCGGGCTCCTGGTGGACCTGCTGGAACTCGTCGGCCTGGACGCGATGGCCCAGGTGGACCTGGGCGTGCGCATCCACACCCACCAGTCGGTGCACGCGCTCGGCCGGATGGCCGGGCAGATCATGCTCACCGCCTGGTCCCGCCTGGAACGCCAGGGCCGCCTGGTCTCCGCCGAGGAGCCCGCCCACACCATGCTGCGCTTCGCCCTGGACGGTCAGCCCGAGCTGGTGGACATGGCCGTGGCCGAACGCCCCCCGCTCGCCTCCCTCGTCTTAGAGGAGGACGTCGCGTGAGGATCCTGCTGAACTCCGGCCCCTGGCTGCCCGTGCCGCCCCCCGGTTACGGCGGCATCGAGAACGTGGTCGCCACCCTCATCCCCGAACTGCGCGCCCGCGGCGTCCACGTGGTGCCGGCCTCCGTGGGCGAGAGCACCATCGAGGTGGACGAGCTGATCAGCGTCTACGCCACGGGCCAATTCCCTCACCTGCAGAAACCGTACAACCAGGTCATGGGCATCGCCCACGCCCACCAGGCGCGCGTGGCGGCGGAGCTGCGCCGCCGCGATGACATCGACCTCGTCCACGACCACGTCGCGCCCTACCTCGACGGCGACCGCGCAGCCTGGGTCGGCTCCGTCGGCGGCGAGGACCGCGACTGGCTCTACGCCTCCGCCCGCGCATCGCTCTTCCCGATCCAGTGGGACGAACTGGGCGGCACCGCCGTCGTCGAGCCTCGCCGACACCGAGGAGGAGCTCGCCGAGTGGATCCTGCGGGTGGACGAGATCGACCCGGAGGAGTGCCGCCGCGAGGCCGCGCGCCGCTTCTCGCCCGCCGTCATGGCGGACCGCTATCTGGAGCTGTACGAGCGGACGATCAGGAGAAGCCGCGCGGTAGCACGGTGACCGGGATCGACGCGGCGCGCAGCAGCTTCATCGCCACCTCGCCGAGGAACACCCGGTGCGGCTCGGCGTCCTCGCTCGCCGCGCAGACCAGCAGCTCGCCCGGCAGCCAGCCGGCCGCCTCCATCGCGGCCGCCGGGTCGTGGCCCTCGGCGACGTCCGGCTCGGCCTCGATGCCCGTGGTCTCCCAGGCCAGCCGGACCGCCAGCGCCAGGTCGTCGCGGATGCGCCCGGGGTCGTCCGTACGCAGGTCGAAGGTGATCAGCCGGAGCGGGACGCCCAGCCGGAGCGCGGCCTGGGCCACCCGCGGCACCGCCTCGTCGCACTGCGGCCGGTGCACGTACGCGAGCGTCAGCCGGGACGGACCGCCGGCCGGCACGTAGCCGGACGGCACCATCATGACCGCCTGCGGCGACCGGTGGAGCAGGTGGTCGCCGGTGCTGCCCAGGACGATGCGGCCGTGCTGCCCGCCGCTCGCCGACCCGACCACGATCAGATCCGCCTTGATGCGACTGGCCAGCACGCCCAGCCCGCGCCCGGCGCCCCGGCTCTCGAAGGCGATGTACTCGGACGGCACGTCCTCCAGCGCCACCCCGGCCTCCGCCAGGTTGGCCTGGGCCTCCACCGCCCGCCCCGGGCTGCCGGGCGGGTAGACGGCGGCCACCGTGAGCTCGCCGCCGGTGACCCGCGTGATGGTGCTGCCCAGGGCCAGCGCCTCCCGCCCGCCCGCGTCGTGCGTGTAGCCGACGATCACGTGCTCTCCGATCACGCCTGCCTCTGTACCCGGTCCGGGCAGGGGTCACGCCGGGCGCGGCAACGGGACGATCTTGTTTCCCGAGGTGGAGGCGGTGCGCTTCATCTCCTCGTAACATCTGGTCCATCACCTGTTAACGGATAGGACACCCGTGTACCGCGATATCGTCGACTTCGCCCTCGCCACCCCGGCCTGGGTGCACACCCTGGCCGAGATCGGCACCGACGCCGGGCTGTTCATCTTCGCGGCGCTGTTCGTCGTCTGCTGGTGGCGGGAGCGCCACGCGCCCCCGCGCGACCTGGCCATCGCCATCGCCGGGCCGGCGGCGATCGTCGGCGCCTACATCTTCAGCGAGCTGCTGAAGCTGGTCATCCGCGAGGACCGGCCGTGCCGGGGCGGAATCCCGACGATCGCCGCCTGCCCGCCGCTGGACGACTGGTCGTTCCCGAGCAACCACTCGGTGATCGCCGCCGGGGCCGCGGGCACGCTCATGCTGGCCTGGCGGGCGATCGGCTGGGTGGTGGTGCCGCTGGCCGCCGTGATGGCGTTCTCCCGGGTGTTCGTCGGCGTCCACTACCCGCACGACGTGCTCGCCGGGTTCGTGCTCGGCATCACGCTCGCGCCGCTGCTGACGCTGCTCCTGGTCGGCGCCGTCACCCCGGTCGTCCGGCTGGCCCGCGGCCACTTCTACGCCCGGTTCGGCGGCCCCGACCAGGTCAGACGGCTGACCAGGAGTGGCGGCTGAGGAAGCCCCGCTCGCCGGTCGCGTACTCGTGGAAGGCGCGACGCACCTCCTCCAGCTCGGCCACGTCGGCGCGCACCATCGACTTCTCCTTGTACTCCAGCTCGTAGCCGGGCGAGACCTGGATGAAGTGGCGGCCGTAGTTGACCAGCGCCACGAACGGGTTCTGCGGCGACATGGTGCCGAGCACGTCGTGCACCAGGCCCAGATCGGGATCGCGCACCACCAGCCCGTCGCCGGTGTGGAGCTGCATGCCCTGGTAGACCCCGAGCGGCGCCACGTTGTGCACGAGGTCGCGCTGCGGGTCGTAACAGACCAGCCCGTGGGTGCGAGCGATCTCGAACACCTGGGCCGACATCTCGTCCATGGTTTCCAGGTCCATCGTCACCAGCACGTGGTCTCCGTGGACGGTGACGTTTCCCGGCAGTTCCTCGGCGATCTTCGGCGTCTCTCCCTGGAGGGGTTCGCCCTTCCGGGCCTCCAGGTAAGTGGCCCGCGCCTGGTCTCTGGAGACGGGCACAGGCTCGTCCCACACCATCAACTCAACGCTCACCCGTCCATCTTGTCGGACCCCGGACGCACTTTGATGGGTACGAGCAGGAACATTGCCGAATCCGCGACCTGACCGCCGATCGCCCGCGTGGCGTCGCCTATCCCGTTGCGGCGGGTTTCTCCGTCTCGGGTACGAGCTCGCTCGTGCAGTGCATGCAGCGCCGCGCCTGGATGGGGACCTCGCCCAGGCACTCCGGGCACTCCTTGGTGGTGGCCGCCTTGTCGCGGTCGAAGAGGCTGATCAGCCGGGTCATCGGCAGCACCACCAGCCAGTAGACCACCGCCGCGATGATCAGGAAGGTGATCAGGTGGTTGAGGAAGTCGCCGTACTTGAACTCGCTGCCGTTCACGGTGAACGAGTAGTCGGCGAAGTCGGGCTGCCGCCCTCCGGTGACGGCCCCGATCAGCGGCGTGATGAGGTCGCGGACCAGGGCCTCCACCAGCCCGCTGAACGTGGCGCCGATGATGACGGCCACGGCCAGCTCGACGATGTTGCCGCGCAGCAGAAATTTTCTGAACCCACCCATAAGAGCGGTATGTAGCCGGTCAAGCCCAGGTCAAACCTCGCTGTCTGCGCTCCGTCTCCGTCCGTGAGGTGATCGGGGGGAAAGGCGGGGAAGGTACTGGTCGCGTTATCGGGTATCGAGACCGGGCTTGTCCGGTAGGGCGGGGGGACAGAACATGGGAGGGACCGGGAGGAAGCCTCGATGATCGAAATCTGGCCGGGAGATCCCTACCCGCTCGGGGCTACCTACGACGGCGCCGGCACGAACTTCTCGCTCTACACCGAGGTCGCCGACGCGGTGGAGCTGTGCCTGTTCGACGAGGAGAACCGCGAGCAGCGGGTCAAGCTCACCGAGGTCGACGGCTTCATCTGGCACGGCTACCTGCCGGGCATCGGCCCCGGCCAGCGCTACGGCTACCGGGTGCACGGCCCCTACGAGCCCGAGCGGGGGCTGCGCTGCAACCCGAGGAAACTGCTGCTCGACCCGTACGCGATGGCCATCGAGGGCGGCGTCCGCTGGCACGAGGCGGTGTACGGGTACCGGTTCGGGCATCCCGACACCCGCAACGACCTCGACTCGGCGCCGTACGTGCCGCGCTCGATCGTCATCAACCCGTTCTTCGGCTGGGGTCACGACCGGCCGCCCGCGACCCCGTACCACGACACCGTGATCTACGAGGCGCACGTGCGGGGGCTGACCATCCGCCACCCGCAGATCCCCGAGCGGATCCGCGGCACCTACGCCGCGCTGGGCCACCCGGTGATCATCGATCATCTGACGAAGCTGGGCGTGACGGCGCTGGAGCTGATGCCGGTCCACCAGTTCGTCACCGACCACGTCCTGGAGGAACGGGGGCTGGCGAACTACTGGGGCTACAACTCGATCGGCTTCTTCGCGCCGCACAACCGCTACTCCAGCACGGGGCAGCGGGGCCAGCAGGTGCTGGAGTTCAAGGCGATGGTGAAGGCGCTGCACGAGGCCGGCATCGAGGTCATCCTGGACGTCGTCTACAACCACACCGCCGAGGGCAACCACCTGGGGCCGACGCTGAGCTTCCGGGGCATCGACAACCCCGACTACTACCGGCTGGTCGACGACGACAAGCGCTATTACATGGACACCACCGGCACCGGCAACAGCCTGCTCATGCGCTCGCCGCACGTGCTGCAAATGATCATGGATTCGCTGCGCTACTGGGTCATCGAGATGCACGTCGACGGGTTCCGCTTCGACCTGGCCTCCACGCTCGCCCGCGAGCTGCACGAGGTCGACCGGCTGAGCGCCTTCTTCGACCTGGTGCAGCAGGACCCGGTGCTGTCGCAGGTCAAGCTCATCGCTGAGCCGTGGGACGTCGGGCCGGGCGGCTACCAGGTGGGCAACTTCCCGTCCCGGTGGACCGAGTGGAACGGCCGCTACCGCGACACCATCCGCGACCTGTGGCGCGGCCAGCCGGCCACGATGCCCGAGTTCGCCTCCCGCTTCACCGGGTCGAGCGACCTCTACCAGGCCGACACCCGCCGCCCGGCCGCCTCGATCAACTTCGTCACCTGCCACGACGGCTTCACGCTGCAGGACCTCGTCTCGTACGACCACAAGCACAACGAGGCCAACAAGGAGGGCAACCGCGACGGCACCGACGACAACCGGTCCTGGAACTGCGGCGAGGAAGGCCCGGCGGGCTGGGCCGTCGAGTCGCTGCGCGAGCAGCAGAAACGCAACTTCCTCACCACGCTGTTCCTGTCGCAGGGGGTGCCGATGCTCTCCCACGGCGACGAGCTGGGCCGCACCCAGCAGGGCAACAACAACGGCTACTGCCAGGACAACGAGCTGACCTGGGTCGACTGGTCCGACATAAGGGAGAACTGGCTGCTGCTGGAGTTCACCCAGAGCCTGGCGGCGCTGCGCAAGAAACACCCGGTCTTCCGCCGCAGGCGGTTCTTCTACGGCAAGCCGGTACGGGGGCTCAGCGACATCGCCTGGCTCACCCCGTCGGGCGAGAAGATGACCGACAGCGACTGGAACGTCGGCTACGCCAAGTCCCTGGCCGTCTTCCTCAACGGCGAGGCCATCACCGAACCCGACCGGCGCGGCCGGCCCATCACCGACGACTCGTTCCTGCTGCTGTTCAACGCGCACCACGACACCATCCGCTTCACGATCCCCAAGGACTATGGCGAGATGTGGCAGACCGAGATAGACACCGCGATGCCGATCAGATTGGACGTGCGCATGTGCCGGGCCGGTGAGGGCGTGGCCGTGCCGGGGCGGAGCGTGCGGGTGCTCCGCCGTGTCTAGACCGATAGCGACCTACCGGCTGCAGCTGACACCCGGCTTCGGCTTCGCCCAGGTGGCGGAGATCGCCGGCTACCTGCGCGACCTCGGGGTCAGCCACGTCTACCTGTCGCCGATCCTCCAGTCGACGCCCGGCTCCCTGCACGGCTACGACGTCACCGACCACTCCAGGATCCGCGAGGAGTTCGGCGGCGCGAAGGGCTTCCGGGAGATGGCCGAGCAGCTCGCCGCCCACGACCTGGGCATCGTGCTCGACCTGGTGCCCAACCACATGAACACCCGTAACGACGCCTTCTGGTCGGTGCTCAGGGACGGGCCGGACTCCCCGTACGCGCGCTGGTTCGACATCGAGTGGCAGGACGGCGAGGTCACGCTGCCCGTGCTCGGCGACGACACCGAGCCGGTCGTCGACGGCGACGTGCTCCGCTACCACGAGCACGAGTTCCCGCACCCGGGCCACTACCGGCTGGCCGACTGGCGGGAGGGGCCCGGCTACCGGCGCTTCTTCGACGTCTCCAGCCTGATCGGGCTGCGCGCCGAGGACCCCGAGGTGTTCGCCGCCACCCACGAGGTGATCTTCTGGCTGATCGGCGAGGGCCTGGCCGACGGGCTCCGCGTGGACCACCCCGACGGCCTCGCCGACCCGCGCGGCTACCTCGAACGGCTGCGGGCCAGGTCCGGCGGCATCTGGACGGTCGTGGAGAAGATCCTCATCGGCGGCGAACGGCTGCCCGCCGACTGGCCCTGCGAGGGCACCACCGGCTACGAGACGCTCAACCGGGTCACCGGCCTGTTCGTCGACCCCGGCGGCAAGCGGCCGCTGATCGAGCTGTTCACCCGGCTGACCGGCGAACCGGCCGACTACCGGCAGGTCATGACGGCCGCCAAGCGGGAGGTCATCGACCTGTTCTTCGGCGCGGAGGTGGACCGGCTGGCCCGCGCCGCCGCCTGCGACCCGGCCGCGGTCGCCGAACTGCTCGCCGCCATGCCGGTCTACCGGGCGTACGTGGTGCCGGGCGAACCGCCGCCCGCCCTGTCCGTCGAGATCGTCGAGCGGGCCGCCGCGGCCTGCTCTCCCGCCGTCCGCCCGCTCGCCGAGCAGGTCCTGTACGGGTCGCCCGAGGTGATCGTCCGGTTCCAGCAGACCTGCGGCCCGGTCATGGCCAAGGGGGTCGAGGACACCGCGCTCTACCGGTGGTTCCCGCTGTCGTGCCTCAACGAGGTCGGGTGGGAGCCGGACCACTTCGGCGTGCAGGTCGAGGAGTTCCACGACTACTGCGCGGCCATGCCGCCGCACACCATGACCACGCTCTCCACCCACGACACCAAACGCTCGGAGGATGTGCGGGCCCGCCTGTCGGTCCTGTCGGAGCTGCCCGAGGAGTGGGAGAAGGCGGTGTCCGACTGGTCGGCCCAGGTCGCCTTCGACCCCCACCTCGACTACCTGGCCTGGCAGAACCTCATGGCCGCCTGGCCGATCTCCGCCGACCGGTTCGCCGACTACCTGCTGAAGGCGGCGCGCGAGGCCAAGACCGCGATCTCGTGGGTCCGCCCCGACCCCGGCTACGAGGAGGGGTTGCGCGCGTTCGCCGAGGCGGCCGTCCGGCTGCCCGTCGGCGAGTTCACCGAACGGATCGACCGCTACGCGATGACGAACTCGCTCGGCGCCAAACTCGTCCAGCTCATGATGCCCGGCGTGCCGGACGTCTACCAGGGCAACGAGACCACCGACTTCTCCCTGGTCGACCCCGACAACCGGCGGCCCGTCAGCTACCCGCGCGTCCCCGCGTCGGCCTGGGACGCCGCCAAACTCCGGATCACCACCCAGGCGCTGCGCCTGCGCCGCCGCATCGGCCCCGCCGCCCCGTACACCCCCTTGCGGGCGGACGGCGAGGCGGCGGAGCACGTCATCGCCTTCACCCGCGGCGGCACCCCCGCGTCGGCCGTCGCCGTCGCCACCCGGCTGCCCGTCCGGCTCGAACGGCGCGGCGGCTGGGGCGGCACCACGCTGCCGCTGCCGCCCGGCGCCTGGCGCGACCTGCTCGGCGGCGGCGTCCACACCGGCCGCGTCCCCCTGGCCCTCCTGCTCGGTTCCTCTCCCGTCGCACTCCTGGAGCGAAATGATCTTTGACGTGTGGGCACCGAACGCCACGGCCGTCGAGGTCATGGTGGCGGGCGGACGACGCGCCATGACCGCCGGACCGGACGGCTGGTGGTCCCTCTCCGTCCCCGAGGCGGGCCACGGCACCAGATACGGGTACGTGCTCGACGGCGACGGCCCCTACCCCGACCCGCGCTCCCGCTGGCAGCCCGAAGGCGTCTTCGGGCCCAGCGCCGTCTACGAACACGCCCGCTACACCTGGTCCGACCACGAATGGAAAGGCCGCGACCTGCGCGGCGGCGTCATCTACGAACTCCACATCGGCACCTTCACCCAGGAAGGGACCTTCCAGGCCGCCGCCGACCGGCTCGACCACCTCGTCGAACTCGGCGTCGACTTCGTGGAGATCATGCCGGTCGCGCCCGTGCCCGGCACCCGCAACTGGGGCTACGACGGCGTCGACCTGTACGCGGTCAACCAGACCTACGGCGGCCCCGACGGGCTCAAAATCCTCGTCGACGCCTGCCACCGGGCCGGCATCGGCGTCATCCTCGACGTCGTCTACAACCACCTCGGGCCGTCAGGCAACTTCCTGCACCCGTTCGGCCCGTACTTCGGCGGCTTCCAGGGCAGCTACTGGGGCGAAGCCGTCAACCTCGACGGGCCCGGCTCCGACGTGGTGCGCCGCTACTTCATCGACAACGCCCTGCAATGGCTGCGCGACTACCACATCGACGGGCTGCGCCTCGACGCCGTGCACGCCCTGCACGACAGACGCGCCACCCACCTGCTCGCCGAACTCGCCGACGAGGTGGACGCCCTGTCGTGCGCCGTCGGCCGGCCGCTGTCGCTGATCGCCGAATCCGACCTGAACGACCCGCGCATGGTGCGCTCCCTCGACGCCGGCGGGCTCGGCATGACCGCCCAATGGAACGACGACGTCCACCACGCCCTGCACACCGCGGTCAGCGGCGAGACGCACGGCTACTACGCCGACTTCGCCGGACTGACCGCGCTGGCGAAAGTACTCACCCGGGGCGTCCTGCACGACGGCGGCCACTCCAGCTTCCGCGGGCGCTCCCACGGCCGCCCCTACACCGGCGTTCCCGGCCACCGGCTCGTCGCCTGCCTGCAGAACCACGACCAGATCGGGAACCGGCCCATGGGCGACCGGCTGCCGATGCCCGCCCTCAAGCTCGGTGCGGGGCTGCTGCTGACGTCGCCCTTCACGCCGATGCTCTTCATGGGGGAGGAGTGGGGGGCTCGGACGCCGTTCCTGTTCTTCTCCGACCATGTGGAGGCGCACCTGCGCGAAAGTGAAGGCGGGCGGCGGGAGAAGGAGTTCGAAGGGTTCGGGTACTCGTGGGAGGCGCCCGACCCGTCGGCGGAGGAGACGTTTCTGAGTTGCAAGCTCGACTGGGACGAGCTGAAAGAGGAAGAGCACTGGTCGTTGCTGTGCTGGTATCGGGACCTCATCGCACTCCGGAAGGCGCTGCCGGAATTGACGGATCCGCGGCTGGAACGGGTTCGGGTGGAGGCCGAACCCGGGGGTGAATGGCTGGTGATGTGGCGGGGCGGGGTGTGCGTGAGCGTCAACTTCAGCACGGACACGGTCACGGTTCCGGTGGGGCTGGGCGGGGTGCTGCTGGCTTCGGACGAGCCGGTATCGGGAGATGACCAGGGGGTTCGCCTCCCAGGGCAGTCCCTGGTAGTCCACCGCCCTACTGCTTGACCACCTGACCCCATCCCACCGTCACGGTCGTCCACCGGCGGCTATCCACAGAAGCTGACCGGCCCAAGGCCGTTATCCCCAGAACCCGGTTCGCCCCAGCAGGCGCGGGCCACTCTTGCCGATCCTGGAGCCCCGACCCACCGGAGGCCCCTATGAAGATCGTCCTGCCCCTACCCGTCACTCTGACGTCCCTGTTCATCGTCACGCTCATCGACGGAGGCTTCGTGCCCTGGCGGCTGACCGGCCCCTACAGGAAGGCCGCGATGGCCGCGCTCGGCACTCCCCGCCTGCGGCTCATCCACCACCCCACCCCGTGGCAGCCCACCGCCGTCACCCTCACCCCCGACGAGCGTCACCTGCTCCGCCGCTCCCGCCACCACCTCGCCGTCTCCACGACGGTCCCACCCCACGAACTGCCCGCCGCCGTCCAGGCCGCCAGAGCCGCCGCCCGCGCCCTCGCCCACGCGTACGAGGGACTCCTGATAGACCCGCTGACCGGCTCCACCCTGCCCGCCCAAGACCCAGAACCCGTCACCTTCCACCTGTCCGACGACTGGCTCGGCTGGGACGTCCAGACCCACGACGGCGCCACCTGCCCGCCCTGGGACCCCACGGGCACCTGCGACGGCCTCACGATCACCTCCCGGGGCCTGCGCCGCTTCGCGCTCCCGGAGATCACCCTCGACGGCGCGGCCTGCGCCCACACCCTCTGCGCCACCAACCTCCTGCGTACGGTCGCCGCCCGCCTGGTCTCCGACCATCTGGCCTTCGCCGCCGCCCACCCCGAGGCCCGCCGCCGCGCCATCGACGACCACCTCCCGCTGCCGCCCGCCCCGCTCGGTGTCCGCCTCACCCCGTGCGTGCCCGCCCTCTCGCCAACCAATGGCATCAGCCGCCTGAGAGTCGGCCCCGCAGATGACACCGCTCCCGCCACGTACCTAAGAATCGGCCCTCCGGCGGCCTTCACCGGCTCACTCAACGACTGGCTCTGCGCCACCCAGGCCCCTGTCCGCGCCACCATCGCGGCGTAGTCGATTGTAGGCCGGTAGCGGAGGGTCGCTTACCGGATAAGCCCAGTTTCCGTTTTGTGATCATTACGAATCTTGTCAGGTTGGTTTCGTCTATTTTATGTTGATCTTAGATCACGCTTCGAGTCGCACCGGCACGCATGACGCGCGGCGAAGAGCGACGGTCGACGTCCTTGTCCGTTGTGGTTCGGAGTGTGGTGGCGCATGCGCCGGGTTTGTCATGGCGTCGTTCGGTGGGCACTGTTGTCGCATTGGCCGGGATGACGCCGGGCTTACTCGTCTTGTCGACCTATCCGGCCACTGCGACCTTGGCGACTGAGACCGTCAATGACGCTGCGGCTTCACCGGTGATCCCGCAGCAGATGCGCGGATCGGCACAGAGCCTGCCATCCTTGCTGCCCACGACGCAATTGGAACAGGTGCCGGAACCCCGGGCTGGGTGGAAGGCGCAGGTGCAGCCGCCCGAGGGGGCGGTGCCCGCCGAGGATCGCACGCAGGACTCGGGCGGCTCGCAGCCGGATGAGGATCTTCCGGCGGGGGTGCGTAGGGCTGAGCAGGCTGAGCGGTCGGTGCTGGCGGTGCCGAGCCTGGTGGACGTCTATCCCAAGCAGGGATATTTGGTTGATTCTCTGCGGCCGACGTTGCGGGCGTGGGGGCGTAGTAACAACTACGGTGGCTCGGCGTTGTCGTACTCTTTTCGGATCTGCGATGTGGAGTCGATGTCCGGCTCCGGATGCACTAGCTCCGGATACGTGTCAGGCAGTCGCAACAGATGGCAGGTGCCGGCCGGCAAGCTGGAGTGGGGCAAGCAGTATTGGTGGCGGGTCACCATCCGCGACTCCTACGACTACTCCACGACAAGCTCGCCTGTGCTGACGTTCACCACCGGGGTGCGCCAGCCGGTGGTGTCGTCGCTGCTGGCCACGCGGGGGGCCGGGGGCCGGGAGTTCAACCAGCAGACCGGTAACTACACCGCCACTTTCACCGACCTGACGGTGGCTACGGTGGGGCCGCCGCTGTCGGTGGTGCGCACCTACAACAGTTTGGATCCGCGAACGGATGGCATGTTCGGGGCGGGCTGGTCGACCCGCTGGGACATGAAGGTCGTCGAGGAGGTGCGCGGGGCGTCGACGTCGGCTGTGGTGACCTATCCGGACGGGCGCCTGGTGCGTTTCCTGGCCAATGGGGACGGCAGCTTCCAGTCGCCGCCGGGCATGTACGCCACGCTGGCGGAGGAGAACGGCGGCTGGCGGCTGATGGACAAGAGTGCCACCACCTACCTGTTCAACTCCTCCGGCAAGCTGACCGAGATCAAGGATCGACGCGAGCGCACCCAGACGCTCACTTATGACGCGGGCGGCAAGCTCACCACCGTCAGCGGAGTGGGCGGCCGGTCAGTAACGTTCACCTGGCAGGGCGACCGGGTGGCCTCGGTGTCCAGTGCTCCGGTCGGCGGGCAGCCGCTCACCTGGACCTACACCTATGACGCGGGCCGGTTGGTGGAAGTGTGTGCGCCGGTGGCGGCCCCCAACTGCACTACCTACGCCTACGGTGGCGGGTCGCTGTATCGCAGCCGGGTGCTGGATTCCGACCCGTTCGGTTACTGGCGGCTGGGTGAGGCGTCCGGCACGACCGGCACTGATCTGGGCGCGGGTGCCGGTGATCTGACCTATCAAGGGGTGACGCTCGGCCAGCAGGGCGCGCTGGCGGGGACCACCGACACCGCCGCGGGCTTCCAATCCGGTTCGATCGTCAAGCTGCCCTCGAACACGATCCCGCACCTGGGAGACGAGCTGTCGGTCGAGGCGTGGTTCAAGACCAGCCAGTCCGGCGTGCTGGTTGCGGCCGGCACCCAGCAGAGCGGCAACCTCGCCCGCGGCGCGATGCTGTATGTGGGCACCGACGGCAAGCTGCGCGGCGCGCTGGACGCGGTGATGTCCCCCATCACCTCCACCGGCACTGTGAACGACGGCCAGTGGCATCACGCGGTGCTGACCGTGGAGGGCGAAGATCAGACGCTGTATCTGGACGGCCAGCAGGTCGGCACCACGACCGGCACCGTGACCGCGTGGCGGACCTACGCCACGATCGGCAACGGCGTGACCGATGCTTCCAGATCCCCGGCGGTGCCGTCGGGTGTGCAGGCCTTCCCCCTGCAGGGTCACATGGACGAGGTCGCCCTCTACGGCAAGTCGCTGACTGCGGCTGAGGTGCAGGCGCACTACGCGGCTCGCGCGGGTGCGTCGCATCAGCTGTCGACGATCACTTTGCCGTCTGGGCGGGTGTGGGCGTCCAACACCTACGACGACAAGACAGACCGCATCGCCACTCATGTGGACAACAACGGCGGCACCTGGCAGATCAGCGATCTCAGCATCGACCAGCAGTACGGCGAGGCCCAGGTGTTCGTCACCGATCCGGGCAACAACACGCTGGGGTATCTGTATGACGCCTGGCGCGGCTATCGCATCCGCGGTGAGACCGACCAACTGCAGAAGACCACCTGGTGGGAGTACGACCAGGCGGGGTTCCTGAACAAGGTCATCGACCGCAACAACATCTTCAACGAGATCTACCAGGACAAGCGCGGCAACACGCTCGGCAGGCAGTACTGCCGGGCGCAGGGGCAGTGCGCTATCGAGTTCTGGACCTACTACCTGAACGAGAACGACCCGTTCGACCCGCGCAACGACCAGGTAATCGCCTACCGGGACGGGCGTTCGAACTCTGACTCCGATGCCACCTTCGCCACCACCATCGTCTACAACAGCCACGGTGAGGTGACCGAGCAGACCAGCCAGAAAACCGCGGACTTCCCGTCCGGCCGTACCGTCACTACCACCTACACCGACGGCAGCGAGAGCGCGGTCGGCGGAGGCACCACCCCGGCCGGTCTGGTCAAGACCCGTACCGACGCGCGCGGCAGCGTGTGGAGTTACCGTTACAGCGCCGCAGGGGATCTGGCCGAGCAGACCGACCCCGAAGGCCTGGTGACCGAGTTGGAGTATGACGTGCTGGGCCGTCTGACCTCCAGCACCCGTATTTCCGCCGCCGTTCCGGGGGGTGCGGAGACCACCTTCTCCTACGACGGGCGCGGCCGGGTGACCTCCAGCACCGCCCCCGGAGTGAAGAACGAGATCACTGACGTCACGCACACCGCCCAGACCCGCTACGCCTACGACGCCGACGGCAACGTGACCTCGAAGACCGTGGCAGACCTGACCGGTGGCGAGCCGGACCGGGTCACCACCTACACCTACGACAGCCACGGCCGGCAAAAGACGATCACCGGACCGGAGGGCGGCGTAGTGCAGCAGGTGTGGAACCAGCACGGTTGGCTGACCCAGGTGACCGACGCGCGCGGCACGGTGATCGAGTCGGGCTACAGCAAGCGCGGCGAACTCGTATCGCGCACGTTGAAGGGCTGGACCGGCAGCCCAGTAAACCCGCAGCCCGCACAGGACGTGCTGCTGGAATCACGCGCCTATGACGCGGGCGGGCGACTGGTCGCCGTCGTTGATGCGATGGGCCGAAAGACCACCAACGTGTACTGGTGGGACAACCGGCTCAAGGAGCAGATCGCCGACGACGCCAAGCTCAACGGCTCCACTACACCCCGAGATGTGGTGGTGCATGCCGATGAGTACGACCCGGCGGGCAACCTCATCGAGCAGATGACCGGCCACGGCACCACCATCACCGTCTTCGACTACGACGCGGCCAGCCGCCTGGTCTCACAGACGCTCGACCCAGGCGGGCTGGCTCGCACCACCGCCTTCACCTACGACGCCAACACCAACATCACCAAGAAGACCCTCACGGCTGCGGGCACCGGCCGAACCGAATCCACCAGCTACGCCTACAACAAGCTCAACCAGATCACCCGCGAGACCATCGAGAACGGCGCCCAGGACATCGTCTCCACTTTCGGCTATGACGAGCGCGGCCTGGTCACCTCCATCACCGATCCGCGGGGCAACACCGACGGTGCCACCGCGGCCGACTACACCACCACCCTGCGCTACGACATCCTGGAACGGTTGGTGGAGACCACCGCCCCCGAGGTGCAGGTGGATAAGAACGGCACCGCCAGTCAGGTTCGCCCGTCGACACTGATCGGCTACGACGCGGTCGGTAACCAAACCCACCAGACCGACGCCGAGGGCCGCACCCACGTCTCCGCCTACGACAAGGCGGGACGGCTGATCAGCACCACCGCGCCCGCCTACACCCCGCCAGGCGGCACCCCGATCACACCCGTCATCCAACATGCCTATGACACGGCCGGGCTGCGGACCAGCACCACCGATCCGCGCGGCAACGTCACCGGCTTCACCTACGACCAACTCGGCCGCCAGGTCAAGGTCACCGCCCCGGCACCCGCCGGGCAAACCGCCGGAACCTGGATCACCGAGTACGATCTGGTCGGAGAGGCCACCGCCAGCATCGGGCCGACCGGTGCCCGGACCGAGGCAACCTATGACGACCTGGGCCGGCAGATCACCAGCACTCAGATCGAGCGCAAGCCCTCCACGGCTGCCTACGTGACCAGGATGGAGTACGACGACGCCGGCCGCCTGGTCAAGCAGGTCGCCCCAGGCGACAAGACCAGCACCTATACCGTGAACCCGGCCGGTGAGGTCACCACCGTCAAGGACCCGCTGAACCAAACCACCACGATGGACTATGACCTGGCTGGCCGCCTGGTCAAGACCACCGACCCGCTGGGCAACGCCACCACCGCCGAATACGACCTGGCCGGACGGCAGACCGCTGTCAAGGACCTCAACTCCAGCGGCACCGTGCAACGCAGCTTCTCCTATGGCTATGACGCGGTCGGCAATCCGACCAGCGCGACCACGCCGGAAGGCCACACCACCCAGCAGACCTTCGACGCCCTGAGCCGCCTCACCTCGTTGATCGAACCTGTCTCAGCCAGCGAGTCGATCACCACTAACTTCGGCTACGACGCCACCGGTGCCCGCACCAGGTTGACCGACGGCCGCGGCCACGCCACCTGGACCAGCTACAACAGCCTCGGTCTGCCCGAAACCGTCACCGAACCGGCCACTACCGCCCACCCCAACCTGGCCGACCGCACCTGGACCTACCTCTATGACGCTGTCGGCAACCCTGTAGCTACCATCCAGCCGGGTGGGGTACGTATCGACCGCACGTTCGACCACCTCAACCGCCTCACTGACGAGGAAGGCGCCGGAGGCGGCGCCGCAACCGCCGAGCGCACCATCGGGTACGACCTGGCAGGCCGCGCCACCACAATCGGCGACCTGACCGTGGACTACAACGACCGCAACCTGCCCTTGACAGTCTCCAAGGGCGGCAACCAGCAGACCGCCTACAGCTACGACGCGCTCGGCAACCCCACCCAGCGCATCGACGCCGCAGGCACCGCAGCCTTCACCTGGGACAACGCCAACCGGCTCGCGACCGCCACCGACCCGGTCACCGGCCGCACCCTCACCTACGGCTACGACGCGGCCAGCCGCCTGAAGACCATCACCGCCACCAGCGGCCAGGCCAGCACCCAGACCTTCGACTACGACCCGATGGACCGGCTGACCGACCACACCCTCAGGAACAGCTCGGGTACCCAGCTCGCGAAGATCACCTATGGGTGGGACAGCGACGACAACCTCACCACCAAGACCACCACCGGCACCGCCGGGGCAGGCACCAACACCTACGGCTACGACCACGCCGGACGCCTGACCTCCTGGACCGCCCCCGGCGGCGGCACCACCGCCTACGAGTGGGACGCCTCCGGCAACCGCACCAAGGCCGGCAGCGCCACCTACACCTATGACGAACGCAGCCGCCTGACCAACGGTGACGGCACCGACTACACCTATACCCCGCGCGGCACCCTGGCCAGCCAGATCGAGGACGGCACCACCACCTCCTACACTTTCGACGCCTTCGACAGGATGATCGCCGACGGCGACAGCCTCTACAGCTACGACGCCCTCGGCCGCGTCACTAGCCGCATCCGCGGCACCACCAACCAGACCTTCGCCTACTCCGGTCTCGGCAACGACCTAGCATCGATCAGCGCAAGTGGCACCGTGCAAGCTAGGTACAGCCGGGATGCCTTCGGCTCCCTGCTCAGCCTGCAAGAAGGCGGCGGACCTGCGGTGGCGGCCCTGTCGGATCTGCACGGCGACCTGGTCGCCACATTCACCACATCACTGGTGACCAGCACCAGCTTCGACCCCTTCGGCGCCGTCACTGCCCAGACCGGAGCTGCCACCACGCTCGGCTACCAGGGTGAGTACACCGACCCGGACACCAGCAAGGTCAACATGCACGCCCGCTGGTATCAGCCCGGCACCGGCACCTTCACCAGCCGCGACACCGCGACCCTCAACCCGAACCCGTCCGTGCAAGCCAACCGCTACACCTATGCCAATGCCTCCCCCCTGACGGGCATCGACCCGACCGGCCACTCCACCGTCTCAACTGGTGTGGGCTCCGGCGGTAGCACAGGTTATGCCGGAGTCGGGTGCAGCAGCGGCTACCTGTGTCTCGGAGCCGCTCAAAACGGCGGCTTCAAGTATCCGCCCGCCGGCGTGGCCGATATGACCTATGGTGTTGGCGGCAGTGGCTGCGTCGACAGCAGCAGTCGCATCTGCCACGAGACCTACGGACAAGAACGTTGGTGGAGCGACTTCGTCACCGCCCCCGGCTATGAACTAAGGAGTAACCCCCGCTTCTCCGATGAGGAAGCAAAGCGTATCGGGGTCATGCCGAATGGGAGGCCTGTGCCGAAACGTGTGGACAACCTGGTCATTGATTTTTGGGAAGCCAGCGTTGCGGCTCAGGATGACTTCATGAGCAAATACACGCCTGTGGTCAGCGATGAAGCATTGGCGATTACATGGGCGGTTACCGCCGCCTACCACAATCAGTTCCCAAGCTGCTCCTGCTTTGCAGGTGCTCTCGGTAAGCCCGCGAAGGTCACGACGAAAACGGCGACACATCGTGCGGCAGACGAATTCGCTCGCATCTGGGCGAAAGTCAAGGGGCCCACGTGGACTAATGCCGACGGAGCCCTATACGGGTATCACATTAAACACGGTAATCGTGATAAGGCTAAAGCAATGGTCCAAGCCTTCAAGGAAAAGTGGGTTAGGGCTTACAAAGACGTCATCGTAGCTGCCGCTGTCTACTGGGGAATACCTCCTGTCCTTCTTGGAGGAATCGCTTATGGTGAAGTGGGTGGAGACCCTCCCATCATCGACGATCTGGCTTTTCTGAAGCGCATGATTTTTGATGACAGGGAGACGCTTTTCGCAACCTCCTTCGGCTCGGTCTCGATGCAATTCGGGCTTGCCATGGATCTGCTCGGATATACGAAGGTGGATGTGACGCTGGGTAGTCAGATAATAAAGCTTCTCAAAAATCCTGCCTCTAACCTCTTTCTCGCCGGGAAGCATCTGGCGAACCTCCATGGTCAGAGGCCTGGATGGGATGAAAAAGAGACACGCCGAGTCGTAGCCGCGTGGAATGGGTCGGGGCCCGATGCGCAACGATACGCGGATCGCTATTTCAAGGCATTGCCAACCGTGAAAAGCATCATCGGTAGGTAATCAATCAGTTTGAGGAGGATCTGTGGTGCAAGTGGCCGATGATCGGCAATCTGGCGGAAAAGAGAAAACGCTTGTGTGGAGGGCGCTGTGGGCTTGCATGTTTGTCCCCGCCTTTCTGGCTGTAATCGTAGGCGAGCTTATTCCAGTTTACGATTATGCATGGGATGATATGAGGCCGGAGCGCCTTGATAAGGACGCGCTTGCGGTGGTGCGAGCGATGCTACAGCTGGCCTATATTCCAACGATTCTCTCTAGTGCTCTTCCGGTCGGCTCGCGAGTTATGCGAGGTTTCAGTGTAGCTTTGGGTGTCATCATTTCGGTGCTCCTGCTGAACCTCCCAGAATAGCTTCAAGTCGTCCAGAATCTAACCTCGATCTAAGGAGATCCGACAGGTCGCCGTTAGTACTCCAGCCGCACTTATTGATCGATGAGTCGTTGCTGCCGTTGGTAATGGCAGCGGCGGGAGCGGGCCTGATGTCGACGGCGCCACTGTGACCAGCGGATCCGGTGACTGGCGGGGTGTCGGGGCTGGGCGAGGTGGGCGTGCAGACGCCGGATCTCGTTGACGGTGAGCGGGATCAACTCGCCGGAATCGTCACCGTTCGCACTCTCAGGTCGTGATCGTCCCTGTTGGCAGGGCCCCTGTGTGGCGAGGCCTGGGGAAGTCTCGCCCTGCTGATCGCTTGTTGCGCCGGGCGGGCCGGGTGGACCGGCGGCAAGGAAGGCCAGGTGAGCGTGGGCGACCATGGCCAAGGTGATGTGCCGATACCAGGCCAGGTGCTTGCGGACCTGGTAGTGGTCCAGGCCGACCTCGTTCTTGGTGGCCTGGAAACACTCCTCCACGCTCCACCGCGATCCGGCCACCCGCACCAGGCTCCGGGTCACGTCCACGGACGTGGTGTATGAATCGATCTCCGCGTGATCCTGTTTCTGCAGGTTAAGCGGTAAGTGTCTGCGGAAGCGGATTCTGGACCGGTGTGTCGCCCGCGATGAGCCGGACGCGGGCTTTGGCCAGGATGTCCAGGCCGAGGTAGCGGCGGCCTTCGGTCCACTCGTCGTGCTGCTCGGCCAGCACCGCGCCGACCAGCCGGACGATCGCCTCGCGGTGCGGGAAGATGCCGACCACGTCGGTGCGGCGGCGGATCTCCTAATAAAGGCAGAACGTTCCCGGTGCGCGGATACGGCAGCCGTAGATCGTGATCTTCACGGTGTTGCCGCTGGTCGTGTGGCGTGACGCGAAGAGCCGCCGCGATCATGTCGAGTTGTGACACA